>NBMI01000096.1 GCA_002085445.1 Candidatus Parabeggiatoa sp. nov. 2
TTTAGGGTACTTAAGCTTTTAGACAACGGCTTTAGCCGTTGGCGTTAGGGTGGTATGGAAACTTCCGCCTTACTGTACTAGGTGCTGCCAAACTAAAGTTTGGACGGAGGCTGCCAAACTAACGTTTGGACGACTGCCAAACTAAAAAGTTGGATCGATAAAAAACGGGAGCAAAGTGTGCAGGAGAGCGGAAATTCCCGTACCACCACCAGCCAACTGAAAGCTAAAGTAGGCTAAAGCCTACTAACCTCTTTTAGTGCCCTTTAGGGTACTTAAGCTTTAGTTGGAGCGATAAAAAACGGGAGCAAAGTTTGAACTCCTAGTTGTTTGCGTGAGGCGATAAATCGCCTACTACAAACGAATTACCTATTACCAATATTTTGCTGTAAGGACAATGAATTACATGCAACCTAAAAAAAATCTGAATCCTCTTGGTGGGTTAAAACATAAGGTCAAATGTGTCTTTAAGCCGCGTCGTTCTTTTAAAGAGGTGGTGGTAGACTGGCTCTCATCTCGTCGTTCTACTCTCCCTTTTAAAATTGAGGGGTCTGATTTGGGCGTTGAATATGGTTTGCATTTAAAACCACGTCCCGCCTCCCGTTGGTCAAGTTCTAAATTCTTGGTGATAAGCCTGTTCATCCTGTTGCCGTTGCTATGGTGGTTTGGTAGTCCCAGTGCTTTAACTGAGTTTTTACCGCTTCAATCTTATCTGTTTCGGACACCCACGTCGTCTATTGCTGCCAAACCAGATTTGTCGGCCACCAAGCTTCAAGCGCCAGCGTATATCACTCCCAAAGCAGCGTTGTTGGCTTCCGCCAAAAGTACACCTATTTTGCGATCGACTTCTACGGCTACCGTTGTCCAATCAGAGGTGCCGGCTTCAACGGTCGTCAAAAAAGTTGATTTGCTTCATCCAATACTCCGAGCTAAAACCTCCTCCTTACCTTGGTTACATCTTCGTCTCAAGCCAGGTGAAAATTTGTCGCGGGTTTTTAAAAAACATCGTTTTAATAAAACACAATTGCGTCATATTCTTAAATTGGGTGGGAATGCTGAACAATTACGTCAACTTCATCGTGGTCAACATTTGCATATCAAGCATGATCTCAATGGAAATATTGAAACGCTTGTTTTGGCGCTGAAAGACTCCAAGGAGTTACATGTTTATAAAGAAGGTGGCGGGTTTGTGACTGAAATTCGGCGACAAGGTGTGCGTGTCGAAACGGTCTTTATTCACGGTGTTGTTGAGAGTTCTCTTTCAGTTGCGGCACAAAAAGCGAATTTATCAAGTCACATACTGGCTCAGTTGGTTGAAATATTTCAGTGGAAGATTGATTTTGCTCTTGGTGTTCAAGCGGGCGATCAATTCAATGTTATTTATGAACAACATTGGTTTGAGGAGGAGGTAAAAGAGGGTAAGATGTTGGCGGCTGAATTTGTTAATCATGGTAAAGTTAATCGTGCCTTGCGTTATACTGATGCTAGTGGTTACACGGGTTATTACACGCCGATAGGTGATAGTTTACAGAAAGTTTCTTTACTCCGCGCCCCGGTCGAATATACTAGAATTAGTTCTCCTTTTGGTGAGCGTATGCACCCTATTTCTAGAAGATATTCTTTTCATAGTGGCATTGATTATGCGGCACCTTGGGGTACGCCCCTCGTTGCTGGCGGGGATGCGACTGTTAAGTTTGTGGGCCGAAAAGGTGGGTATGGAAAGGTTATTATTTTGGAACATAATGGGCGGGTTCTTTCTTTGTATGCACATTTGTCAAAGTATGCTGAGGATTTGAGTGTTGGTGATGAGGTTATCCAAGGACAAATTATTGGTTATGTGGGTCAAAGTGGGCGAACAACGGGGCCTCATTTGCATTATGAAATTAAACGGGATGATGTGGCTGTTGATCCGCAGTATGTAGATTTGCCGCTCGCGATGCCGATATCCGATGAAATCCAAGCGGATTTTATTAATCAAACTCAATTGCTTATGACGCAATTGGATGTCATCGGTCAGTTTGCTAAGCCGACAAAGTTGGTACAAAATCAGAGTCCGGTTATGCCGACAATGGCAAGGTTGGCGCAGTCAATGGCCGTTAATTCTGTTTTGAGGCAACATTCAATAGGTTCTGCAACAAGCGGACGGTAATTTGCTGTTGTCTGACTTGATAAAAGCAAACTACAGGGATTCGTTATAAGAAAGGATAAAAAAAGCAAACTACAGGGATTCGTTATAAGAAAACTACAGGGATTCGTTATAAAAAAGGATGAAAGCAAACTACAGGGATTCGTTATAAGAAAACTACAGGGATTCGTTATAAAAAAGGATTAAAGCAAACTACAGGGATTCGTTATAAAAGCAAACTACAGGGATTCGTTATAAAAAAGGATTAAAGCAAACTACAGGGATTCGTTATAAAAAAGGATTAAAGCGTGCCTACAGGGATTCGTTATAAGAAAGGATTAAAGCGTGCCTACAGGGATTCGTTGATAAAAGCGTGCCTACAGGGATTCGTTATAAGAAAAGATGGAAAATATTTTTAAACGCGACGAACTAATCCTTTATTATAACGAATCCTTGTAGTTGCTTTTCATTTTTCATTTTTCATTCCTATACCAAAACCTCATGCGCCTAATTCACACATCTGACTGGCATTTAGGCCGCCGACTCAAAGGCATCGATCGCACCCCAGAAATCGAATATCAACTCGATGAATTATTTTTAGTCGCCAAAATCCTCGAAGTGGATGCGGTATTAGTTGCTGGCGACATCTTTGACGGCCCAAGCCCACCCGCCGACGCTGAAAAAGTGGCCTATCGCTTTTTCTGCCGACTGCGAGAAGCCAACATACCGGCCGTCATCATTGCCGGCAACCACGACTCCGCCTTTCGCATTGAAGGTATCTCACAACTCCTCTCCCATATAGGCGTCTCGGCCTTAGGCCGGCCCAAAAAAGCCAACAAAGGCGGCGTTATTCAAATAGAAACCCAAAATGGCAAACTCTGTGTGGCCGCCATGCCATTTGCCTCCGAAAGACGCTTACTAAAAGCAGAAGACTTATGGGAAAAGGACGAACTAGAGCAACGCCAACACTATAAACAAACAGTGGCCTACCTATTTAACAACTTAGCCAGCGGCTTTCGAGAAGATAGCGTCAACGTAGTAATGGCCCACCTGACGATTGAAGGCGCAAAACGCGCCTACTCCGAAGTAGACTACTACACACGAGACACTTACAGTCTAGCTGGACAAACGTTACCGCCCGATGCCCAATATATTGCCTTGGGACACATCCACAAACCACAACAAATTCCCAACGCGGCCCCCACCTACTACTCAGGCTCATTGATACAAGTAGACTTTGGAGAAGCTGGCGAAGACAAAGGCTTTAACTTGGTAACGATAGAACCGGGTTCTCCGGCCCAAGTAGAATTTAAACCACTCCCTTGTCCAAAACCATTGAAAGTGATTAAATGTAACGAATCCAACCTAGAAGAAACCCTAGAAGCCAACCAAGAGCATCCGGGATTTCTGAAAGTTATTATTGAACTGAATGGCCCCCAAATAGGTTTAGCGGATCAAGTGCGGAAAATATGTCCCCAAGCCTTAATGATTGAAGCTAAGTACCTGAAAATAAAACAAGAACAACCAACAGAGGCCCCTGCCCCCAATCAATTTGACGCAGTACTCGAATTTCAGCGCTACTGGAATGAACGCGAAGACACCCTCAAGCCGGCCGTTTTACAGGCCTTTGAAGAATTACATCAAGAAATCACTGGAGTCCAAGATTTATCTTGGCAGTGATCACTGGAGTCCAAGATTTGTTTGTAGTAGTTGCTTTAGCAACTCTCTATCATAAGAGTTTGTAGTTGCTTTAGCAACTCTCATAAGAGTTTGTAGTAGTTGCTTTAGCAACAGAAGGGTTTGTAGTAGTTGCTTTAGCAACAGAAAGGTTTGTAGTAATTGCTTTAGCAACAGAAAGGTTTGTAGTAGTTGCTTTAGCAACAGAAAGGTTTGTAGTAGTTGCTTTAGCAACTAAGCGAGCGTATACGACAAACACCCTTTCACTTACTTAAGGCACTGTTTATTCCCACAATTCGTTTATCCGCGCTTGTGTCGTTGTACTTATCACAATTCGTTTATCCGCGTAATTCGTTGTACTTATCACACACAATTCGTTTATCCGCGTAATTCGTTGTACTTATCACACACAATTCGTTTATCCGCGTAATTCGTTGTACTTATCCACAATCGCTGTACTTATCCACAATTCGCAGCACTCCCATAAATCATTACACTTGTTATTAGCTATTTTAGGGGCCATATTACCTATCGTAAAACACCATCACAGCATATCTGATAACTGATAAGTACTGAAGCCTAAATTTTAGGGTATTTATCGATAAGCCAATATCGAAGGGGCAACCATAAAGGATTGCCCCTACATGACACGACGGTTCGTAGGGGCAATCCCACGTGCAAAGCCCCTTTTGAAGGATTCACCAGCTTCCGCAAACGCCAAGAACTCGACTTCTCCACCCTTGACTTATTCGCCATCACCGGCCCCACCGGCGCTGGCAAATCCTCTTTGCTCGACGCCATCACCTTTGCCCTTTACGGAAAAGTGGCCCGCTTAGGCAAAAGCGCCAGCGGCACCGAATTAATCAGCCAAGGCGCAACTGAACTAAAAGTCGAATTTCAATTTGCGGTGCAACAAACCGAATACAAAGCCATCAGAACATGCCAACAACGCGCCGAAACCGCCAAAACGGATTTTCTGCTTGATAAACTCCAAGAAGGCTCATGGGAACGATGTGATCGCACCAAAAATATAGAAGACATCCTACAGATGAACTTCGACACCTTCATTCGCGTCATCCTACTCCCCCAAGGAAAATTTGACGAATTCCTCAAAGGAGAACCCCGAAAACGCCGAGAATTACTGCGCCAATTAGCCGGCTTTGAAATATTTGAACAAATGCGTCAAGAAGCCAGTCAACGCGCCAAGCGATACAAAGCCGAGCGCGAAGGAACAGAGCAAGTCTTGACTGACATCCAAGTGCCCAAACAACAGGAAGTGATTGAAAATAAACAGAAGCTTGAAAACCTAGAACAAAACCAGCCTCAACTCCAAATCAATGCCACCAATGCCCAACGAGTGCTGGATGATGAAGAAAGGCTGTTTGAACAGATTAAGCGTTTATCCGTCTGGAAAATAAATTTGACAACGCTCAACCAACAATCCGACGACATGGCCCTATTGGAACAACGCCTACAACAAGCGCAAAAAGTAGATCGACTTGCCGGCGAATGGGCATTAATCAAAGCAGCAAGGGCGCGTTATGACGAAACCCAACAAGCAGTTGAGATGGCACAGGAAAACCTAAACGACGCGCAACAACAACTACAGCACCACCGCTCAAATCTCATGGACTACATGGGGCAACAACTCAAAACGGCCGAAATCAGGGCCAAGGCTGCTCTTGAACAAGTAACCGAAGCGGAGCAAATGCTCGCACAAACAATACCCGGCGGTACGCGCCTAGAACAACTCAAACAAATTTCCGCCACCCTCATCCAATGGCAAGAACAACAAAAGCAAGTCCAACAAGCGCGTCAAAAGTGGCAACAAGCCACCGAGCAACTGCAAGCAGCGAACGATGACTATAATAATGCCGCCACAGCCCTAGAAAAAGCCCAAGCGGCGCTACAAGATGCCCAAGCCCACAACGAGGCCGTCATGCAACAAAACCAAGCGGCCACCTTAAGACTCTCACTGCATAGCGGTGAGACTTGCCCTGTGTGTGGCGGAACCTACCCATCGGCCCACCAACTGCCACCGCTACCAGAAATGGCCCTAGTAGATATCAAACCGCTACAAGAACACAAAGCCGAGGCAAAACAGGCCCTACAAATCGCCCAAACGGCCAAGACGCGGGCCGAAACAACCCTAGAAAACTTGCAAGATTTACCCGACAAAGAGGCCGAACTTGCCAAACGACAAGAACACATCAGTGACGTGTTGCAAACCAACGACTGGGAGGCCGAGGCCTTAAAGCAAGAATACCAAACGCTACAAGAACAAGACGAAAAACACCATGAAGTCCTCAAACAAAAAGAACAGGCCGAGGCTGAGCTTAAAAAAGCCGAAATGGCGCAGCGGTTTGCCCAAGAGAGTTACAACGAAACGCTCTCGCAGGATCAAGACAGTGCCGACGAATTAGAACACCAACAGCACCAACTTCAGCAAGCTGAAACGGCCATCTATCAACAAACCGAAGGCCAGTCTTACGAAGAACTGTCCCAAAGCCTTGAGCAATATGAAGAAAACCTGGCAGCCCAAATCAACAAAGCCAACAAATCCTATCAAAGAGCCCATAATCACTTTATCCAAGCCGAAGAAACCGAAAAGAACGCCAGACGAGAAATAGAGTTTGCCAATGACGAAAAAGAACAACGCCACGTCTGTTGGAAAGAGGCCCTCCAAACCGTTGGCTTCACCGAAGACAACTTTTTAAAGGCCAAAGCATCGCCAGAACAACAAACACAATGGGAAACAACCCTTCGTCATCATCGGGACAACAAAATCGAATTAGAAACTCATATTAAGGCCGTCATCACTGCCATTGGAAAAAAAACCACCGACGACAACAAGATTCAACAACAGCGCCAAGCCAAAATAACCGTAGAAAACCAACTAAAACAGGCCAATGAACAACGTGTTAAACTCTCTACTTGGCTTCAGATGGCCGAAGAACAGCAACAACAAGAAAAACAACAGTCAACCAAACTCACTACCCTCAAAGCCCAAGAAGAAATCTACCAGATACTCACACTCAACCTAAAATCTGACAAATTTCAGGCCTACCTGTTAGAAGATTTAGAAGAAGAATTAGTTACCCGTGCCACCGTGCTACTACAAACACTAACTGATTCCCGATATACCCTAAAAAGGAAACCGAAAAACGGCGAATACTGGGTAGAAGACAACTGGAATGGCGGCGAAATGCGGCGAGTACGAACCCTCTCTGGCGGAGAAACAATGGGCGTAGAACTAGGCAGTTTGTTTTTAGACGAAGGCTTTGGAACACTAGACGCCGAAACCCTAGAAAGCGTCACCCAAATCCTCGAATCCTTGCGACAACAAGACAGACTGATTGGCGTGATTACCCACATACCCGCCCTAGCCGAACGACTACCCACACAAGTGAAAGTCCACAAATCGCCACAAGGCTCGCGGTTGGAAGTTGAAGCAGCATAGCGATGGAGCTTTGGAAGCGATGTAGCCAAGGGCACCACCCCAAGCAAGCCCCAATGGGGCGACATTAATATAGCCAGGGGCACCGCCCCTGGCAAGCCCCGCCCCTGGCAATCCCCGCCCCAAGCAAGCCCCAACGGGGCGACATTAATAAAGCCAGGGGCACCGCCCCTGGCAATCTTTAGCTTTGGACAACGCGGAGTACAACGAATTACGCGGATAAACGAATTAGCCAAGGAATCCAACGCTTGCCGCTTTGGACAAGGACGCGGATAAACGAATAAGCACTTCGCTACGCGAAATCACGGCTTTAGCCGTTGGCGGTGGGGTGGTATGGATATTTCCGCTCTCCGGCACTAGGAGATGCGATATACTAATGAAAAATGAAAAATGAAAAGATGACATCTGGGAGTCATTTTCACGGATTTTAAGTACCTTCCGTATAGCAACTTCAGCAAACCTACCGTTTAGGTTCCAGTTGATTGCCAGAATGAGCTAAGATTATTTGAGTCATCTCAAAAAGCGGGATGTGTTCCACTTGTTGTTGTTAATATAAGGCCATCACTCACAACATGGCCCTAAAACGCTAGTGCAGGATCGCTCCAATCCCCGTACCACCCAGCCATGAGCGGTTCCTCTGCGCTAAAAGCTAAAGTCTGTTAAAGCAGACTGACCTTCTTGTAGTGCCCTTTAGGGTACTTGAGCTTTCAGACAACGGCTGATGCTGTTGGCTGAGGTGGTATGGATCCTTCCGCGATCTTGCACTAGTGCAGGAGAGCGGAAATCCCGATACCATTCCGCCAGTAGCGGGGGCTCATGGCTAAAAGCGATAGAAGGCTAAAACCGACTAAACTTTAGTGCCCTTTAGGGCACTTGAGCTTTTAGACAACGGCTTTAGCCGTTGGCGTTGGGGTGGTATCGAAACTTCCGCCTTAGTGTACTAGTTCGACAAAACCTTGGGTTTTTTGAGTATACTGCACACGGTTTAGATTTGGACTTTTATGTTTCGTTCATTATGAATGAATTCCCTTCACCCCAATCTGAAAAAAGTCTAAATTTCACCCGTTCACAGTATAAGGAGCAACCCTCGTCAATTGCTCATCCTTAGACATAAGTTTTTAACTAATTGATTTTTATGGCTTTTAACTGGTAGGCCCCACGTTGGGGATTTATTAAAAATCAATGCTCTTTTATCCGTTTATTTCGAGTATCCTAAGTACTTATCAGGAATGCACCTAGTATCCAAAAGACTTGTGTATAACGATGAGCGTCAATTGAGGGCCATGTTGACGTTTGAAACGGGCGCATTCCCATTTTCCGGGTACTTTGTTAATAACGATGGCGATTATGCTATCGATAGTACGTTTATCCGCGTTTTTAATTCGTTTATCCGCGTAATGAGTTGTACTCAATTCGTTTATCCGCGTAATGAGTTGTACTCAATTCGTTTATCCGCGTAATGAGTTGTACTCAATTCGTTTATCGTTGTACTCAATTCGATTATCCGCGTAATGAGTTGTACTTACTTAACCGTGAAAACGGGAATGCGCCCGCGACAAGGATAATACAAATGACTCGGCTCAATGAAAAAAAACCTCATTGCCGGCTCACCGTTCCTTACTTAACAACAGACACCTTTTCAATAATAATCTGCGTTTGCGGAACATCCGTTGGAAAAGGCCCACCGCGACCGGTTTGACTTTTTTTAATTTTCTCAACCACATCCATGCCATCAACAACTTTACCAAACACCGTGTAGCCCCAGCCTCTAGTAGTCTGCGCGGTATGATTGAGGAAGCGGTTGTCCGCAACGTTAATAAAAAACTGCGCGGTGGCAGAATGCGGATCAGAAGTACGTGCCATCGCAATCGTTCCGCGGACATTCTTTAGCCCATTGTTGGCTTCGTTGGAAATCGGCTTATGCGTCTGTTTTTCTCGATAGTCTTTTGTAAAGCCACCGCCTTGAATCATAAAACCATCAATCACGCGGTGAAAGATAGTCCCCTCGTAAAAGCCCTCATTGACATAACGCCAAAAGTTTTCAACCGTTTTGGGCGCTTTTTCCGCGTTAAGCTCAATGACAATAGTACCAACACTGGTTTGCATCTTGACAACAGTACCAGGACTGGTTTGCGTATTCACTGCCGGCACCTGAGTTTCAAGACAACCAACCAAAGTTGCCAACAAAAGCAAAATACTAACGGCATATTTCGTCACAAATGTTCTCCAAAGGAATTGCTTTTAATGGGTAATTAGTAACGGCTAATTAATTGGTAATGGGTGATATCGGTCAATGCCATATCGTTCGGGCAACCATAAAGGATTGCCCCTACATTACATGACGGTTTGTAGGGGCAATCCCTAGTACAGTAAGGCGGAAGTTTCCATGCCACCCCAACGCCAACGGCTAAAGCCGTTGGCTAAAAGCATCGTTAAGCTAAAGCCTACTGATTTCTTGTAGTACCCTTTAGGGTACTTTAGCTTTCAGACGACTGCTTTAGCTGTTGGCTGGTGGTACGGGAATTTCCGCTCTCCTGTACTAGTGGTTGCCCGACACGATATGGCATTGGTGATATCGGTACCCTATCAATTACCAATTAAAAATGACCAATGACCAATTACCAAATTAATCATTTAATTTGCACTTAGTGTATTTTCGCACCAACTTGGTTGGCCCAAAATCGGCCCCTTCTTCCTTAGTCACCGTCAGCACACAGGCCTTTTCAGGATTTGGGTTATCCATTTTTATTTCCAGAAAGCCGCTATTCCGGAACCATTGCCCCTTAGGGACATCCGTCCAGTAGCCGCTGATTGTCCCATCTTCGTGAATTTCCCCGTGAAAAATGGTCGCCCAATCTGGATATTGAGTCCGCTGTTCCCCATACCAAGAAAGAAAAGACTTCGTCTCGCTCTCAACTTCGCCCTTTTCGCCCTTGACATCCTTTTGGGTTAGGTAAAACTGTCCCTCAATGGGCGCACCGCCATCCTCATAGCCCTGCCAAAAACCCGACAAGCCCGGCCCCGGCGGCAGCGCTGCAAAGGACACGGCTGACCAAATTAACATCAGAAAAAACGGAGCGATTTTTTTCAACATGTTTTTTACCTCGCGCTACTGTGAATGAAAAATGAAAAATGAAAAATGAAAAATGACTGCAAGGCTAAAGCCTTGCTCTGAGAGAACAAAACTCTGCGAGTCGTGTATAAACACAAATGAAATTTTGTGAGGCGGCATTATACCGTCAACTCAATCCATCTGCAAATGTCATTGCTTATACTCGATGATCAAATTTTTAGTCAGTTTGGGGGGAGTCCAAACTTTAGTTTGGGGGAGTCCAAACTTTAGTTTGGCAGTCGGGGGAGTCCAAACTTTAGTTTGGCAGTCGTCCAAGTTTGGCGCTAAAGCGCCTACAAACTTAGGCGCTAAAGCGCCTACTACAAACTTAGGCGCGCTCAGCGCCTACTACAAACTTAGGCGCGCTCAGCGCCTACTACAAACTTAGGCGCGCAAAGCGCCTACTACAAACTTAATTTGAAAGCTTCCAAAGTCTTTTATGGCCCTCAAAATCGATAGTCCAAATAACCATAAACTTTTTAGGTAATAACAGGGGCCGCGTATTACTCCTCTGCCAAACTAAAGTTTGGACGACTGCCAAACTTGGACTCCTGCACTGACGACTGATCACTGATAACTGATCACTGATAACTGATCAGATAACTGATCACTGACGAATTACCAATTACTAAGTTCGGCTTCTGCTTCTTGATGCCGTTTGATACCTAGCGTGTCAAGTAATCGGCCAAAACTTTCTAACAGTTTGAAAAGACTAAATAGTTCTGCATATTGCGTCGAGACCAACGAGGCTCGTGCGTTAAAGAGTTCGTTTTCGGAGTCAAGCACGTCCAATAGGCTGCGTTTCCCTAGCTTGAATTGTTCTTTGTAAGATTTGACGACGTCTTCAGTCGATTCCAGATGCGCTTTGAGGTAACCTAAGCGAGCGCGTATGGTTATCAAACTGTTCCAAGACAGCAGCACATCTTCTTCAATGATGCGCTGGATACGCCGTATCCCTTCTTTAGCGGCCCCAATCCGCTCGGCCGTTTCTTGACGACGTGCCCTATCGGCTCCACCCCGAAATAGGTTATAGCGCATTCTCAACATGGCGCTCATATCGTCATTTTCTCCGGTTATTCCATCCAAGTTCTTGTTATCGGTAATGCCTAATTCCAAAGAGAAGTGAGGCATAAAAGCCGAACTCGTTTGTTGGTGTGCCGCTTTAGCGGCTTCAAAATCGGCCTTGGCAACTCGTAAAGAGGGATGATTGTTTAAGGCGGTGTCTAAGGCTGCTTCTTTGGTTTTGGGCAAAGCGGTTTCGACTGGTGTGCGTGACGGCCTGGTTAATGCTTTAGGTAGTTCACCGGTTATGCGCCGATAATTGATTTCAGCGTTACGGAGATTACCTTGGGCGTTCACTAAACTGGATTTAGCCAAGGCTAAGCGGCTAGAACTTTGCAGCATATCGGCCCGACGGCCGGCTCCCCCTTTTACCAGTGTGCGGATTTGTCTTAGCGTTTTTTGGTGAATGACTACATTATCTTTGGCGAGTTCCACCAATTCCTGACGGCGAAGTACTTCTAGGTAAGTTTCGGCGGTAAGCAGCGCGAGGTTTTCACTGCTATCTTGTACCTTGTAAGCGGCTGAATTTAGTAGCGAACTTTGCTGTGCGACGCGATATCTGAGGCTAAAACCATCAAAGAGTATTTGCGAGAGAGTCAATCCCAATTCTTGGCGCGTCAACGTGACTTCTCCGCCCGTACTGGCGCGCGTACTTGTGTTGTCGCTTCTCTCGCGCCCGTAGCCGCCCGTTAGATCGAGTGACGGCCAGTAACCGCCTTGGACTTGTTTCAGTTCTGACGATTGATCGCCTTTTGTGGGCCGGTTAGTCGTAGGCGATTGATCGCCTTTTGTGGGCCGGTTAGTCGTAGGCGATTGATCGCCTTTTGTGGGCCGGTTAGTAGTAGGCGATTGATCGCCTTTTGTGGGCCGGTTAGTCGTAGGCGATTGATCGCCTTTTGTGGGCCAGTTAGTAGTAGGCGATTGATCGCCTTTTGTGGGCCGGTTAGTAGTAGGTGATTGATCGCCTTTTGTGGCCGGTTAGTAATAGGCGATTGTTCGCCTTAAAGGGGCCGTTCTCAACGACTGAAATTGTTAGTCATATCGACGCTGATTAATAATAATTCGGCACCGCCGCCGGTGTAGTGGTGATATAGGCCACTTGGATCAAGGCTGTTCCAGCCTTGCCCGATTGAGTTGACGGTGGTGTCGCCTTCAATCACTAAACGGCATAATTTCAGTGATCAGTCTTCAATGATCATCAGTTATCTGTGCTCAGAAATTGTTAGTCATCTCGACGCTGATTAATAATTCTTCTGCACCGCCAGTGTAGTGGTGATATAGGCCACTTGGATCAAGGCTGTTCCAGCCTTGCCCGATTGGGTTGACGGTGGTGTCGCCTTCAATCACTAAACGGTTGGTGTCGGAGATATCCAGCACATCATTAATACTTAATCTTTGTTGATTGTTGTCTCCAGTCCTATCAATTTTCTCTATGCCTTGCAATTCTGCGTCGTTACTCCTTAATAGAGTCTCCGCCACGTTGGTTGTTGAGGTATTATTATCCTCTTTGTTGAGAATAATATCTAATTTGTCAGTGCCTTCAAGGGTGTCGTTTTCTGAGGTAGCGGATTGAGCATTGGTAGGCTTCACCGTCGCCGTGGCCGTATCGAGGCTGCTATTGTTATTGGTAATTGTATGATCAAAAGTGGCAGCGTCAAAATTATCGTTAATCAGTCTATTAATGAATAATTGCACGTCATTGCCGGCGAGTTTGGTGTCTACCCCGTCTTGAGAGGCTTCGGAAATCGGGGCCGAAGTGTTGTCGAGTGACTGATGGGCGGTATTCGTCACCGGGGCGATGCTGTTGATTGACACGTTGTTATCATTAGCCGTCGGCGGAGGATTGTCGCGGGCAAGCCTAAGAGTTACATGACCAATATCGGTTTTGTCGCCATCGCTTATAATGTAATCAAATCCTGCTGTAGTCACATCGTTTTCCAAGGTGAGTTCTATATTACCATTATCTAGGAGGTTGAATGTGCTGTTTTGAGGATTTGTTATTTCGACAATTTGTAGGGTATCACCGTCAACATCCTGATCGTTGTTGAGTAGCGACTCGGTTGAAATATCTAATGGTGTGTTAGGTGCCAATGTAAAAGAGTCATCGAGAGCAACGGGGGCATCATTGATTGGGGTAATGGTTAACTTGACAAGCACAGTGTTAGTGTTGTTAAGGGTGTAAGTAAAATTGTCTTGTCCATTGAAATTGGGTGTTGGTGTGTAGGTTAAGGTGCCATCACCATTTTCTACAACTTTTCCATGCGAAGGTTGGGCAAGTTGTGTGATTTCTCCCGAATCAGCCGATAAGACTTGAATGATTTGGGAGTTGTCTTCGTTTAAAGTCCGTTCTAAAACCGTCTCGTTGGCTTGGGTGTCGTCATCGGCCGACTCGGTGTCGTCATCTGACGGCTCTTTGCCATTTTCGGCCGGCTCGGTGTCGTCATCTGACGGCTCGTTGCCATTTTCGGCCGGCTCGGTGCCGTCACCCGACGGTTCCGTGTCATCATCTCTTGGCTTATTGTCGTTATCTAAGTGCGCGGTATCGCTCTCATCGTCGTGTGGACGTTCCGTGTGCCCATTGGTTATTTCATCTTCTTCATCCGTGCGCTCGGCCGTAATAGCATCATTACCCGTTTCGTTGTCATCTTCGTTCAGCTCGATGGGTGATATATCAAGCTCATCAGACAGTGGCTCTTGAGATTTTTGTTCTTCGATTTCACTGACAATATCATCAACCGATTCGTCAGAATGTACGTCAATGTTGTCGGGAGAAAACGGATTGCGTACTCCTTCTTCTGAAGAAGAGGTGGCGTCTTCCTTTACGGGTGTAGCAGACTCTGGCGTTTTAAAGTTCGGTGCTCCCGAAATGTTGTCTTCGACAGACTTAGAGCCTCTGAACACTTCTTGCCATTCTTGATTTCTTTGTTGAATATGTTCTTCTGTCCGCTGCTCAATTGTGTGAGAGATATTTTCGTTGGGAACATACACAGAAGTGCCACGTTCATAGACAATGATTTCTCTCGGATTATGCCGCGAGATAATACTCACTAACCCAGACAAATGTAAAAGAGTGGTAGAACCGTCTTCACCGACAATGGCATCAATTTCACTGCCGCGGATTCCAATCTGAGCGGAGGGGGTTTTGAGGGTGGTATGTTGCCCTTGGTTATTGCCGCCGAGTTTGCCGCTGAGGTAGCGAAAGGCACCAGAATAGACATAGCTTTCAAATTCTCCTCCCCCAATGTCTGGATCATAAGCGTATTTATCAAGACTGGCGCGAGAATGGGGACCTAGTTGAAAGACGGTGCCATCATTCAAAATAATTTTGACGTAGCTACGCGCGGATGTTACGAGGGTGTCGTGTAAATAGACGGGAGCACCTTCGTTGAGTATGCGGGATGTGCCATCTTTGTCCAATGCCGTGACGGGGCCTTCTACCGTCGCGGTGATGGTGCCAATTTTTTGAGGGTTTGAAGCCGTTATGACATTGGCCGTGCCATTGGCGGCCAACAAGAGGGGTTCTGTGTGGCTTTTGAGGTTGGTTGTGACGTTATCGGCCGACAATATCGTGCCAGAGGCCGTTTGAAGCGGCTGATGGTTGATAAAATAGTCACTAATGAACAGTGAATCACTGGGGCTTTTTATTACTAAATCAAAGCCAACACGGATAAATTCGGCCTCTGTTGAGGTAATGGTTATGGGCCGAAGTGACGTTTCTGAGCTTGTGGTTTTAACAGCTAAGCCACTATTTAGCTTATCGTTTTTTTGATGAAGTTGGAAAGCAGACATGGTTTTTGTCCCGTTTGTACGTTTGTAGTTTGTAGTAGGCGCTTTAGCGCCCAAGTTTGTAGTAGGCGCTTTAGCGCCTAAGTTTGTAGTAGGCGCTTTAGCGCCTAAGTTTGTAGTAGGCGCTTTAGCGCCTAAGTTTGTAGTAGGCGCTTTAGTGCCTAAGTTTGTAAGAGGCGCTTTAGTGCCTAAGTTTGTAAGAGGCGCTTTAGCGCCTAAGTTTGTAGTAGGCGCTTTAGCGCCTAAGTTTGTAATAGCCGCTTTAGCGCCCAAGTTTGTAATAGGCGCTTTAGCGCCCAAGTTTGTAGTAAGCGCTTTAGCGCCCAAGTTTGTAGTAAGCGCTTTAGCGCCCAAGTTTGTAGTAGGCGCTTTTTTGCGTGCGTTTGTAATAGGCGCTTTAGCGCCTCACGCAAACAACTTTTATGGTTAATTGGACTATCGGTTTTGAGGGCCATAAAAGACTTTGGAAGTTTTCAAATTAAGTTATGGCCCTCAGATACATTTTGAGGGATGGTATCTGTGGAAAACATTTATTTCTTTGGCTTAAGAAATCAATTGGGCCGTCATGTCAGCAGTGACTAATAATTCATTATGGGTTGCCATGTAGTTATTATATAAAGCGTCGCTGCCGAGATTAACGAAGCTTTGATTGTGAGAGTCTTGCGAAGTTGGATTGATTGCGCTTAGTCCATTGTTTACTAAACTGTCCATGTTGGAGAAGTCTAGTACGTCATCAATCTTCAAGCTGGTTGGATTATTGTCTTCTCCCACGGCCGAAAAATTATCAAGGTTTGCCACGCCAGGCCTGTCATTCAACCCGTTCTGATGGCCCACTAAATTGTCGAGATTGGAGAAATCCAGCACGTCATCACTCTCTAAGTTGAGTAGATTCTTGCCGGCCCTTAAATTTGAACTGCCATCGGGCGGTGGCGGGTTATTGGCTCCCGATGAGTCAACCGGTTGTGACGAGTTATCCACAGTGGTTTACTTTGGTTTGGTCATCCGCCGGTGGCTGTTCATTTACTTTGGTTTGGTTATCCGCCGGTGGCTGTTCATCTACTTTGGTTTGGTCATCCGGCGGTGGCTGTTCATTTACTTTGGTTTGGTCATCCGGCGGTGGCTGTTCATCTACTTTGGTTTGGTCATCCGGCGGTGGCTGTTCATTTACTTTGGTTTGGTCATCCGGCGGTGGCTGTTCATCTACGGTTTGGTCATCTGGTGGTGGCTGTTCATCTACTTTGGTTTGGTCATCCGGCGGTGGCTGTTCATCTACGGTTTGGTCATCCGGTGGTGGCTGTTCATCTACTTTGGTTTGGTCATCCGGCGGTGGCTGTTCATCTACTTTGGTTTGGTCATCCGGCGGTGGCTGTTCATTCACTTTGGTTTGGTTATCCGCCGGTGGCTGTTCATTTACTTTGGTTTGGTCATCCGCCGGTGGCTGTTCATTTACTTTGGTTTGGTCATCCGGTGGTGGCTGTTCATCTACTTTGGTTTGGTCATCCGGCTGGGGCTTCTCATCTGGCACCGGTTGGTCGTCCGGCTCGAAAAGTTCGTATAAGGCCTGTAGAACCTCAGGCTCAAGCACTTCATTCAACGTCTGTAGAGCCTCCGGCTCAAGCACTTCATCTAACGCCTGTGGCTCCTCAGATTCAATCGCGTCATTTAATGTCTGTAGAACTTCTGGCTCAAGTCGTTCATTTAATACTTGTAGAACTTCTGGCTCAAGCCGTTCATTTAATGCTTGTAGATTATCAACGACTGGCGAGTCATCCGGCTGAGGTTTGTCATTTGACACCGGTTGCTCATCCGACGGTGATTGGTCTTCATCCGGCGGTGGCTGTTCATCTACTTTGGTTTGGTCATCCGGCGGTGGCTGTTCATCTACTTTGGTTTGGTCATCCGGCGGTGGTTGTTCATCCTCTTTGGTTTGGTCATCCGGCGGTGGCTGTTCACCTCTTTGGTTTGGTCATCCGGCGGTGGCTGTTCATCTACTTTGGTTTGGTCATCCGGCGGTGGCTGTTCATCTACTTTGGTTTGGTCATCCGGTGGTGGCTGTTCATTTACTTTGGTTTGGTCATCCGGTGGTGGCTGTTCATCTACTTTGGTTTGGTCATCCGGTGGTGGCTGTTCATCTACTTTGGTTTGGTCATCCGGTGGTGGCTGTTCATCTGGCTGGGGCTTGTCATCTGGCACCGGTTGGTCGTCCGGCTCAAAAAGTTCGTATAATGCCTGTAGAACCTCAGGCTCAAGCACTTCATCCAACGTCTGTAGAGCATCAGGCTCAAGCACTTCATCTAACGCCTGGGGAACCTCAGATTCAAGCGCTTCATTTAATGTCTGTAGAACTTCTGGCTCAAGCCGTTCATTTAATGCTTGTAGAACTTCTGGCTCAAGCCGTTCATTTAATGCTTGTAGTACTTCTGGTTCACGCTGGTTATCAACGACTGGCGAGTCATTCGGCTGAGGTTTGTCATTTGACACTGGTTGGTCATCCGGCGGAAACGGGTCATCCGGCGGAAACGGGTTATCCGGCGGAGACTGGTTATCAGGCAGAAATTGGTCATCTAGCGGTGGTTGTTCATCCAGCCCCGATTGCTCATCCAGTCCCGATTGGTCATCTAATATTGGCCCATCAATCGGGCCTACCGGTTCCTCGAAGTCAGGCTCATCACTCGGATCGGGTTGACCTTCCCCTGGCGGCTCATTCGGCCGAGGCTGAGGCTCCAAGTCAGAAGGATCACCCCCGTCGGGATTGTCGTTTGGATTACCAGTGGGGTTAGTGTCTTCGGTAGTGTCCGGGGTATCAATCGATGTACCAGGCGTTATCTCCACAAAAACAACGGCCTTATCAGTATCTCCCTGACCATTATCGACTGTGTATTCAAAATCGGCCATACCCGTAAAATTAAGGGCCGGAATAAACTCGATATCACCGTTTTCGGTAAGGATGACGCTACCATTGACGGCATTGCTGACTTTTATGATTTTCAGATTATCGCCAATGTCGTTACTCAACAGTGTCTCAGCCGCTAGAAGCAAGACGGTATTTTTGGGGGTAGTGGCCCTATCATCTTGTGCAACACGTCCCGTGACAATGGTCACTTCATCATTGATATCAAAAGTGCCATCAAACCGGTTATCTTCGTTATCAAACCGGTTATCTTCGTTATCAAATCTGTTATCTTCGTTATCAAACCGGTTATCTTCGTTGTCAAACCTGTTAGGCTCTGTCATTCCCGCAGGATTGTGACTTTCCCCAATGTTATCAACAGGTTGCGACTCTATGAATTCTGTGATGCTATTATCATTGATAGCCACATCACCCGGCGCATCAAATGCGTTATCATCTCCGAACAAAAGCTGGGAAGGAAAAATTGGATTGCGTGCCCCTGACTCAGAAGGAGGTGAAGAAGAAGGAGGTGAAGAAGTCTCCTGTGGGCTAGGCGCTTCTAGGCCAAAGACGAGTTTGTTATCGCTTGGGCTAGGCGGTTCCTGACTGAGGGCGAATATCTCATCACTTGATTCGGGCGGTTCAGTGCCGGGGGCGGCTTCATTGCTTGAGCCGGGCAGTTCAGGGCCGAGGGCGAATCTGTCATCGCTTGGTATAGGCCCTTCATAGCTTGAGGCCGGTTCATCGCTTGAGCCGAGCGGTTGAGGGCCGGGGGCCGGTTCATCGCTTGAGTAGAGCGGTTCAGGGCTAGGGGCTGGTTCATCGCTTGAGCCGAGCGGTTGAGGGCCGAAGGCCTGTTCATCGCTTGAGCCGAGCGGTTGAGGGCCGAAGGCGGGTTCATCGCTTGAGCCGGGCGGTTGAGGGCCGGGGGCCTGTTCATCGCTTGGGCCGGGTGATTGTGGGCCGGGGGCCGGTTCATCGCTTGGGCCGAGCGGTTGAGGGCCCAGGACGGGTTCCTCATCGCGTGGCTCCGGCCGTTCTTCGCGTGGCTCCGGCCGTTCTTGGCGTGGTTCCGGCCGTTCTTCGCGTGGTTCCGGCCGTTCTTCGCGTGGCTCAGGCCCATCTTCGCGTGGCTCCGGCCGTTCTTCGCGTGGCTCAGGCCGTTCTTCGCGTGGCTCCGGCCGTTCTTCGCGTGGCTCCGGCCGTTCTTCGCTTGGCGCTGGCGCTTCTTCGCGTGGTTCAGGCCGTTCTTCGCTTGGCGCTGGCGCTTCTTCGCGTGGGGTGGGCTTCGCCTCATTAACCGGGGAGGCACCGAGGGGCGCGTTGTATGCCCTCTCAAGATTTAACGGCAGGAACTGTTCACGAGTGGATTCAATAGACTCAGGTGTCAGTTGGTTAATGCTGAGCGGTGAAGCTTCACTGGGAATAAATACCGACGTGCCACGCTCATAGACAATGACTTCTCCCAAGTGATGCCGTGAAGTAATACTCACCAAACCGGACAAATGCAAAACGGTAGTAGAACCGTCCTCTTCAACCTTGCCATCAATTTCACTGCCACGAATACCAATCAAAGCCGAGGGTGTTTTGATGAGCGTATGTTGTCCTTGATTATTGCCGCTGATTTTGCCGCTGGTGTAACGAAAGGCACCAGAATAGACAAAAGTTTCAAACTCACCCCCCGACTCATCTTCGGGATCATAAGCGTATTTATCGAGACTCGCGCGAGAATTAGGCCCCAGTTGAAATAGGGTGCCATCATCCAAAGTGATTTTAATATGACTACGTGCGCCCGTCACAATGGTGTCATGCAGATAGACGGGATCACCTTGGTTGAGTGTGCGGGGTGTGCCATCCTGGCCGAGGGCCGTGACGGGGCCTTCTACTGTCAGAGTGACGCTACCAATTTGTTCTAGTGCTGAAGAAGTTATAAACTCAGCCGTACCATTGGCCGCTAGTAATATCGGTTCAGTCTGATAATTGTGCTTTGCTGCGACATCATCAACAGTTAAGACAACGCCTTCTTTAAGTGGCACGGAGTTGATAAAATCATTATCAATTAACTGTGAATCACCAAAGTTTTTTATCTCTAAATCATTGCTGACACGGACAAACTCGGCATCAACAGAGACGTGCTGTGCGCGTGGAACTGGCCTGCAATTATGATATACGGAACGTACTTCTTTAGCCGTTAAAATGAAAATGGGCCAATCACTGCGTTGTACCGGACAATGAATTTAATAGCTAATTCATTGAATTTTATACGTTATTTAAGTCATTGCGGGTCAGATCGACCGGTGAGAAATATGGCTATTTCCAAATATTTCTCCTTATGTAGAACTGACAGTATAAAAAATGTCCTGTACTTAGAAATACGTGATTAAATTGTTTGTAAAATGAGTCGCTTATCAATAACATTTTCCTATTTATTTATTCAGGTTTATTTTCTCATTAGTCTACTTAAAGCATAGACGTTTCGGCATTAACCGGCGAGTGTTAAGGCCGTTGGTAATTTGCAATTGGTAATTGGTAATTGGTAATGCGAATTAAGGGTTGAATTGAATCATAAAAAATCAATGAGTTATAAAAGCGTGTTGGTTGAAAGTGATTTTATAAGTCTTTGTTCATTATTAATCTCGCCCAAAGCCAGGGGCGGTGCCCCTTTTTGTATTAATCTCGTACCAAAGGGGCTGACTTTAAAACCTCTATGAGATCGGTCGGGGCGTATTATTAAAGCCAGTGTAACTACCTGGAATTTGGGTTTCTCAAAAAGTTTTCTCCGTCTGTCGAAATGACAAAAGCTCTAACTTCTCCGGTGTCGCCCAAGATTTCTCCGTCTGTCGAAATGACTTGAGCGCGCAGTTTATAACGGTGCAAAGTATAGTTAGTCCCCTTTAGGGGACTTTAGCTTTTAGCCAATCGCTTTAGCGATTGGCTGGCGCTCCGATTGATTTATAGGATTATTCGACATAAACCTTTCGGAAAATAATTTATTGAGCCATTGTTTTCGTAATCATAGCCTTAGGTGTGATAGGTCAATGCCATATCGTACCGCTTTTCGGTGAGGGCAACCATAAAGGATTGCCCCTACACGACATGACGGTTTGTAGGGGCAATCCCACGTGCAAAGCCCTTAACTTGATTTGATATTTAGGCACAGACGACAGTTTTCGTTTAACCGCCGGTGGAAAATAATAGTCGCTAAAGCGACTACTACAAACCGGACTACTACAAACCGGACTACTACAAACCGGACTACTACAAACCGAGCGTGAGCCTTTAAGAGCATCATTATGCAACCAGAAATTTATTGGATTAAGGATTTTAAGGCCAGCCATTTAGCCATCATGCCAAGGCTTCGTGCCGGTGATTGGCTTTTCGATGAAATAAAAGGCTTAAAAGAGCAAAGCCTTGATATTTTGGTGTCCTTATTGACGGCCGATGAAATTTATGAGCTTGGTTTAAAAGAAGAAAAGGATATTTGTGGTGCCAATGGCATTGAGTTCATTTCTTTTCCCATCACAGATAGGAAAGTCCCGTCCTCAATGACACAGGCGATTCAATTAAGCCAATCCTTGTTAACACAAATCATAAGTGGCAAAAAGGTGGCGATTTGTTGTCGAGCGGGTATCGGCCGATCCGCAGTAATGGTAGCAGCTATCCTTGTCTGCTCAGGCATCAGCCCCCAGATTGCCTATCATATGGTAGCAAAGTCGAGAGGCGTAGCCGTGCCTGACACCGATGAGCAGAAACTCTGGTTAGATAGCTTTGCTCGGGGATTAACCAATGGCGAGAGATTATTAATGCGAATTAAGGGTTAAATTGAATCTTATAAATTCTTGTAAGCGGAAAACGCGCTTTGACGCGCTTTGACGCAAGAGACATCCAAATCTGCGTGGCACATGCAAGCGTCACTTGCGTGCGTTATTTTTAAAAACGCTTTTTGTAAAAATGAAATATAAAGAAAGCGCCTACTTTAATCTTCGATGTTTTGCCCCCAATTTTTTGGAGTAAAGCTAAAAATATAAACGGCACAGTACCACTTCCTATCAGTCCATTAAACGTAATGATTATTCATAATCAGAGACGATTGCTATTAATAAGCAATACTCACGATAATATTAAGAGAAATTTTTGGGTTGTCTCCGTTCCTAGGGAGACAAACAGGCTGAATTTTTTTGTGTGTGCGATTAAAATATAAGTGACTGTTTTATAAACATTAAATAAACTATTTTTCAATAATAGTGGCTATATTATTATTTCAACTCGTAATCGTTATAAAAAAATCTTGTATTTTTAGTAGGGTTAATACCAAAATACGCGGCTTTTCATCAGGTCGTTCACGGCCTATTTTAGCACTTTTATTAGTAAAATACGGTATTTTAGTTATTATCAATAATATCGCGTTATTTTTATAAGATAAAACAGGCGAGTGTTAGAAAATTTTCGGGGGTTATAATTTTCGATAGTGATTATTTTATCTAAACTAACCTATTGTTATAACTAAATAATTAAAAACAATTTTGTATAATCAACCCATAATATCTCCTAGCAACCGTTTATAACAAGACAGCACCCCCCGCAATTCCCCCGCAATTCCCCCGCAATCGCCCCGCTGTTACCCTAGCCCCTTCGGTATGTATTATTAAAGCCAGTGTAACTACCTAGCGACTAATAACTTCAATTGAATTTATAAGATTCAATTTAACCCTTAATTCATCATTCGCCAGAAACCTGACGTAACATCATTCGCCATTCGCCATTCGCCATTGGCGAAGGCCATCCATTTGGACGCCGGGCTTCAATGCTATACTGATAGTACAACGGATACGCTTTCCACCCTAGGTAACTCCAAAAAAATAATATACCAATAATTATAAATTTGCCAACCCTGAAGGGGTTGAATATGAATAGCCCCAGGTGGAACCTGGGGAAAGCAATATCAAATATTATTACCAATTGACTGGGATTTTTAAAAATCCGTTTATTCTCCAAATCCGTTATACTTTCAGTATATTATATGGAACGTAGTTAAAATAACTGAAAATGACATGCCTGAACGGGTAATAAAATTCCTAGCAAAATTATCGACTTATCATTAATTGAGTCATTTTTCATTTTTCATTTTTCATTAGTATAGAAGGATTCACCAATGAATTATTTACACCGTGGAATAATAGCTGGCATTGCTGGTGCCAGTGTCGTCATGCTGCCAATGCCAGCTGCGAGTAATTGGGGGGCGACGGTTGTCAAGCGTAGCGATGGCCAAGGAAATACGCAAACAGTCATCATGTCAGATCAATATGCTCGCATAGAAACCCCCGATCCTAACTACTACATGCTGATGGATATGGGAAAGGGAAAAGCGTATCAGGTTAATGCCAAGGAAAAGCGCATGGTTGAGATGGATATCATCGGAACACCGCCCAAGCCGCCGCGAGAGAGACGTGGCGAGCCTGGGCAAGACCGAGGGGAACGCGGTGGGCCGCCACAAGACCAATGGGAACGCGGTGGGCCACCACAAGACCAATGGAGACGCGGTGGGCCGCCACAAGATCAATGGAGACGCGGTGGGCCGCCACAAGATCGATGGGAACGCAGTGGGCCGCCACAAGACCGATGGGAACGCGGCGGATCGCCACGAGATAGAGGGGAGCGCAGTGGGTCTCGAAACAGAGGGGAACGCGGTGGGCAGCGAGGTATACCACAATCATGGAAAGGTTCCGTCAAAGCCGAATTAGTCAACAAAGGCAGAGGCCCCGATATTGCCGGCTATCCCACCGTCAAATATCAGGTTAAGGCGAACGACAAAGTGTGTTCCGCGATTTATTTTTCTCAAAAAGCCGCCGAAGTTCCATACCTCAAGGCATTTATAAAGGCCATGTTTCAAATGTCCAAGTCTCGGAAACCCAAACTCAAAGGGATACCTCTTCCACCTTGCATTAAGGCACACGAGCAATTGGAAGCCAAATTGATGAAGCTCGGTGTCCCCATGAAGACGGTACTCAAAGGTGGCAAGAGAGGTGAGATGGTGAGAGACAAAATTACCAGCCTCAGAACCGGTGTTGATATTCCAGACAATACCTTCACCTTGCCAGGCTACGAAACGATGAGCGAGCAGAAGGCGATGGAAGAGAGGTGGAAACAAATGAAAAAGTGGATGGAAGAAGCCAAGCAACGCCGCGGTGAGCGCCCCTACCAACAGCGCCCGCGGCGGCAAGAAAGAGACGAGCGACGCGATGAGCGCCCCTACCAACGACGATGGAGAGAAGACGACGAGCGACGCGATGAGCGCCCCTACCAACGACGGTGGAGAGAAGACGACGAGCGACGCGATGAGCGCCTCTACAAATAATTCCAAAAATCCGATGTCTTAAAGACATCGGATTTTTAGTACGCTATACTGAAAAACTTCTGGACAGATACTTACCATCCCTTTTAAAACACGCTCTTAAGGAAAAGGAAACATTTTCATAGGAGCGGCCATTCGGTTGACATTGTACCCCATTGAACCCACATAGCCGTTTAAGCCGGTAAATTGGTAACTCATATTCGCCACATCAAGGCTCATCGTACTCATACTTTTTTGCATTAAAGCCATGTTTTGGCTCATTTTTGCCATATCTTCTGTCATTTTCAGCACATTTTCACTCATGCCACTGACGGCGGTATTCATCACCGGCATCACGCTGATATGCTGATTCATACTGTCTACTGACAACTTCATGGCTTTCATATCAGTCGCCACCGACTGAAAGTTTGTCTTCATGTCTTTCATATCAGTCGCCACCGACTGAAAGTTTGTCCTCATGTCTTTCATGTCAGACGCCATTTGATCCATGTGTTGATAAAAAGTACCAAGAAGAAAGATCATGGCAAAGGCCAATATCGACATGCCAGTCATACTAAATCGGATAATTTGTGTGGTACGTCGGCCGATTCGGATGGCAAACTCATCTCGCAATTTCATCGCGCCATGAAATTCAGTTAAGCTGTCTTGAATGATTTTTGCAAGTTCTTTCTGGCTTTCTTTTTCTTCCATATTGGGATGTTTTAACAGTGAACAAATATAGTCCAAAAAATAGTGAGAATTATTGATATTGGCTGGGCATTATCTAAAAAGAACTTGACATTTTGTACTTTTTTAAAGTAACATAAGGGTGCTTGAGGTGGTTAGCCTTCCACATCAAAAAAATGGATTCTCAAGCATTCAAGTAACCCTAAGCTCTCATTAGGCGAGGGGATAAAGGGCTGATACTCCCTTATTCATTTCTATTAATAGTGTTGACTCATTTGTTGACATGTCAATAGTTGTCAATATAATTGCTATCTAAGTGATAATGCTGTAGTCTTTGGACGCACGTCGGGCGCGTTATGGTCATCATTATATTACTATATTAATCACGTACCAAAGGGGCTGACTTTAAAACCTCTATTAGCCCTGAAGGGGCGTATTATTAAAGCCAGGGGCTTAGCCCCTGGAGCTATGCTTACGACAATTTTGCAAGAGGCTCCAATTAATAATTACCAATTACCAATTACCAATTACCAATTACCAATTACCAAGTCTAACTTTCATAAATTTCTAACGGCAAATCATCAGGATCCTTAAAAAAAGTAAAACGCCGCCCGGTTATCTCATCTCTTCTAAGATCATCCACCGCCACCCCCTTTGATTTTAGATACGCCACTATCTCCTCAATATCATTAACGGCAAAAGCCAAATGCCTCAATCCACACGCTTCCGGCTGACTGACTCGGGGCGGCGGATTAGGAAACGAAAAAAGCTCAATCACATCACCGTTACCCACCCTCAAATCCAGTTTATAAGACTGCCTATCGGCTCTGAACGTTTCCCGAATAATAGAAAACCTTAAAATATCCACATAAAAATGCTTTGATTTTTCATAATCATATCCAATAATAGCGACGTGGTGCAATCCATTTGTTTTCATATATTGTATTAAGAGTTTATTTCCAGATTCGTTGTACTATAGATGTTCAGATAACTACTCGGTTATCAAGTCACTTAACTATGGACAAACAAGGTTGGCTTGAACCCAGCCAACTTGAAACCGCTCGTCAATTGGGGGCCATGTTAACGTTTGAAACCTCGCGTATTTTCTCGACAAAAAACGCTGCCACAAATATCTAAACGAAAACTTTCGACAAAGGACAAGATTGGGGAACAACCCTCATCAATTGGGGGCCATGTTAACGTTTGAAACCTCGCGTATTTTCTCGACAAAAAACGCTGCCACAAATATCTAAACGAAAATTTTCGACAAAGGACAGGATTGGGGAACAATCCTCGTCAATTGGGGGCCATGTTGACACTTGAAACCGCTCGTATTTTAGGACAGGATTGGTGAACAACCCTCATCAATTGGGGGCCATGTTGACACTTGAAACCGCTCGTATTTTTTTCTCGCAACGCTGCCACAAATATCTAAACGAAAACTTTCGACAAAGGACAAGATTGGGGAACAACCCTCGTCAATTGGGGGCCATGTTGACACTTGAAACCGCTCGTATTTTCTCGACACGCTGCCACAAATATCTAAACAAAAAATTTCGACAAAAAACAGGATTGAGGAACAACCCTCGTCAATTGCTCATTCTTAGACATAAGTTTTTAAATAATTGATTTTTATAACTTTTAAAGATTAGGCCCCACATTGAGGCTCCATTATAAATATCCGTTTATTTCGAGTATCCGTTGTACTTTTGGGAATGCGCCAAGTATCCAAAAGACTTGTGTATAACGATGAGCGTCAATTGGGGCCATGCTGACACTTGAAACCGCTCGTATTTTTTTCTCGACAAAAAACGCTGCCACAAATATCGACCACGAAAACTTTTGACAAAGAACCGGATTGGGGAACAACCCTCATCAATTGGGGGCCATGTTTTAGTTTAAAACCTCGCGTATTTTCTCGACAAAAAACGCTACCACAAATAAATATCGGCCACGAAAACTTTCGACAAAGGACAAGATTGGGGAACAACCCTCATCAATTGGGGGCCATGTTTTAGTTTGAAACCTCGCGTATTTTCTCGACAAAAAACGCTGCCACAAATATCTAAACGAAAACTTTCGACAAAAAACAGGATTGAGGAACAACCCTCGTCAATTGGGGGCCATGTTAACGTTTGAAACCTCGCGTATTTTCTCTAGGACTGACACCTTGACAAAATTAATTGATTGAATATTCAATCAATTACGTCTAAAATGCCTAACAAAGGCATTTGGAAAGTTATTAAATCAAATCAAATAGTTAATTTGCTGAGTGCGTAAGTCCTATTCTCGACAAAAAAACGCTGCCACAAATATCGGCAACGAAAACTTTCGACAAAGGGCTGGACTGGGGAACAACCCTCATCAATTGGGGGCCATGTTGACGCTTGTTCGATATCACATTAGAAGTGAGAGTGCCAGAAGTATCAGCCTCTTTGCCAGGATATCGACTAACTCGTTATTTTACATCCAAGATTTATCGATGACTCCTTCCCAAATAGAGATTGTGCTATAATTTTTTTTGTCTATTTAAACTCCCAAAGGCATCACTATGAAAAAACTTGCCGCCTTTTTCACCTTACTGACTCTCCTATTGAGTCAAACGGGATTCGCCACTGAATCCCGTCTTTCACTTACCGCCTCTGACGGCACCGGGCTTGAATTGCATCAATTCGAGGCGCGAGTCGTCCTAGACGGCTTTTTGGCGTTTACCGAACTGGAAATGGTTTTTTACAATCCAGAAAACCGTCGGCGTGAGGGCCGTTTTCAAATTATTTTACCAGACAATGCCGCCATTAGCCGCTTTGCCATGAAAATCGGTGAGCGCCTTCAAGAAGGCGAAATCGTTGAAAAACAACTCGCCCGTCGCGCCTACGAAGACTTTTTGCATCGTCGCCAAGATCCGGCTTTGCTTGAAACCGACAGCGGCAACCGCTTTAATGCGCGGATTTTTCCGATTGAGCCGAAATCTGAAAAACGGCTGATTCTCTCTTACTCTCAACGCTTGGCGGGTTTAGAGAGCGAATATGTTTTGCCTCTAAAAGGCTTGCCGCAGCTCAAACACTTAGCCATCAAAGTCTTTTATGACCGCGACAGTTTTAGCACTACCCAACTAGGCGAATTGACCGGTACCGTGTCAAAACGTGAAGTCCTCAGCATTGATAAACGCAACTATCAACCCACCGTTGATTTTAGAATGCCTTATCAACTGAAATCCTCCCAAGGTGGGATTTCCATGCAAAGCGGACAATTAGTGGCCGCTAGAATTATCCCCTTCACCGAGGCTACCTCAACAACGGCCAAGCAAGGCCTTGATAATCTTATCCTTTTAATGGATACCTCGGCCTCGCAAGCGCCCTATTTGGCAGACAGTCTTAAACGGCTTGAAACGCTCTTGCCCCAATTAAAGGTGGGCACACTGCAACTCTACACCTTTGACCAACGTGTCAAAAAAGTCGGCACCGCCGATAATCTCACCGCGCACAAGGCCTTAATTGGGCAACTTCAACAACATAAGGCCCTCGGCGCGTCGCGCCTAGAGGCCGCTATTAACGCGTTGAGCGCGTTAAAACTCCAAAAATCTCGGCTGCTACTGATTTCAGATACCGTCGTCACGGCCGGTGAAACTTCCGCAACGGCACTCGCGGCGCAACTGAAAACCATCCCTTGGTTAGACAGGGTGGATATTTTAATCCCTTCCTATCACAGCGACAAGCAAATCGCTCGCAGTTTGGCTAAAGCCGGCAAATCCCCCGGCATCGTTGCACCCCTCGCACTTAGCGATGCTCACATTATTCGTAAACTGACTAGCCCGGTTTATGCCGACATGCCTATCAAAGTCTCCGGCTCAAACTGGTTTTGGCCGGAAAAAGTCGAGGCGTTGCAGACAAATGAGCCGCTGATTGTGTTCGCAGAAATGTCCTCTAACCTTCCTATTACTATTAGTGTTGGGGACAAGGTGTTGTCTTTAACCAGCAAACCGGCTAATCCCATTTTACTCAAGCGCGAATGGGTACGAGCGCGTCTCGACAAACTCTTGGACATGGAAGACAAAACCCAAGATAAAGACCTGAAAAGTGCTTTTCATAATGAAATCATCAACTTATCCGTCAAAGAACGGGTGCTATCTCCCTACACATCGCTGCTCGTGTTGGAAACAGAAGACGACTATCGACGCTACAAGATTGACCGCAAAGGTTTAGCGGATATTCTGACGATTGGCGTGGATGGCCTCACGGTGATTAAACGCGCTGGCGTGGAAAATGAGCGGCCAACGCCGGAGGTGGCAAAGCCGGCTGAGGATATAGAAAAAGTTGTCCAGAGATTTGTTATTTGCATCCTCCAAGAAAGGAAGGAGATAGAAACCTGCCTTCCAGGAAGCAAGGAAGCATTTGTCGCTCGCTTTCGGGAAGCGATGGAAAAAGAACGCCCTTCAGAACATGATAGACAAGAGGTAGAAAAATTTCTCGCGCTTATTGTTCAAGGAAACACCGAAGAACTGTTTGAGTATCTGTCCAATCGGGTTTCGGCCGCCCAACTGAGTGAAATGAGTAAAGTACTTGAGGAAGCTACGTCACGCCGCGTTGGTAAATCTCTCCAGAGATTTGTTATTTGCATCCGCCAAGAAAGGAAGGAAATAGAAGCATGCCTTCCAGAAAGCAAGGAAGCATTTGTCGCTAGCATTCGGGAAGTGATGGAAAAAGAACGCTCTTCAGAACATGATAGACAAGAGATAGAAGAATTTTTCGCGCTTATTGTTCAAGGAAACACCGAAGAACTGTTTGAGTATCTGTCCAATCGGGTTCCGGCCGCCCGACGGAGTGAAAGACTTGAAGAAAATGCGTCACGCTCAAGCGTTGCTGAATCTGAGGCGGACGACGAAGCCGAAACCGAATTACAAATGGCGACACGCGAAGACTCCGCTGAATTAGAGACTGGCTCAGCACCACCAGCCCCCACTTTAGCTTTACGTGATGCCCCCGCCTTGTCCGCGCCGGCTCCAGCGCCAATGGAAGAACGTCCACAAGCACAGACGGAAGAACGTCGTATGATGGCAGCACCTCCTCGACAAGAAAGACTGATGACGAGAAGCCGTGGTGCGGCGGATGATGATGCCGAACGTCGTGCGGCGCGGATGGGACGTCATCGGGACGTACCAGCCGCACCACCAGCACCCACCGCTGCTTTACGTGCCCCCGCTACGGGAGCCTCCGCCCCCAGATCGGCTCCAGCGCCAATGGCTGAACATCCACAAGCACAGACGGAAGAACGTCGTGTGATGACAGCACCTCCTCGACAAGAAAGAATGATGATGGACAGCCGTGGTGCGGCGGATGATGATGATGATCGTGCGGCTGAAGAAGAGATGGCAGCATCTCGTCCGGCAGCCGCGATGGCACCTCCACCAGCAAGACTGATGGCCCGTAGTGCGGGCCGTGCGGCCCAAGAAAAACCCCGACAAATCTCACCTTGGATCGGCAAGTATGCCGAATTTCGCGCCCTGCTTGATAAAGCGGACATCAAAGCCGCTGGCAACTTTGCCCAACAATGGCACCAAAAAGAATTAGCCAATGTCATGGCACTCATCGCCTTAGGCGAATGGTACGAAAAAACCGGCGATACCGCCCAAGCCGCTCGCGCCTACGGCTCACTCATCGACTATTTCCCCGCCCGGGCCGATATTCGCCGCTGGGCGGCGGAAAGACTTTTGTCTATCAACACCGAAAGTTGGCTCAGCATAGACAGCCTCAAAAAGGCCGTCGAACAACGCCCCGATCATCCTTCTGGGCATTACCTGTTAGCCATCGCCTACTGGGAAGCTGGGCAGTACAAAAAAGCGGTAGAAACACTACAAGCGGCCCTTGAGCGCGACTATCCACGCTTTAAAGCCGCTAAGCGCATGTTGGCCGAAACACTCGCCCTTATGCTCACCCGCTTGGAACAGCAACAACAATTGGGGGCCATCTTCCCGGACAAAAGCTTCAACTGGAAAAAGGCCACGCAACGCCAATTGCGCCTTCTGCTGATGTGGGAAACCGATGCCAACGATGTCGATTTTCACATCTACGACAACCAACAGCATCATGCCTATTATAGCCAGAAGCGTTTACCCAGTGGCGGTTCTTTGTATGCTGATATCAGAACCGGTTACGGCCCAGAATGTTTCAGCATTTCTGAACCCAAGGCCTTTCCCTATCGGATTCAAGCCCATTACTATAATATGGGACCAATGGGTTATGGTATGGGCGTGTTGCATGTCCTCAAGTACGAGCCGAAAACGGGCCTTAATTCAGAATTTCGGCCGTTTGTGGTGATGAAAGATGGGGCTTATGTGGAATTAGGGAAGGTAAACGAGTAAAGGCTAAGGCTAAAACAGCCGAGGTTTTTAAAACTTCGGTGGTTTGTCGACCGGATTTTTATGAATAACTTGCCAAAGCTGAAGCTTTGGATTCATCGTCTCGCCAAACCTAAAGGTTTGGACGCCATCGCCAAACCTAAAGGTTTGAAGTCTTCGGTGGTTTGTCTGCTTTTATGAATAACTGATGTTACGCACTGAACTTCCAAGTCTTGGGATAAATCCCAAAGCTTGCAAGCTAATGTCCGCTAAAACTAACTAGAACGCGAGTACAAACAAGAATCGGAAAACGCTCAAGGGGCGCATTCCCGTTTTCACGGTTAAGTAAGTAAGTATAACGACACAAGCGCGGATAAACGAATTGAGTACAACGAAACGCCGTTTTGGCCCGCCAATATTGCTACTAAACGAATTGAGTACAGCGAAACGCCGTTTTGGCCCGCCAATATTGCTACTAAACGAATTTTGTTAGTACAACACTTAGGCGTTAAAGTGCTTGTTATAAACTTGGGCGCTAAAGCGCCTACTACAAGCTATAAACGCAAGGCGTTAAAGCGCTTGTTATAAGCTTGGGCGCTAAAGCGCCTACTACAAGCTATAACTTTTGTACCCGGAAAATGGGAATGCGTCCACGCTCAAGTTGGTTTTAGTCACCTTCAGGCGACTTAAGCTTTTAGCCTTGAGATTTATCCCAAGGCTTGTGGAAGCTGAGTGCGTAACATGAGTGAATAACTCGCCAAAGCGGCAAGCGTTGGATTCCTCGCATCGCCAAACCTAAAGGTTTGGATTCCATCGCCAAAGCTGAAGCTTTGGACTCCTCGCCTCGCCAAACCTAAAGGTTTGGACTCCATGCTTTGGACTCCATCGCCAAAGCGGCAAGCGTTGGACTCCATCGCCAAAGCTGAAGCTTTGGACTCCATGCTATGAGAACCAAAAATCATTTCCAACTTCACATTGGGGTACGGCTTTTTTGAATTTTTTGATTTCTCGTCGGTTGAGTATAGTATCCCGACAATCCAATTTCCGTAAATTCGTCAGATTGTGAAGCGGTTCTAAGCTCATGATTTGATTGTCACGGCAATTCAACGTCTGTAAATTCGTCAACTCGCGCAGCGGCTCTAAGCTACTGATTTGAGTTTTATGGCAATTCAACGCCTGTAAGTTCGTCAACTCGCGTAGCGGTTCTAAGCTAGTGATTTTAGTGTTTCTGCAATCCAACTTCTGTAAATGAACAATTTTTGCCAACTCGCTATTGTCAGGTTCACTATAAATGTCAATAGCGTCTTCAAAAATGGCTTTCCATTTGTAATCCAATTGAAGCCACCATTTTTTCAGCCCCACACCCACATCACATTGAGGACATTCTGTTATGAAATTTTCTATTTCCTCAAGGCTCACTTGAGTCATTTCCCAATACAAACGGTGTAAATGATTCAAGTTATGAAGCGGCTCTAAGCTCATGATTTGAGTGCCACGGCAATCCAACCTCCGTAAATTCGTCAACTCGCGTAGCGGCTCTAAGCGACTGATTTGAGTGCCACGGCAATCCAACCTCCGTAAATTCGTCAACTCGCGCAGCGGTTCTAAGTGACTGATTTTAGTTTTACGGCAATCCAACTTCTGTAAATTAACAATGTCTACCAACTCACTATTGTCAGGTTCACGAGAACTAGAAATGGCCGATTTTAAAATGGCTTGCCATTCTTTATCCAATTGAAGCCACCATTTTCTCTCGGAAGTCAGTGCCGGAATCACATCACATTGAGGGCCGGCTTTGGTGAACTTTTCTAGTTCCTCAAGGCTCACTTGAGTCGCATCCCAATACAAGGTGTGTAAATGACTCAGGTGACTCAGTGGCCCCAAATGACTGATTTCAGTCGAGTTACCATTCAAAAGCCGTAACTTCTTCAGGTTGCTAAGCGGTTCTAAATCAATGATTGGATTTTCTCTGATATCCAACTCTTGTAAATCCGTCAGCTCGCGCAACGGTTCTAAGTTGCTGACTTGAGTGTTTCCGCAAGACAAAGTCCGTAACTGGGTTAAGTGCTGAAGCGGTTCTAAGCTGCTGATTTTAGTATAATAGCAGGCCAACGTCTGCAAATTCGTCAGGTGCTGAAGCGCCTCTAAGCGACTGATATTGTTGAACGCGCAATCCAATATCCGTAAATTCGTCAAGTCCTGAAGAGGCCCTAAACTGACGATTTCGTTGTGGCTGCAATTTAACACTTGTAAATGAGTCAAATGGCGAAGTGGTTCTAAGCGACTGATTTGAGCCTCACTACAAGACAATTCTTGCAAATTCACAAGGGTTGCCAATTGAGCGTCATTAGGTTTGCCCTGAATATCAAAGGTTTTTTTGAAAAAACCTTTCCATTCATAATCCAATCGGTTCCACCATTCCCTATCCGCCGGGGTGATTTTGGAAAGGGTTGGTTTTGCCGTTGTGTCTGACGTTGTGAACATCGCAGTGGTAATCACCCCCAATGCTAATGCCCACGACTCCACCGCCCACTGTGCAAATTCTTGGTCCATGCCAAAGTTATCATATAGCCGCCTAGCCAACTTTGATAACAGAACGTCTTTGGATGTAGCCTCAGAAAGGGCCATTAAATCGGCCGCCACGTTTTGGGTAAGCGCACTGATGAGAACATTAATCTCACGCGGATATTCTGGGCACAATTCACGCAGCCGGGATTCACATTGGTTAGGATCATCACAAACAGTGTGACTTTCTTGCGTGAGGAACTCTTGCAATTTTTGCCGAGGAATGTTATTCATTTTTCATGTTTTGCGTCGCGTTGTGGATTTTTGTGTACTAGAGGTGATATTTTATCTTATTTGGCGCAATTTGAAGGCCATAAAATATTTTGGATGTTGTCAAATTAAAGTATGGCCCTATACCGAACAAAGTTTGTAACACTCTAGGCACAGCCTAACTAAAGTTTAGACGACTGCCAAACTCCAGTGTTGAAGCTTTGGATTCCTTCGCCAAAGCAGCAAGCGTTGGACTCCAGTGCCTCGCCAAAGCAGCAAGCGTTGGATTCCATCGCCATCGCCATCGCTGAAGCGTTGGATTCCTCGCTAAAGCAGCAAGCGTTGGATTCCTCGCTAAAGTGTAGCGTGCGTGTCACTGATGATGTGAATTATCTATCACCGTAATGATGGCGACATTGAATCACAACAACTTGCTCATCATCGAAAGCATAAATAAGACGATGTTCATCAGTTATGCGGCGCGACCAATAGCCTTGAAGATTGAATTTGAGTGGTTCCGGTTTTCCGATACCTTGGGTGGGGTTTTTACAAGTTTCTAAACACAGTCTAATGATGCGTTTAAGTATTTTGCTATTGTGTTGATGCCACCATTCTAAATCTTCTAGTCCGGTTTCAGTCCAAGTAAGCTGTAACATCTATTTCCTTGTATTGTCCTTGACGATGTTGTTCTATGCCTTTGCGTAGTCGTTCCGCATTGGCCGGATTTTGTAATAGGTAAAGTGAGGTTTGTTTCCATTTCATGGGCCGATATTTGTTCCATATATATAAATTACCTTGTAAACATGATCGTTCTTAAAAGTGGTTTCGATAAATCCGCTGGGCGCAATCAATGAACGAAATGTCATAAGCATTGTTTGTGATTATAACTAATTTCTCGCTAATGCCAAAGTTGAGGCTTTGGACTCCTCGCCAAAGCAGCAAGCGTTGGACTCCAAAGTTGCAAAGAAATGGGTGCTCAGAGTACAACGAATTACGCGGATAAACGAATTAGGAGCAACTTACCAGAATTCGTTTAGGAACTTCCAAAATAAACCGAACAAGGTTTGTAACACTCTAGGCACAGCCTAACTAAAGTTTAGACGACTGCCAAACGAAAGTTTGGACTCCAGCCTAACTAAAGTTTAGACGACTGCCAAACGAAAGTTTGGACTCCAGCCTAACTAAAGTTTAGACGACTGCCAAACTAAAGTTTGGACTCCAGTGCCGCGCCAAAGTTAAGTCGGGCTAATAAATCCGAATTTTTGCCAAAATCGGATTTATTGATGAGAATTTGTTTATTCTTTATTATGATAAGAAATTCTGAGGTGAGTGGGTGGCCTGTTGCTATTTGGCTCTCACACTCTTTTCAATTTCCAGTTGACACAAGGCGATTTGGGCTTTTGTTTTCTGTTTATAGGCCGAACGGAGTCCCAATTGATAACCAAACGCGCCGCCTATTGCCGAAGAACCAATCGCCATAGTAACCATTTTAAAGGCGCCATAGCCCAAGCTGCCGCCCAATAATACGCCTAAAGCCGTATAAGAAATAACGGACCGATCAGCGGACTGGTAAAGGTTCTTGGCATATTTATCAAATTTTTCACTGTCATAATGTTTTGAGTTAAACAGATTTGGTAGGATATTTTTTTTCATGTTATATTCTCGCTGGTTTTAGTCGTTTAACGGAAAAATGGCTTACTCAACATTTCAAATTTTACCTGATTATTGAAGTTTATAAAACCGGCAACTCAAAAAAATCCGATGTCTTTAAGACTTCGGATTTTATAAACGAATTTTCAGTTGGCTTATAGTCTAGTACAGCGAATTACGCGGATAAACGAATTCTCTTTTGGCTTATGGTATAGTACAACGAATTACGCGGATAAACGAATTAGGTGTCGTGTAGTACAGCTCATTTGGCTCATAGTATAGTACAACGAATTACGCGGATAAACGAATTAGGTGTCAGGTAGTACAGCTCATTTTGCTCATAGTATAAGTATAGTACAGCGAATTACGCGGATAAACGAATTAGGTGTCGTGTTGTAGTACAGCTTGCTCAGAGTACAACGAATTACGCGGATAAACGAATTAGGAGCAACTTACCAGAATTCGTTTAGGAACTTCCAAAAACACACCCCATGTAAGTAGGTACGCATAAATCATTTTTGGTGACTAGTAGTCTGTCAACATTGTTTTGACGGGTAAAATACTCGGGTTATGT
>NBMI01000342.1 GCA_002085445.1 Candidatus Parabeggiatoa sp. nov. 2
CAGAGGAATCTTCATTAGGTCTTTGGTAGATTCACCCTCTCTAACGGGAGCTATTGTTAACGTTTGTTAATATTCGTTAGGATTTGTTAACATAAATGAATCGGTTGGACGGATAAAGTGACTGAAATGGAAGACATTACTAAAAACGTTCTTTTGTAGGGGCCGGTAACGTTGCCCACTATCGTCGCATTTTGGGGCATGCAAAGATTCCCAGGGGCGTTGCCCCTGGCTATATTAATATCGCCCCGTTGGGGCTTTCAGGTAGTTTCTAAAGTTTAAGCCCGGTGAATATTTATTACTCTGTGTAGATAGTGACTATGACTATTTACTACAAGACGCGACTGAAATCTCTCAACACATTAATAATAACCCTTATATATTTCAAACCTATACCTACTCAATTGTAAATTATAAATGTTTTTAAAACCCAGAAATCCGATTTTTCAAAAAAATCGGATTTCTTTAACCGTAACGGCCACGTTGAGTATCGTCGATTAGGATGCTAAAGATGATGATTTCATTAATCCAACAAATTGGTCAAACAAAGGTGCAACATCATGCGGCCCTGGGCTGGCTTCTGGATGGCCTTGAAAACTAAAGGCCGGTTTATCTTCAATTGCAAAGCCGTGATTTTGACTGGTAATCATCACGCGCCCAGTGGCGAGTTCTTGGACAGGGTGATTGGCACCGTGATGACCAAATTTCATTTTAATGGTTTTGGCGCCGCTGGCTAAGCCCAACAGTTGGTGCCCTAAGCAAATGCCAAAAGTTGGTAGGCCGGCCTCAATAATTTCTTTAATAGATTCAATCGCATAGCGACAAGGCTCTGGATCGCCGGGGCCATTAGATAAAAAAACGCCGTGTGGCTTTTCTTTTAGCACTTCACTGGCTGGCGTTTGCGCTGGCACCACGGTGACGCGACAACCTCGTTCAACGAGTAGTCGCAAGATATTGTGTTTGACACCAAAATCGTAGGCTATCACATGCCATTGCTGGGGCGGAGGCGTATGGGCTTCTGTGTCCATAAACCATGCGCCTTTTTCCCATATATAAGGTTGCTTAGTAGAGACTTCTTTTGCTAAATCCATGCCTTGTAAACCGGCGAAGTCTTTGGCAGCTTGGATAGCGGCCTGAGCATCAATCTTTTCACCGGCCATTAGGCAACCATTTTGGGCGCCCTTCTCTCGCAATATCCGCGTTAAGCGTCGAGTATCAATGTTGGCAATGCTGACAACTTGATGGCGGTGCAAGTAGGCATCAAGAGATTCTTCGGCCCGCCAACTACTTTCCAATAAGGGCAAGTCCCGAATCACGAGGCCGGCGGCAAAAATGCGCTGTGATTCTTCATCTTGGGCGTTGACACCGACATTGCCGATATGGGGATAAGTTAAGGTGACAATTTGTCTACAATAAGAAGGATCAGTGAGTATTTCTTGGTAGCCCGTCATGGCGGTATTAAAAACCACTTCGCCAACGCTTTGTCCGGCGATGCCAATTGAATCGCCATGAAATAAGCTACCATCTGCTAAAGCTAATAAGGCTGCGTGTTTCAAAACAATCTCCGTTTAAATTGAGTATGCGAATTAAGGGTTAAAACGTGAATGATTTCAAATCAAATCATGGCCCACAAAATGACGCACGCAAGAGACAACCAAATAAACGCGGCGCATGCATGCGTCACTAGCGCATGCATGCGTTAATTCTTAGCATTATAACTCTGTGACACTCTGTGGCACTCTGTGAAAAAATGGGTTATTTAGACGACCTAATTTGGGGGCCATAAAACATTTTGAATGTTTTCAAATCAAATCATGGCCCACAAAATGAAATAAACGCACGCAAAAGACGCAAGAGACAACCAAATAAACTCTCCTGCATGATTCCACCGGTTGAAAAACCCCATCATTTTTGCTATCCCCAAAATCCGTTACAATCAGGGATTTTCATTTACTGGGTAGTCGTGTACAAATACTTGTAACTTTCAAGACGCAGCACATCCAAATCGAGCGGCACTTCTTGCAAGTGTTTAAAGGTGGCTTCATAAACTTCAGAGTCCACCTGCACAAACGGAATTGTCAGCGTTTTGTTCTGAGACGAGTAAACGGCATGGCAAGCTTTGGTGGTTGGTGTGAAGGAGACAAACTTCAATTTATAAGGCAACACCGTGAAATCGACAAACAAACCCTTTTTCAGTTTCAACTCTGCTTGAAACACCGCAATCTCGCCAGTGGGTTGATGGGTTTCTGGATTTAACAACGGAAGATCCATAAACGGAATAGTCAATCGGCTATTTTCTAGGGAATAGGTGGCGTGAGTGTCGCACTGTCTCTCACCAACAGTAAATGTGATAGTTTTATTGTCTTTACCATTGATGTGAATATGTACTTCATATTCGCCAGAAGGCAAGCGACCAACGTCCACCGTGAACTCCCAAGGAGTTACAACCATTGCACATGCCATTCCTCTTGATCGTGTGGAAGAATAGTACACCTTAATACGCCCGCTTTCTTCCAGAGAGTGGGTTTCGTATTGAGGGAAGCAGCCATTGCTCCATACTCCTGAGACTTTGAGTTGGACAGCGTCCTCTGTAGTGGGTGCGCGAGGCTCAATAGTTACTGTTGGCCCATTTATTAATATACCCGCAAAGCTAGATGCCGTCCATAACAAGCAGACCAGCATTAAGGCCACGAGGCGAGTAACACGATTGATAGAGAGTTCGTACCTTTGCACTTCTTGTCCAGTCAAGTATTGATGTTTTTTCATTTGGGTTTCTCCTTTTATTAAATCCAAAGGATGAGCAACCAGCCCATCATTTAGCTACCGCCGTGCCCGCCATCAAACACAGCGATGCACCGGCGACGCACATACTCAGTCATTTTATCTTCATAACGAAGTCTTTATTAGTTTAACTATATGAGCGTTATTTTATCAAGTCTAATTTAACAAAGTAAGGGTAATACTAAACCAAAGCCCGCAGCTTGAACGCGGGATAGTTTAACAAATGGGCGTAAAATAACACGCCACAATTTGTCGCATGGCAGTGCATTATTTCGCCATAAAAGTGTTGTATTGTTACTTTCATGGCGAATTAATGGGGCGGATTACGTTCAAAAAGAAATTTTGGGTAGCCCTAAAGAGGTAGTGACGTTCCAATATCACTATTTTAAAAATAACAAAAGCGCTGGGTGAATACAACGATACTTCGGATAAACGACTTGAACTTGAGAACTCTCCTGTGTCGCCCAAGATTTCTCCGATCCTGGAAATGACAAAAACGCCGGGTGAGTACAACGCAATGCCATATCGTAACGAATAACTGACTTATTTTATTAAAGTAGTACAACGGATACTCGAAATAAACGGATAAGTCAAAAAATCATAAGGTAACAAAAATTAGGAATTTCCCCAATCCGTTTCGGAAAGCGTATCCGTTGTACTTGGACAGCGACACGATATGGCATTGGAATACAACGATACTTCGGATAAACTACTTGAACTTGAGAACTTTCCTGTGTTGCCCAAGATTTCTCGCGTAATAGAAATGACAAAAACGCCGTTTTTCAATAACTACAAGGATTGTATTTTATAAAGGATTTGCTTATGAGAATATATAATATCACTTTGAGTGGTTAAATTTGTCATTCAATTTGAATCGCGCTTTAAAACGTTCTCATCAACAATCCTTTTTTATAAATCTTTTCTAAAATACAATCCTTGTAGTTATTGAGGGTGAGTACAACGACACTTAGGATAAACGACTTGAACTTGAGAATTCTCCTGTGTCGCCCAATATTTCTCCATCAGTCAAAATGACTTTCAGCGCCGTTTTTCAATAACTCTCCTGTGTCGCCCAAGATTTCTCCGATCCTAGAAATGACAAAAGCTTCACCTTTGCCCAAGATTTCTCCATCAGTCGAAATAACTTTCAGCCTCAGGTGTCGCTCAAGATTTCTCCTTACGTCTTCATTCCAAAAGTCTCAGGTGTCGCTCAAGATTTCTCCATCAGTCGAAATGACAAAAGCTTCACCGTCGCCCAAGATTTCTCCATCAGTCGAAATAACAAAAGCTTCATCGTCGCCCAAGATTTCTCCTGAAGTAGAAATGACTTTCAGCCTCAGGTGTCGCTCAAGATTTTTCCATCAGTCGAAATGACTTTCAGCCTCAGGTGTCGCCCAAGATTTCTCCTTACGTCGAAATGACAAAAGCTTCACCGTCGCCCAAGATTTCTCCATCAGTCGAAATGACAAAAGCTTCACCTTTGCCCAAGATTTCTCCATCAGTCGAAATGACAAAAGCTTCACCGTTGCCCAAGATTTCTCCATCAGTCGAAATGACTTTCAGCCTCATGTGTCGCCCAAGATTTCTCCATCAGTCGAAATGACTTTCAGCCTCATGTGTCGCCCAAGACGAAATGACTTTCAGCCTCAGGTGTCGCTCAAGATTTCTCCTTACGTCTTCATTCCAAAAGCTTCACCGTCGCCCAAGATTTCTCCATCAGTCGAAATGACAAAAGCTTCACCTTTGCCCAAGATTTCTCCATCAGTCGAAATGACTTTCAGCCTCATGTGTCGCCCAAGATTTCTCCATCAGTCGAAATGACTTTCAGCCTCATGTGTCGCCCAAGAAGTCTCATGTGTCGCTCAAGATTTCTCCATCAGTCAAAATGACTTTCAGCGCCGTTTTTCAATAACTCTCCTGTGTCGCCCAAGATTTCTCCATCAGTCAAAATGACAAAAGCCTCTGGTGTCGCCCAAGATTTCTCCGATTATAGAAATGACAAAAGCGCCGTTTTTCAATAACTACAAGGATTGTATTTTATAAAGGATTTGCTTATGAAGAGATAGAATATCACTTTACGACTTGAACTTGAGAATTCTCCGGTGTCGCCCAAGATTTCGTATCTGTCGAAATGACAATAGCGCCGAGTGAATACAACGACACTTAGGATAAACGACTTGAACTTGAGAAATCTCCGGTGTTGCCCAAGATTTCTCCATTAGTCGAAATGACTTTCAGCCTCAGGTGTCGCTCAAGATTTCTCCTTACGTCTTCATTCCAA
>NBMI01000097.1 GCA_002085445.1 Candidatus Parabeggiatoa sp. nov. 2
GTACAGCGAATTTTGATTATTTTTCTGAACATCTATAATATTCATTAGGAATGCACCGTATCCAAAAGACTTGTGTATAAGGATGAGCGCCAATTGGGGGCCATGTTAACATTTGAAACCTCGCGTATTTTCTCGACACGGAGCCAGAAGTCTCAGCCACTTTCGACAAACTTAAAAAACAACCTCGCCAATTGGGGGCCATGTTAACGTTTGAAACCTCGCGTATTTTCTCGACACGACGCCAGAAGTCTCAGCCACTTTCGACAAAAACAGTATTGAGGAACAACCCTCGTCAATTGCTTGTCCTTAGACATAAGTTTTTAACTAATTGATTTTTATTATTTTTAAAGACTAGGCCCCACGTTGGGGCGCCATTAGAAATATCCGTTTCGGAACGAGTATCCTAAGTACTTTTGGGAATGCACCTAATATCCAAAAGACTTGTGTATAAGGATAAGCGCCAATTGGGGGCCATGTTAACGTTCAAAACCTCACGTATTTTCTCGACACGATGCCAGCAGTCTTAGCCACTTTCGACAAACTTAAAAAACAACCTCGCCAATTGGGGGCCATATTAACGTTTGAAACCTCGCGTATTTTCTCGACACGATGCCAGAAATATCAGCCACTTTCGACAAAAACACTCTTAAAAAACAACCTCGCCAATTGGCTGTCTTTTCGCTTATTTTTTGTGCCTCGTGAATTAAATGACATAGAATTCAATAAGTTATTTTTTTACCTTTAAAATAAACGCATTATAAATGTATCTAATAAATTCAGTCACTTATCTTTTTGGCGTTTCGGGTTTTGAATATTCTTGATAAATTTAGTCAATTATTCCGAGAATTGTCAAAACGTAAAATCAATGACTTACAAATTACTTGGAGTCGAAAAAATAAGCGAAAGTACCGATTGGGGGCCATGTTAACGTTTGAAACCGGGGTGTTAAATTTGGTTGATTTTGCTCTGTCTTTTTTCACCATAAGCGCTTTGTCAGATCGATGTTCTTTCTATCTTGTGACGTTTTAAGATTTATCCTCGAATCGAAAGTAGAGCGTTTAAAAATAAGCTGAAAAAATAATGGCAAAAATTGCTCATATTTAACACCCCAGCCCCAACCCCAAAGGGGGAATTAACAATTAATCATTAATTATTATTTTCCCCGAAGGGGTTGAATATGAAACGCAGTAATTCGCTACGCGAGATAATAGCCCCAAGTGAAACGCAGTAATTCGCTACGCGAGATAAACCTATGGAGATTTGGGGAATAAACGGATTGATTCAGGAAAGCCTTTGTTACAATGTAATGCGAAGGGCGACCAAATTGTTTATATACTTAGGCAACTCCAAATAAATAAAATACCAGCTTAGGCTCAGTGAGCAAATAAAATAATTTTCTCAAAGCTCAGCCCTTTCCCTCTCAAGAGTTTTATTCCATCTTGGGAGGAACTAGTACGCTGTCAATTTGTCGGGTGCGTAAAACGCACATCAAACATTCAACCAGCGCGTGTAACGCACCCTACCCGACAAAACAAATTTGACAAGGTGCTAGGGGTGTGTTGTTGGTATATTAAACTTTGCTGATTATAACGGATGAAAGGGGAGGCTTTAATTTGGTGACATTAAAGCCTTTTAAGGGTGTTCAAATTCGCGTTCACTGGTGATTTAAAAAAAAGTTAACGATTACCGGTTAAAAGTAATTTCACTAAAAAATCAATCATTTATTGGATAATAGGCTTATTATCAACCATGAATAGTTAACAATTAACAATTAACAATTGATGAGGACAGAGTCGCCAAAGAACCACAAATTATGGCCATCCCTTTCATCCGTTACAATCAGGATAAACTTTCGTTCCGAGCGTAGCAAGATAAACCTGTGGGGATTTGGGGAATAAACGGATTGATTCGGGGAAGCCTTTGTTACATTGTAATACCAATTTTGGATTGAGACACATTTTATAAATAGGCACCATAAGTCACAACTTATGCCGTAAGACAGAAAACCATCATAAGAATTTCAACTAAAAATTGGTATAATGTGAAGGGTGGCTAAATTGTTTATATACTTAGCTATATGTTAAATAAATTTTATGACCAATTAATAATTATCAATTAGCCATTATCAATCAATTGTTATAAACTACCCGCCCGACTGAACGTACTTAAAATTCTTGTAGGCAAAATTAGACACTTGCTTATGTAATCTATTCATTATTCATTATTCATTTTTCATTTTTCATTAACACGAAGGCCCAACTTGTCATTAAATTTGTAGGCTAAATTCAGTCGTTGAGAATGGCCCCTTTAAAACGAGCAATCGCCTACGACGAACTGGCTAGGTGCATATCCATTTTAACGGAGAGTCATTTTTAAATGCCAATGCAACTACAAGGATTGTATTTTATAAGGGATTTATAAAAAAGGATTGTTGATGAGACCTTTTCCACCTGTTGCGCTTCGGGCGCATTCCCATTTTTTAGGAGAGTCATTTTTAAATGCCAATGCAATAACGACAGGGATTGTATTTTATAAGGGATTTATAAAAAAGGATTGTTGAGGTGAACGTTTGCCAAGTGCGACTCAAATTCGCACGGTACGGTTAAAAAGATTATTTTTTATGTCAATCAATAATTGACCTAAATACCGCGGCCAATTTGGCACGGTGCTTGTGTTCTAACGCACAAACCCATACAAGTCAGGCGTACCTTTCGTTTAACTTGATGATCAAGTTTTATCAAACGCCCAAACGCCCAAGGATTGTTATAAAAAAGGATTTCTTCTAATTGCTGATAATGAACAAATTCGATAAAATTTTAGCTTTCCTTAGAAAATAAAATAGAAATGAATTGATTAGCTGTTCAATCAGCAAATGCTTAATTGAACAACAAGTTGACTGACGTGATTTGAGGCTTAGGATCGAAGAAAAATTAATTTCCCCTTGACTGGGTTTAGTGCCCTGATACGTACTTGAGCTTTTAGACAACTGCTTTAGCTGTTTTGGTAAGTTATTTTTTAGCCGATCCTTAGGATCGAAGAAAAATTAATTTCCCCCAAAATGGGTACAGTGCCCTGATACGTACTTTAGCTTTTAGACAAACTACTTTAGCTGTTGGCGAAAGTTATTTTTTAGCCGTTCCTTAGCGAATAAAATCCCTTATTATATACAATCCTTGTGCATTGTCAGACTAAAAACTTGATCATCGAGTTTAACCCTTTTTAATCGTACCGTACTGGTGGTTCAAAATTAACGAAAATCTCTCACAAGCAAATCCTTTATAAAATACAATCCTTGTAGTTATTGAAAAGTACCCGGAAAATGGGAATGCGCCCAACTAGACTCAGTGAGAAATCTTATTGAGTGACAACAGATTTCTCAAGATTTCTCAAGCTTTCTCCTGTCGTCGAAACCGAAATCGAAATAACAAAAAAAGCGCAAATTGTGACGGTATAACGTATAAACTTAAAAAATCCGCTTATTCCCCAAATCCGTTGTACTGTCAGTATATACACTTACTTATATAATCTATTCATTATTCATTTTTAATTTCATTAATACAATACACCCGTTACCAAAAAGAGAAAAAATATGGATACTCGCAAAATTGATGAACTCGAGGGAAGCATTGCCATCATCGGCATGTCCGGCCGATTGCCGGGGGCCAAAAATATTGATGAATTTTGGCACAATTTAAAAAATGGCGTGGAATCTGTGACCTTTTTTTCTGACGAGGAACTTATCGCGTCTGGCATTGATCCGGCCATCCTAACGGATAAGAATTATGTCAAAGCCAAAGGCGTATTAGATAATATCGCCGAATTTGATGCGACGTTTTTCGGCTTGAGTCCTAAAGAAGCGCAACTCATCGATCCACAACACCGCCTCTTTTTAGAATGCGCTTGGGAGGCGCTGGAACATGCCGGGTATGATCCCAAAACCTATTCCGGTTCAATAGGCGTTTACGGTGGCGTTGGGGGAGAAGACACGTATTTATTACAAAACCTTTATGCTAACCATCTAAAACGAAATGTTGAACATTCCCAAATTTTTTTGGGCAATGATAAAGATTTTTTGTGTAACCGCGTGTCCTACAAACTCAACTTAAATGGCCCCAGCATCACGGTTCAAACCGCGTGTTCCACGTCCTTAGTGGCCGTCGTCACGGGCTACCAAAGCCTATTATATTATCAATGCGATATGGCATTGGCGGGGGGGGCGGCTATCTCTTTACCTCAAAAAGCCGGCTATTTTTATCGAGAAGGCATGATTCTTTCTCCAGATGGCCACTGCCGCGCCTTTGATGCCAAAGCGCAAGGCACCGTCAGTGGCAATGGCGTGGGTATCGTGGTGCTAAAAAGACTCGAAGACGCGCTGGCCGAAGGTGATCACATTTATGCCATTATCAGAGGGGCGGCGATTAACAATGATGGTGCTTCAAAAGCCGGTTTTACGGCGCCAAGCGTGGAGGCCCAAGCGCAGGTGATTGCAGAAGCGTTAAGCCTGGCCGAAACGCCGGCGGAAACCATGAGTTATGTGGAAGCGCATGGTACCGGCACGCCACTAGGCGATCCAATTGAAATTGCGGCCCTCAGCCAAGCTTTTGATGCTGAGCGCACGGGCTATTGTGCCCTCGGTTCCGTCAAAACCAATATTGGACATTTAGATGCTGCGGCCGGGGTTGCCGGCTTGATTAAAACGGTATTGGCACTGAAACATCAGTTGCTCCCAGCGAGTCTGCACTTTGAACAACCCAATCCCAAAATTGATTTTGCCAACAGCCCCTTTTACGTCAATACCAGGCTCTCGGAATGGAAAACCCCTGGTTTTCCTCGCCGTGCCGGGGTCAGTTCGTTTGGGATGGGCGGCACCAATGCCCATGTCATATTAGAAGAAGCCCCCCAAATCCCCCAAATCCCCCAAAACCCCAAAATCCCCCCTAACTCCCTGTTGCTATTGTCGGCCAAAACTGACACGGCCCTAGAAACCGCAACGACTCAATTAGTTGAGCATCTTAAACAACATCCTCACCTGAATTTGGCGGATGTGGCCTACACTTATCAAGTGGGGCGCTGTGCGTTTAGTCAGCGTCGCATGTTGGTGTGCCAGTCACTTGAAGAGGCGGTAAATGCACTGGAAACACGGGATGCTCAACGGGTTTTTAACCACGCGTTACAAACGGATGAAGAGCCGTCGGTGGTGTTTATGTTTTCCGGGCAGGGGGCACAATATGTCAATATGGGCTTAGAACTTTACCAAACCGAGCCGGTGTTTCGTGAGCAAGTTGACCGTTGTGCAGAATTTATTGGGCCGCACCTGGGGCAGGATTTGCGTAGTGTGTTGTATCCGGCCCTTCAAATCCCCCCTAGCCCCCCTTTGCTAAAGAAAACCGCGATTATCCAACCGGCGCTCTTTGTCATCGAATATGCGTTAGCACAATTATGGATGAGTTGGGGAGTGCAGCCCAAAGCGATGATAGGACATAGCCTGGGTGAATACGTGGCGGCCTGTTTAGCCGGGGTGTTTAGCTTAGAAGAGGCATTAGTATTAGTGGCTGCTCGTGGGCGGTTAATGCAATCCGTTCCGGCCGGGGCTATGCTGGCCGTGCCCCTGTCTGAAGACGAAATACGCCCTTTACTCAATATCGACACGGAGTTAGCGGCCGTTAATATGCCCACTCAATGTGTTGTGTCGGGAACAACCGCCGCGGTGGAGCAGTTTGCCACTCAACTGGCTGAACAAGACGTGGCTTGTAAACGTGTGCCTACATGTGATGCCTTTCATTCAAAAATAATGTCACCTATTTTGACACCGCTGCTTGAGCAACTGCAACAAATTCAGTTAAAGCCACCCCAAATCCCGTTTCTTTCCAATGTGACGGGCACTTGGATTCGCGCCGAAGAAGCCACGTCACCGCACTATTGGGTGAAACATGCGCGTCAAACGGTACGCTTTGCGTCTGAATTACAACAGGTGTTGCAACAACCTCAGCTTATCCTGTTAGAAGTCGGCCCCGGGCGCACACTAACGACGTTTGCCAAACGACATCCTGATAACACTGGGCAACTGGTATTGTCTTCGTTAGGCCATTCCAAATCGGAACAATCCGAGAGTACCTTTTTATTAAATACCTTAGGTAAACTGTGGATGGCCGGGGTAACCGTGAATTGGTCAGCCTTTTATGCGGATGAGCAACGTTACCGCTTGCCGTTGCCGACGTATCCGTTTGAGCGTCAACGTTATTGGATTGAAGCTCAACAACCAGTACAGCATAAAATAACAGCGTCACAACTGTGGCAATCTCTGGTAGAGGCGACTCAGAGACAAGCACAACAGGACGTTGCGGAATTTGACAATCCCGCTTATGTGGAGAAATACCAATGGTTGAATCGTTTATCGGCTGCTTATGTTAACCTTGCGCTTAGCGAATTAGGTGCGTTTAGCAATCCTGCCGAACAGTATTCTCATGATGAATTGCTCCGTCAATTCCATATTCTACCTTTCTACCGGCAAATGTTGCCTCGATGCTTAACAGCACTGGTAGAACATGGTTACTTGCAGCAACAGGGTGAAAAATTTACTCATCTTACTCCACTTTCAAGAGAGGTTCTTAATACTATTGTAGAAGAAGTCGAAACAAGATGGACAAAAACGCATGAATTGCCAGCACTTGTTCAACTGTGTGGCGAAAGGTTTGCGGCCATACTCACAGGTGAAGAAAACCCTAAGGAGTTGCTCTTTACGGGAACCGCCTTTGAGACATTGCAGAATCTTTATCGAAACTCACCTGAGTCTCGTTACTTTGGTACCCTAGTACAAGCAAGCCTCAAACAAATAGTGAAATCCTTACCGTCAGAAACCCACTTAAGGATTTTGGAAATTGGGGCTGGAACGGGTGCCACCACGGCGTACTTATTGCAGGAATTGCCGCCACAACGAACCCACTACGTTTTTACTGACGTAGGCCCTTCTTTTTTAAGTCAGGCTCAACAGAAATTTAGTGAGTATACCTATATTGAATATCGCTTGCTGGATATAGAACAGAGTCCTACTGAACAAGGCTATGAAAGTCACCGTTTCGATATAGTGATAGCGGCACAAGTGTTGCATGCCACGAAAAACTTGGGACAAACGTTAGAGCATGTTCGTTCTTTGTTAGCACCTGAAGGTTTCCTCTTCTTATGGGAACCAACGCGAGTTCAGATACTGTATTTTGACGTTTTTTTACCCATTATGCAACCGTTTGATGAAAATGATGAACTGCGCTCACATTATCCATTTATCACTATAGAACAGTGGTATGAAGCCATACATAAATACGGGTTTGTTAAGGTAAACTATTTCCCTAAAACAGACGCTTTAGATGATCATCTTTTTGTAGCTCAGGCCTATTCGTCGGCCATACTACCCTCAGCATTCACGAAGAATGTTCAGCCACAAGAGGTAGTCAATACCTTTCCAAAATTTTCGGAAAGAAAACCAGACGTAGCCGACTGGTTTTATATTCCTTCGTGGAAACTTTCCAGACTGCCAAGGCCTTTTTCTGAGAATCATGCCTTTCCTCAGCAATGCTGGTTAGTGTTTCTTGATGAGGGTGGTTTGGGTTCTCAACTGGTCAAACGACTGGAACAAGAAAAACAAGATGTCATTACGGTGAGAACGGGAAAAACATTTACCTCTCACTCTGAACACGCATATACCCTGAATCCTGAACAACCAGAAGGCTATAATGCTTTACTTAACAGACTTCGTACACTCAACAAGATACCCAAAACGATTGTTCATTTATGGCGCGTCACACCCAGCAATCACTCTACAACGCTTGATTATCTTGAAGAATCTCAAAATTTAGGGTTCTACAGTTTGTTCTTTCTAGCACAGGCACTGGGCAAACAGAATTGGAGCGATGCCATTCAAATGATGGTGGTGTCAAATCATATGCAGGAGGTGACGGGTGGAGAATTGCACAATCCCGATAAAGCGACTCTGCTTGGTGCGGTTAAGGTGATTCCGCAAGAATACTCCCACATAAGCTGTCGCAGTATTGATATTGTGCTACCCGAATCAGGCAGTCATAACGAACAAAGACTCATAGATCAACTCTGGCAAGAATTCACTACCAAAGCCACGGACTTTGTCATTGCTTACCGTGATAATCATCGGTGGACACAAACTTTTGAGCCAGTTCGACTAGAGGAAGTGAGTGAAGAGACACCAAGGTTAAGGAAAAGGGGCGTTTACCTTATCACGGGTGGATTCGGCGCGATGGGATTGGCGTTTGCAGAATATTTTGCAAAAACTGTCCAAGCTAAACTGATTCTGGTAGGACGTTCTGATTTTCCCCTAAAAAAGAATGGACACAATGGTTGGCTACGCACGATGAACACGAGAGTGTCAGCCGCAAACTGCGGAAACTACAAGCATTTGAAAATTGGGGTGCCGAGGTTTTAGTATTCAGTGCTGATGTTGCTAATCATGAACATATGCAAACTGTTATTACACAAGCTAAAAAACAGTTTGGTTCTATCAATGGTGTTATTCACACAGCTGGCATTGCTGATTACGCGGGTGTCATTCATAAAAGAACGCGAGAAACCACCGAAAATATTTTAGCACCGAAAGTTCGGGGTACGCTGATACTTGATCATCTCTTGAAAGAGTTTGAACTGGACTTTTTTGTTCTTTGTTCATCGTTAGGATCAGTCGTTTATCAAGTCAAGTTTGGTCAGGTAGGCTATAGCGCTGCCAATGAATTTCTTGATGCCTTTGCTTACTACAAAACTTCTCAAGATGGCACTTTCACCGTCGCTATTAATTGGACTGATTGGCAAGGGGTGGGCATGGCGTTGGAAGCCGAAAAACATTGGGCTAAGACTTATGGTCAATCCATCTTCTCAGATTCGCTCTTGCCCACAGAGGGCGTAGAGGTTTTAAAGCGTATTTTAAATTATACATTTTCTCGCGTGGTCATTTCTACTCAAGAATTGAGGAGGGTGATAGAACAAGCTAGTGCTTCTATGGAAATCGCTTTCCCAAAAAACTCAGAAGCTAACTTATCCAAGTATGCCCACCCACGGCCTGAGATCAGTCATGCTTACGTTGCACCTCGCCATGAAACAGAACAAACCCTGAGTGAGGTTTGGCAAACATTTTTTGGCCTAGAAAAAGTAGGCATCCATGATGACTTCTTTGAATTGGGGGGTGATTCTCTGCTGGCCGTTCAACTCACTTCCAAACTGCGTAAAACTTTCCAAACCCATTTATCCTCCCATAGTTTGTTGGATTCGCCCAGTATTGCAGCATTAGCTGAGTTGATTGACAAGAAGACTAGCGGTTCTGCTACTCACATAGAGACACAAGCGTTGTCATCTTTACTTGTTCAGCTTCAACGCGGTACCCCTTCTAAACGACCTCTATTTTTGATACACCCCGTGGGAGGTTCGGTCTTTTATTATCGTGATTTAGTGCATTGTTTAAACTCAGAGCAACCCGTCTATGGGATACAAGCACGGGGCGTTGAAGGAGAAACAGAGCTTTTTACCCGACTAGAGGATATGGCATCTCACTATATTAAAGTCGTGCGTGATGTTCAACCTGAAGGACCCTATTTATTGGGGGGAGCTTCACTTGGCGGTGTTGTGGCCTTTGAAATGGCACAGCGATTCCATGCCCTAGATCAAGAAGTGGCATTGTTAGCCGTCATAGATATACCTAACCTTGAACAAATGCCATTAAAGCATGAACAAGATTGGGAAACTCGCGCTCTAGCTCACATGATGGACGATGGTGCTAACTTTTTTGGCATTTTGAAACAACTCCGTTCTCTTGAGCCAGATGAACAAATGCGTTATTTTTTGCAAAAGGGGAAAGAAAGTAAAATCTTATCGTCTGATTTTGAGCTTGTAGATGTACATCGCTTTGTCCGTCTTTTCAAAACGAATTTTCAAGCCCTGTGGAATTACGTTCCTAAAATATACCCTGGACGCCTTGTCTTTTTCAGTGCTGAGGAGCGAGATAAATACAATCCAGAAAATCCAGAATTAGGTTGGGCTGATAAAGCGGCTGGTGGAATGGTGGTACACAAAGTGCCCGGAAATCATTTCACCATGCTTTTTCATCCCAACGTCGAAGTGATAGCAGAGCTATTGGCAGCATACCTTGATAAGGTTTAAGAAATTCGTGCCTTCAAGAGACGGATATAGTTTTTCAGATATTTTGGGGGGGCTCCACCTACGAGGTTTTATCGTTCCCAACCTGAGGTTGGGAATGCCTACCGCGTAGCGAAGCAAAGCGTGAACCCATGAACAACAATTTTTTTTAGTTTGGCGCTTTGCGTCATAACAGGCATTCATTCTAAAACAGAGTTGGGCCTTCGTTGGGGAACGAGGGAAAATGTCCTATTATCGTGATTAAAGTCATTCATTTTCATTACACTTAGGACTAGGCGGTAGGCAATGAATCGCCTACTACAAACTTATTTGACTACAATTCAAAACTGTCTGTAGAGAGGGCCATGAGTTGAAATCCCTTGAGCCATTATACCAGAAGGCCCTAGTGCCGGAGAGCAAAAATCCTCGTACCGCCCGCCATGAGGCTCTCGCTACCATCCCTGCCGGGTGGTCTGGAAATTTCCGCTCTCCCGCACTAGGCTGTGAAATTTTGTGATTAACTTGACAATGTTACATTTCAATCTCCGTCTCGTCTATCTTGTGCAAGGTGCGCCTAGAACGACTTAAAATGTGACATTGCCAAATTAAAGTCATTTTCATTACACTTTGGAACGACGCGGAAAATAATAGACGCATTGACTCTAAGTTTCTTCAAGAAACTTGGTTTTTCCATCATCACGTCAATTATTTGTTGCTACCTCTCTTAAAGGACACTCAGATGGATGAAAAAAACGGTGAAAACCTCATAATCGGTCAACATGAACAAGAACGCATCAAAATGGTGCATACAACATTCACCGCTTATGAACAAGGCAACTTACAAGAATTCTTGACACCCTTCACAGATGATGTGGAGTGGCGAGTAGCCATGCCAGAAGAACTTCCCATTGGGGGAACATTTCATGGCCTGAAAGGCGTTCAAACATTTTTTGAAAACCACAAAAAAATGTTTGATGGGGTACAGGATGAACGTTTTGAAACGGTTGCCCAAGGAAACAGGGTAGCGGTTATTGGTCGTGAACGGGCACACATCAGGCCTCACAACAAGATATATGAAGGGGACTATATTACGGTATTTCATTTTCGTGGTCGCAAAATTTCAAAGGTCTCTATTTTGGCTGACAGTGCGGCTTTGCTTAAAGCTTACCGAGGTGAGTAGTATACTGAAAGTACAACGGATTTGAGGAAGAAACGGATTTTTTAAGTTTAATATTTAATATTTTATTTAAAAATAAATAGTCAAGCTAATTCAATCCCTTATTCCATTTTCACCTTTTTCAAGTACGTTCCGTATATCTGTAGAAAACTTTCATCGCACGAGCGTACAGATACCCTCCCTCAAAGGGAGGGTATCTGTGCGGGGGCGCGTTTTGCGCTCGCGGTTTTAAATGAGTGATCGATAAAACTCATATCGATTAAACGATAAAGGGATGTAACTCGTCGGGGCGCATTCCCATTATCACGGATACCGAGATCGGTGTTCAGTATAGTGACGTTCCTATATTTTTAGTCTGTAGGGTGGGTAAGCGGGCACGAGTCACTTAAAATATGCCACAATCTTTAAGCCCGCTTGCCCACCATCTACTAATACGGTTTGAGCGCTGACCTTCGGTTCGCGTATCCTAAGTACTTGTCAGTGGTACTAAAAATTGATAATGTTGGGAATGCGCCCACTCGTCGAGTTTGGCTATCGAAGGCAAGAGCCACTCCCTGATCGTGAAGCACTTTTAAAACACGCTCTTAGACAAACGAGAGCATTGCTTTAGCTGTTGGCTATAAAAGAAATTCTAATTACCAACCAACGATAGGAAAAAACCAATATGACAGAAACACTACCGGTACTCTCGGGCTATCACATGACTGAGAAGCTCTATGATGGCACCAGAACCCAGATTTATCGGGCGCAACGACAAGCCGACCAACAACCGGTGGTGATTAAATTCCTCAAGAATGAATATCCCACCTTCAATGAACTGGTGCAATTTCGCAATCAATACACCATTGCCAAAAATCTTGACCTTGACGGGATTGTCCATCCCTACGGCATTGAAAACTATCATAATGGGTTTGCCATTGTTATGGAAGAGGTTGGCGCTGTTTCTCTTTATGACTACTACAAAAACATAACGAGACTGAGTTTAACCGCGTTTTTCCATACCGCCGGTTCTATTGTCAACGTGTTGGAAGGCCTGTATAAAAACCGCGTGATTCATAAGGATATCAAGCCCCAAAATATCCTGATTCACCCCGAAACCCTTGAAGTGAAACTGATTGACTTCAGCATTTCTACCCTGTTACCCAGAGAAACCCAAGAAATTCAAAGCCCTGGGGTTTTAGAAGGCACACTCGCCTATATGTCCCCAGAGCAAACCGGGCGGATGAATCGAGGGATTGACTACCGCACCGATTTTTATTCGTTGGGCGTGACGTTTTACGAATTACTGACCGGGCGACTGCCGTTCTCCAGCACGGATCCAATGGAATTAGTCCATTGTCACATTGCCAAAAGTCCCACGCCGCCCCACACGCTGAATCCCGAGCTTCCCCCGCTGCTAAGCGAGCTGATTCTGAAATTGATGGCAAAAACGGCCGAAAACCGCTATCAAAGCGTGTTTGGACTAAGACACGACTTAGAACGCTGTCAACAACAATGGAATGCCGACGGCCATCTCACCCCGTTTGAACTGGGACAACGCGACATCTCGGAGCGTTTTCAGATTCCCGAAAAACTCTATGGGCGGGAAGCCGAAGTAGCGACGCTGTTAGCGGCCTTTGAACGAGTGAGTCAAGGGGAGGCCGAAATAATGCTGGTGGCTGGCTTCTCTGGGATAGGAAAAACGGCGCTGGTAAATGAAGTTCATAAGCCGATTGTTCGCCAACGCGGATACTTTATCAAGGGCAAATTTGACCAATTCAAGCGCAATATTCCGTTTTCGGGGTTTGCACAAGCCTTTCAAACCTTCATCTGGCAACTGTTGACGGAAAGCGCCGAGCAAGTGCAAGTGTGGAAAACCAAAATATTAGAGGCCTTGGGAGACAACGGACAGGTTCTGATTGAGATCATTCCAGAACTAGAGCCAATTATTGGCCCACAACCCCCAGTGCCGGAACTGGAAGGCAGTGCGGCCCAAAACCGCTTTAATTTGTTGTTTCAGAAATTCATCAACGTGTTTACGACCGTCGAACATCCATTGGTGATTTTTTTGGATGACTTACAGTGGATAGATTCCGCCTCTCTTAAATTAATACAACTGTTAATGAGCAAAACGAATAGTCACTATTTACTGCTCCTTGGGGCCTATCGAGACAATGAAGTGAGTCCCGTTCATCCGCTGATGTTAACATTAGAGGAGATTCGGAAAACTGACGCGGTGGTGAATAAAATCACGTTAGGGCCGCTTGAGACGCCTTCTCTGAATCAACTGATTGCCGATACCCTCAGTTGTCCTCCAGAGAGGGCCATGCCTTTAACCGAACGGGTTCTTCAGAAAACCCAAGGCAACCCGTTTTTTACCAATCAGTTTCTCAAATTCTTGCATGAAGAAGGCCTGATTTCCTTTGACTTAAGTTGTGGCTATTGGCAATGTGACATTACTCAAGTGAAAATGTTGTCAGTCAGCGATGATGTCGTTGAATTTCTGGCCAGTCAGTTACAAAAGCTACCCCAACAGACGCAGAAGGTGTTAAAACTCGCCGCTTGTATTGGCAACCAATTTGACTTAGCCACCCTCGCCATCGTGCATGAAAACGCACCAGCGGACACCGCGGCGGATTTGTGGAACGCGTTGCAAGAAGGTCTAATTATACCCATTAGCGACGTTTACAAGTTTTTTCAGGCACCCGACTCGGTTGATGAAACCACCCAGATTCAAGAGTTGTCGGTACCCTACAAATTTCTGCATGACCGTGTGCAACAAGCGGCCTATTCTTTGATTCCAGAAGACCAAAAACCGTCAACTCACCTGACCATTGGGCGACTTCTGAAGAAACATACTCGCGAAGACGCGCTCGACGATCACCTGTTTGATATTGTTAACCCGTTGAATCATGGGCGAGAGTTAATCACGGCGCGAGAGGAGCGAAATGAACTGGCGCAATTAAATCTGTTGGCCGGCCGCGAGTCAGCCGCCGATGCCGCCTATCTGAGTGGTGACTTTTCACGACAAAAACAACTGTCAAATATCGTACTGACAGAAGCCCAATCGTTGCTAGACAAAGTGAAAATCTATGAAGTTCAGAGCAAAGCCTACATGGCACAGAATATGCTGATGGAAGCGATAAAGACCGTGCTACCCATTCTGAAGCAATTGGGAATCGTTTTTCCTGACAAGCCTAGCCATGAGGACTTTCAACGGGGGCTACAGGAAACACAGTCCGCTTTGGAAGGACAATCCATTGAAACATTGTCTAAGTTATCGATGATGAGGGCCGAGACTCCATTGGTGGCTATGCGGATTAGCTCGAGTATTTTGACAGCAGCCTATCAAGTCTGGCCTGAACTGCTCCCGCTCATGGTGTTTAAACAGGTTCAGTTATCAATCAAGTATGGTAATGCCCCTGAGTCACCCTATGCTTATGCCGGTTATGGAATGATTATAAACGGGATAGTGGGAGAAATTGAAACCGCCTATCAATTTGGTCAACTCGCTTTGAGTCTAGTGGAAAAGTTAAACGCCAAAAAACTTAAAGCGGCAATTTATGTGACAGCGATTTCTATTATGCCTTGGAAGGTGCATGTCAGCAACACCTTAAAACTTTTCCTCGAAGCCTATCAAAGCGGACTCGAAACGGGCGATTTAGAATATGCTGCCTATGGTGCGCTTTATCATTGTATGTACCTCTATTTCGTCGGCAAAGAATTGGCTTGGCTAGAACAACAGATGGCAACTTATAGTGAAGCCATTGCCGGAATCAAGCAAGCAAACACTCTGAATGATCAGAACATCCATAGACAGGCGGTTTTGAATTTGAGGGCTCAGTCAGAAACTCCGTGCCTGCTAACAGGTGTTGCGTATAACGAAGTGGAGATGCTGCCACAGCACCTGCAAGCGAATGAGTTCACGACGATTGGTCGATTACAAGTTAACAAAATGATGCTGTGTTACCTGTTTCAGGATTACACGCAAGCGACCAGTCATGCCACAATTGCAGAACAGTATTTAGCCGGGGTGCTCGGGACGCTACATGTTGCTCTATTCCATTTCTATGATTCTCTGATACGGCTGGCGCTCTATTCAGAGGCAGAAGCGTCCGAACAAAAGGTCTTTCTCGAAAAGGTGACGGCCAATCAAGAAAAAATGCAGAACTGGGCCAAACATGCGCCGATGAATTTTCAGCACAAATTTGATCTGGTGGAGGCTGAGCGGTTTCGCGTTCTTGGTAAACCGGTTCAAGCCATGGACTACTATGAGCTGGCCCTCAAAGGTGCCAAAGAAAATGACTACCCCAATGAAGAAGCGCTGGCGAATGAACTGGCCGGGAGATTCTACCTGGGGTGGGGCAAAGAAAAAGTTGCCGTCGTCTGCCTGACCGATGCTTACTACGGTTATGCCCGCTGGGGCGCGAAGGCCAAAGTGGAGGATTTGGAAAAACGCTATCCCGAATTACTGGCCCCGGTACTGGATCAAGAATATTCCGTCAAAAAGACCACCACCACGACGCTGGCTGCTGCCCTCACCACCCGAACCGTCGTCGGCACCAAGAGAGGCCCGTCAGACCTTCTGGACTTCACCTCGGTGATGAAGGCATCGCAAGCCATTTCGGATGAAATGGCTTTTGAGCAATTGATTCATAAAATCATGCGGATTGTGATGGAAAATGTCGGGGCTCAACGGGGGGGTTTTAATCTTAGAAAAACAACGGCAATTTTGGCTTGAAGCGATAGCCAAGGCCGACAAAGACTCGTTTAAGGTGACTTTGCACAACTTACTCTTAGAGGACGCGGATAAAGAAGTGCCCACTCGGATTATCAATACGGTACTCAGAACCAAAACACCTCTGGTTCTGAACGATGCCACCCGTGAAGGGCGGTTTGCCAATGACCCGTATATCCTCAACAAACAACCCAAATCGGTTTTAGGGCAACCCATGATGTATCGCGGCCGAATGACGGGGGTAGTGTATTTAGAGAACAAGTTCATTTCTAACGCGTTCACGTCTGAGCGGTTGACGGTTTTAAAATTGCTCTCGACCCAAATGGCGATTTCACTGGAAAATGCCAACACCATGGCCACCTTAGATGCCAAAGTGGTCGAAAGAACCACCCAGTTGAATGACAAAATAGAAGAATTGATCCAGACGCGCCAGGAATTGGTGCAAAGCGAAAAAATGGCCTCGCTCGGCCGGCTAGTGGCCGGTTTTGCTCATGAACTCAATACCCCTCTTGGGGTGGCCGTGGGCACGGCCTCCACGTTGCATGACAACGCCGAAGCCATTAACCAATTACTTGAGCAAGAAGAAGTTGACGAAGAGGAGTTGGTATCGACGCTTTCAACGGTCAAAGAAGCCGCGAATCTGACCCTGTCCAACTTAAAACGGGCCTCCGGCTTGGTGAACAGTTTTAAGCGCACCGCCATTGACCAATCCTCGGAAGAAGTCAGGCCTTTTGAAGTCAAAGCGGCTATCGATGACGTGATCACCACCCTGCACAATCAATTCAGACCGACCGAGATTGAAATTCAAGTGGACTGTCCAGACGATTTGACCATTATCAGTGTACCGGGTACCCTAGAACAAATTATGACCAACTTGATGATGAATAGCCTGATACATGGCTTTTCCGAGGGTAAGGATGCCGGCAGTATTCACATAGCGGTGCAACTGACGGGGAACCACTTGCACTTAGAATACTCTGATACCGGCAAGGGCCTCGCGCCTGAAACACAGGAAAAGATATTTGAACCGTTTTTTACCACCCACCGCGCTCACGGTGGCAGTGGTTTAGGGCTATATGTTTGTTACAACCTCGTCACCATGCAGTTACATGGCACGATAACTTGTGACAGCACACCCGGCCAAGGGGTTCGGTTTGTTATTGACTATCCGGTCTAATTACGTTTGTAGTAGTGGCTTTAGCCACTCACTTGGTTTGTAGTAGTTGCTTTAGCAACTCACTCGGTTTGTAGTAGTTGCTTTAGCAACTTCAACTTGTCTGTGGGCGAAGGCGATAAATCGCCTACTACAAACCTCATGATTTACAGTGCCGCTTATTTTTTGTCCTGTACTTAGAATTTATTTATAATTGTTATTTTCACGGTTTTAAAGTACGTTCCGTATAAGTAGGTCAACAAAAGTTTTTTAACGTACAACTCTTTTGGCAATACAAAAACTGTTATTATATAATTGATTGTTCAGAAAAATAGATGGGCAAACCTCCAAGTAAGCCATACTTGGAGGTTTTCAGAACAACAAAATATTTATCTGAACAACTCTAGTTTAAAAAGAGCTTTAAAGCCCAATTATTCTTATGGACTATAACGGATAACCGATAACTGATTATGGATACTATTTTAATAGTCGATGATATCCCTTTTGAGATCAAGCTCTTGTTTATTTTTTTAAGTCATACCTGTTTTGAAGTGCTGGTTGCTCACGATGGTATTGAGGGTATTAAAACGGCCGAGTCTGCTCAGCCCGATTTGATAATGCTGGATGTGATTATGCGGGAAATGGATGGTTTTGAGGTTTGTCAAAAAATAAAAAATAATGAAAAAACCAAAGACATCCCTATCATTTTTATGACCGCACGGACAGAACTTGTTGATAAAATAACAGGTTTTGAGCTAGGCGCGGCCGATTACATCACCAAACCGTTTGAGCATGAAGAAGTGTTGGCTCGTGTCAACACGCACTTGAAATGACACAAATTGCAGCAGCAACAGACTCGGCAAAATCAGCAGTTAATCGATGAAATCAACCGCCGCAAACAAGTAGAAACTTCCTTGCAAGCAGAGCGAAATGCGTTAGCAGAGCGCACAGCAGAATTAAGTATGGCTAATGCTGAACTGGCTCACGCCGCTCGACTCAAAGATGAATTTCTGGCCAACATGAGCCATGAATTACGCACCCCACTGAATGCGATTTTAGGTATATCGCAGGCGTTCTTGGAAAAATTTTATGGCCCCCTCAACGACAAACAACGCAAATTCATGCGTACACTAGAAGAGAGTGGTCATCACTTATTGGCTTTGATTGATGATATTCTTGATTTGTCCAAAATCGAAGCTGATAAATTAACCTTAAAAATCGACAGCGTTTCTGTGAGCGAGGTTTGCCAAGCGAGCCTACGCATGATTAAGGAAGCAGCTTTCAAAAAAAAATTCGGGTTGCCACCACTTTAGATTACGCGGTAGACACGATTCAAGCTGATGAACGTCGTTTGAAGCAAATCCTTGTCAACTTGTTGAGTAATGCGGTCAAGTTTACCCCAGAAGGCGGTTCAATTAGATTAGAGGTTAATGGTGATGCAGAACACGGTGTGGTTGACTTTAGTGTTCAGGACACCGGTATAGGCATGGCACCAGAAGATATGAAACACCTCTTTGAACCCTTTGTGCAACTGGATGGTAGTCTTAATAGAGCGCAGGAAGGCACCGGATTGGGTTTGTCTTTGGTGTATCGTTTAACGGAAATGCACAGTGGTAGCGTTTCAGTTGAGAGTGTTGTGGGGCAAGGTAGCTGCTTTACCGTCTCGTTGCCTTGGCAATCCACAAGTCTGGATAAATCATCCCTTCCCGATCCTTCGCAACTGAAAACGGTGCCTGAACCAGAATCGGCACTCGTTGAAAGTTGTCATCCATCTGGGGTAATTTTATTAGCAGAAGACCAAGAAGCCACGATCCAAATACTATTCGACTACCTCACCACTCTGGGCTACCAAGTCCTCATAGCACGAGACGGAGTTGAAGCAGTTGAACTTTCCCAAGCGAAGCATCCTGAACTCATCTTAATGGACATTCAGATGCCGGTGAAGAGTGGGCTAGAAGCCATCAAAGAAATTCGGGCCGATACTGACACCGCCACAATACCCATCATTGCCCTCACCGCTCTGGCTATGTCTGGTGATCGAGAGCGTTGTTTGGAAGCCGGCGCAAATGATTATTTGAGTAAGCCTGTTAATATGAAAAAACTGACTGCGGCCATGGCAGCACTGTTGAATTAAAGAGGCTTCCCCTTCCCCAGGTTTCACCTTTTCAGGCAAAAGTTTCGCGGAGCGAAACTTTTGCCGACGTGGATGCTTTCAAATTAAACGATGGCCCTCATTTCGCGCAACAAAACAACACTTTTTGTGTGCTATTAAGGACAGTCGACTCTTGACACACCCCCCGCTCCTTCGATTCGGGGAGTCAAACCAAGGCCAAGTCCTTCTTTTCCGGGGATGCCTGGGGTGTGTCGTGATTCGATTCTCAAATGGTGCAAAGTCGATATAATGAAACAATTCTTTTGTGGTTATTTGAGTCAATCTTGTTTGAGGGCCATAAAAGACTTACGTCGGCAAAAGTTTCGCTCCGCGAAACTTTTGCCGACGTGGATGCTTTCAAATTAAACGATGGCCCTCATTTCGCGCAACAAAACAACAGTTTTTGTGTGCTATTAAGGAGAGTCGACTCACCGTCGTTAGTTCACAAGTTTGTTATCAATTATCTCGTTTCAATTTTAACAATCATTTCCGTGTCAAACGGAGTAGCCCATATTGTAATGGCACGTTTTGAGCAGAAATTTCGGCCGCAGCCGCCAGAACCAGTTTGCAACCGATTCTGGAACGTTCTGTTTGGGAACTAAAGCAATAAAACCCTGCGAGCCTTTTAATCACACCCTGTATAAGCAGCGGTTTTATTGACTTGTTGAGTTGATGATGATAATTTTAATTAGAGTTTCGTAGACAGCGTATCGTATCAATTCGTTATCCACCCATCATCCTAACATTCCCAATTTCGCGGTTTTGTCCAAGGTAAAGCTTGGACTCCTTTTTACCTCTACTGGATTGATAATGTAGACCAAACATTATGAAAACCACCTTTTCTAAAATTTTTCTATTGATTATTATCACATTATCCCTATTAGCTTGGGTAGGTATCAATTACTATTTTAAACAAGAAAAAGAACCTATCTACCTGGCTTTTATCGGCCCCATGTCGGGCGACGGTGCAGCGGCCGGTCAATTGATGACGCAAGCCATTCAATTGTATTTGGACACCATCAATGAAAAAGGAGGTATCAACGGCCGAAAAATCATGCTTGATATTTTTGATGACCAAAACGATAGGAAGAGTTCGAGACAACAAGCCCTAGAAATTGCCAAACAGAATCGGGCGGTAGCCGTCATTGGACACTGGTACAGTTCCGCTTCCATTAGCGGGGGTGAAATCTATAAACAATACAAAATACCTGCCATGACACCCGGCTCAACCAATGTCAATGTCACCCTTAATAATGAATGGTATTTTAGAAATATCTTTAACGCCAAATCCTCTGGGCAATTTCTCGCCAACTATGTCAAAAAAGTTTTTAAACAAGACACACTAACAATCATTCAAGAAGAGGCCGCTTACGGCGCTTATCTTGCCAAAGTGTTTGAAGAAACTTATCGTCAACTCGGCAGTGAAGTCAAATACAAATGGCGCTTTGACACTGCCGATAAAAATATCGACAACGTTCTTGCTAAAATCGTTGACGAATTAAAAACCAAAAAAGATGCAGGTGTCATTTTTCTCGCCGTACAGGCGATTGAAGGCATCAAGCTCGTCAAATTAATGAAAGATGCCGGCCTCAAAAATCGGCTCATAGCCGAAACCAGCTTTTCTGAGCAAACTTTCATACATGGTTTTGATAAATTTCCAATAGAGAGAAGCAATCCCGGTTACTACACCAATAATATTTATGTAGCAACTCCGTTGCTCTTTGACACCGCCAATGAAAAAGCCCAGCAATTTAAAGAGCGCTACCAAGCCACCTATAACGAAGAACCCGACTGGGCGGCCGCTTATGCGGTTGATTCCGCTATGGTACTCCTTGAAGCGATCAAAAAGACCGGCATTGAAGGACAACCAAAAACAGTCGTCGAAGATCGACAAAAAATCCGCGATTATCTCGCCAGCATGAACAACATTGATAAAGCAATAGAAGGCCTCACCGGATTTAATTACTTTGATGACAATGGCGACGCGCTCAAGCCGGTTTCGATTGGCGTGTTTAGAAATGGTAATATTATCTCAGCCTCAACCCAACTTCAAGTGGTTCCTCATATCAATCAACTTTTAGGCCTCGACTCCGAAATCCAAAAAGAGCGCGTTTTGCTGATTGATAACAAATATATGTATAAAACCAATGTCGTCTATGTGGGTGTCGAATTGAATGAAATCACGGAGATTGATATAACAAATCTTACCTATACGCTAGATTTTTATCTCTGGTTTCGATTTCAAGGGGAGCTGAATACCCAAAACCTTGAATTTATCAATGTCGTCGAACCGATTCAATTGGAGGCACCGAAAATTGATAAACTCGGCGATCAGACGAGCCATTTATACCACATCCAAGGACGTTTCAAGAGCCATTTTATGGCTAACTACCACGCTTATAAACAGTATGAACTGGGCATGAGCTTTCGTCATAAAGAATTAACCCGTTACAACCTCATTTATGTCACTGATATTTTAGGTATGGGGCTGACAGAAGACAAACCCTTGTTGGATAAAATAAAAAAAGCGCAAGTCCTCAGCCCACTCTCCGGCTGGACTACAACAAACCTCTGGTTTTTTCAGGATCGTGTCAAAAAGAGTCCCTTGGGCAGTCTCAGATACCTCAATGTACCCGGACGGCAAATCGAATATTCTCGCTTCAATGCCGCTATTAAGATTAAAAGTAATCAATTCACCTTACGGAGCCGATTACCCTTTCAATTATCAGTTAATTTGGTCATGTTCAGCATTATTGTGCTGGCACTTCTACGGCTAGTTGATAAGAAATTTCACCATTTTTTTAACTATAGTTGGGTTTTTCAAGCAATAATAGCATTAATTTTACTGTTGGCGGTTGAAATTATCTTAATCGAATTATTGGCCTTTGATACTAATAACACCCGTCACCTGAAATATGTCATTGTGACATTTGATGTGCTATGGTGGATTACACCGGCATATATTATTAATTTGGTCGTCAAACGTTTTCTCTGGGGGCCTTTGGAAGACAGAACTGGTCAAACTATACCAAATGTGGTACGTATTTTTGTTTCTTTCATGGTTTACCTATTAGCGTTTTTTGGAATAATTGCCTTTGTGTACGATCAGGCACTCACCAGTTTATTGGCAACCTCAGGCGTGATTGCCATGATTATCGGTTTGGCTATTCAAATTAACATTTCAAACATTTTCTCTGGAATAGTGATCAACTTGGAGCGTCCTTTTCGAGTGAATGATCGGATAAAAATACAAATGGGCAAAGTGTTTCACGAAGGTACCGTCGTCGATATTACTTGGCGAACCACCCGGCTTCTCACCCCAGATGGCTATATTTTAAGCATTCCGAACAGTATGGCCTCAGAATCGGTTATTCATAACTACAACTATACTGAGGAACTTTGTCTATCCACCATTAATATTCGCATTGATTACGCCCACCCCCCGGCGCGTGTTGAAAAAATTATCCTTGATGCCACACTCTCTACCGATGACGTGTTGAGAGAGCCACCACCGAGTTGCAATTTTAAAGGATTCACTGACTGGATAGCAAACTATTCCATCTCATTTTATGTTGACGATTACGCCAAAAAAATCACTTGTAGTGAAGCCGTCTTCAAGCGCGTTTGGGTTCATTTAAATCGTGCCGGTATTGTGCCACCGGTGGATCGGCAAGAAGTTCAAACGTTTCAAGGCATTAAATCCAGAGGCTTGGATGAAGCCAGCAAGCCAATGGCCTTGTTACAGGAAATGGACATTTTCCAACCCTTTTCTGATGAACACAAAGCCTACCTCAATGAGCGAATGCGCCACCATCGGTTTACGGCAGGTGAAACCGTTGTTGAACAAGGGGATAGCGGTGATTCCTTATTTATTATTGTCGAAGGCGTGGTTAGCGTCCATGTGCAGGTAGAAGAAGGCGAAGCCATTGAGGTTGCTCGTTTAGGCGCCGGCAGCTTTTTTGGTGAGATGGCACTTTTTACCGGTCAAGAGAGAACCGCGACAATTACTGCCATAACGGATACCATTCTTTTAGAAATCATTAAAGACGATATTGTTCCTTTAATGCGAGAACAACCTGAAGTGACTCAACTGATTAGCAAAATATTGACTCAGCGACAGATGAAAACCCTATCTCAAGTCAATTTGCATGACTCAGAGAGAGACTTAATATATAAACGTGTACTTCGTGGTGTTGGCAACTTTTTAGGCTTAAAAGAGAAGTAATGCAACTACATACCAAATTAAGATTCTTCGTTTGGAGTCCAAACTTTAGTTTGGCAGACTGACTACATACCAAATTAAGATTCTTCGTTTGGAGTCCAAACTTTAGTTTGGCAGACTGGCTTCATCTTTTTGCATAGAGTTCGCCAATCAAAGTCAGCAACCGTCGCCCAGAGGCGAGAGTTTTTTGCAGTTTGGCACGGGCTTCTGGGTGAGTTTCTTCCTCGAACTCTTCCTCGATATCTTCAACCAGCATATCGCCATAGCCAATAATCGCGTTGACAGGCGTGCGTAAATCATGACGAATGGCGGAAGTCAAGGTTTCCAACTCAAGTTCACCATGAGCATTTTTCTTGGAAAACAATTGCGCGATTAAACTTGACAATTGTTCAACTGCCTTCAACATGTTGCTGAAATCAGGAATAAACTCCTCAAAACTCGCGTCTTTGTCGGCATATTCCAAGAGCCATTGAGTGTCAGCCCTGATGGTATGAGTTTCGTCGAGCATTTCATCTCCCATCTTCACCAGTTCACTTTGACGGCTTAACTCAGCTAGGGATTCGCAGACGGGCGAATTTTTGGTAATGGGTTCGTTTGCAAGGTGTTTGTCTTGAGTTTGGTTCATAGTTGTTGTTCTCACTTACTCACAGTTTCTATTATCACTTTATATTAAGAGGTAAGGTTTACGCAAAGCAATATCCAGCCTCGTTAGCACCGTTTGTAGTAGGCGCTTTAGCGCCTAAGTTTATAGTAAGCGCTTAAAGTTTGTAGTAGGCGCTTTAGCGCCTAAGTTTATAGTAAGCTTTAAGTCACTTAATTCCTCAACTGTGAGAATTGGCAGGGCAGTTGTACTGTAAACAGACTACCCTTGCCCGGTTCGCTTTCTGCATGGATATGACCTCCCATCATCTTACATAACTGTTGACAAATCGTCAAGCCTAACCCGGTACCTCCAAATTGGCGGGTAGTGGAATTGTCGGCTTGGGTAAAGGGGTTAAAAATCTCGGTTAATTTGTCCGCGGCAATCCCAACGCCGGTATCGGCGACTTTAAAAATGAGCCATTGTTGTGTGCGCTTGACGCTGAAGCTAATCGTTCCATGCTTGGTAAATTTAGCGGCATTGCTCAGCAAGTTTTGCAAGATTTGTTGGATTTTGGTGGAGTCTGCATATACGGTGCCAATTTTGGCCGAACACGCAATCTCTAAATGATTATCGCAAAGAGTAGGCTGCATCAGGGTGACAACCTCTTTGACTAACTGTGCAACCTCAAATTCGCTCAGATTGAGTTCCATTTTTTCCGCTTCTATTTTAGTAATATCTAATATATCACTGATAATCGCCAATAATTGTTTACCCGCCGTTTCAATATTTTCAAGGCATGAAATAATCTCTTCATACTCCATCTGGGTCGCTTCTTCTCGCAGCATATCACTATAACCAATAATGGCATTCAGTGGGGTGCGGAGTTCATGGCTCATGTTGGCTAAGAAAGCGCTTTTGGCGCGGTTAGCTCTCTCCGCCATCGTTTTGGCTTGTTCGGCCGAGTCAACCGCGAGCCGCAGAGCGGTTTCGGCCTTTTTTTGTTCGGTGATGTCAGCAACGTTAGTCCAGATAAAATGCTCGCCGTTATGGGGAACAATCAGCCCGGACAGTCTGACGGGCACCAGATGTCCTTCCTTGTGAATATATTCTTTTTCGTAGGGGCCGTATCGTCCAGTGCTTTCCAACTGGCGCAACTGCTCCTGTTCAGCCGCCGCATACGGTGTGATATCCAAAAAGTTGAGTTTGAGTGTTTCTTTGACGGAGTAACCTATGATGTTGGCAAAGGCCGGATTAACTTCAACTAGGGATCCATCCATGCGGCTCAACGCCAAACCAATCAGCGATTCTTTGATTAAGGTACGATAGTATTTCTCACTTTCGCGTAATGCCGCCTCTATCCGTTGGCGTTCTTGTATTTCTTTAAGCAACTGGCGGTTTTTTTCTTCTAACTCCTGAGTTCGCTTGGCAACTTCGCTTTCTAGGGTATCATGCACTTCTACCAATTGACTTTCAAACACATCGCCATGTTCAGCAATGGTTTCCATCGAAATTTCCATATGCGCTTTTTCTGTCGACAACATTGCCACTTGCCGGCGCAGACTCCTTACTTCTAACAGCAGTTGTGCCTTTGAGACTTCTTCTTGTGATTTGCACACGTCTAGCAATTGGCGTTCAAGCACATCATCATGCTCTGCAATCGCTTCCAGCGCGATTTCCAAATGCGCTTTTTCTTTTGACAAGATTGCCACTTGCCGGCGCAGAGTTTTCAGTTCGTGCAGTTGTTGTGTATTTGATGCTTGTTCTTTAGGCATAACCTCAATCTTAAGGTAATAAATCCATGATTATAAAGGATTTTATTGATAGACTCTCAACACGCCAACCCCGAAGGGAGAATTAACAATTAATCATTAATCATTAATCATTAACTATTAATTAGGGCTTCCCCAAAGGGAGAATTAACAATTAATCATTAATCATTAATCATTAACTAATCATTAACTATTATTCTGGCCCTCAAAATATTGAGTCCAAAAACCGAAAATTTTATTCTAATTTCACCTTTATAGTCGGCATCAAGCGCCGCAAGTTCTTTAGCAACTTGTCTTGCCAAGCAATCTTCTTGGAGCCGATGACCACCAGTTCAAGATCAAGCGCTTTTATATCACCCACATTGATCACAAACTTGGTCATCATGTTGATGCCGGAACTGTTTAAGAATTTCAATTCCCGCAAGTCTATCGTTAGGCTGTTCGGCTGTTGTTGTTCAGCGGCCATATTGAAGAGTTGCAAGAGAGGTTCATATTCCTTTGCACCATTGAGCAGTAATGAACCTTTGCAAGTCACCGTGGCGGTGTCTGGGTCGTAAATGACGCTGTATTTTTCTGCTTTTATTTCCATAGTTGCTTCTTTTCAATAAAAAGAGATGAAATGGCCTTGAAACGGCATGCCGTTTGGGCCTCCCAAAAAATAAATAATATACCCACAACACACCCCTAGCTCAATGCCATTAAGTTAAGAATAAATCCAGACATCTGTGTTTTTTCTTGCCGACCCCAAAATACGACGAGGGTGGGCAACACGTTGGGTGGTACATACAAAAAAACGTTTTTAGTTAGTCGTCTATTTTCAAACACACCATCGTGCTGACAATTGTCATTGGTGGTTCCGTTTGGAGTTTCTCAAACTTCCAACCCAGTTTAGCTGAGTAGTCACATATCATACTGAGCAATCCCAGCCTTGAGGGCGCGTTGACACCTTTCCTCGCATTGGTTTTCATCGCCTGAAGATACAACTCATCGGCATCTTCAGTCAGCAATCGCTTTATAAAGGCTTGAAAAGGCTCGATTTGCTGGTCGTTGATGCCATTGGTGACGCGGAAGATCAATCTATCGTTATACAATGAAAATCCTATTTTAGCGGTAAATGGCACAGCCTCATCTTGGAATTTCATGGCATTTTCCAGCAATTCATTGGCGATATACTTTACTCCATCTTTGAGATTCTCTATGGCGACGCTAGAAAGCGTTTCTTTTTCCTGACTCACAAAAAACGTCTTAAAGTATTCGGCGATAAAATCAGCAGATAAGCCGTTGTTTTCCCACCGTTTCTTCAAAGGCCGAGAACTGGGTGAAAAACCTATCGTTAAGTACTCGTCCTGTGGGGGCAAATCCTCAATAAAGTGACCGAATTTTGTCATGTTTTCCCTCTTTTATCAATGATCAGTTTTTCAGTGATTAGTTTTTATTTTAAATAAAATTTTGAGCGAAGTCGCATTAATATAGTCGGCCAAAAAATATTGATAACTATTGATATTGGCTGGACATTATCTAAAAAAAATTGACATTTTTGTTATTTTTAAAGTATAATTATAAAAGCTTGAGGTGGTTAGCCTTCCACGTCAAAAAAATGGACTCTCAAGCATTAATGTTACCCTAAGCTCTCATTAGGCGAGGGGATAAAGGGCTGATACTCCCTACT
>NBMI01000343.1 GCA_002085445.1 Candidatus Parabeggiatoa sp. nov. 2
TCATTGGGTCGATTATCACTGCTTGTATAGGCATAATTGGCGATGACTTGCAGAGAGGTTTTGGCCGAGTTGGCCTCTTTGAGTAGATAAAATAATCCCACCTGAGCCTCGACATAAGTTGTCAGGAAGGAGATAATATTTTTGGCGAGCTTCACAATGTTTTGTTCGCCTCTTATCTGATCATTTAATTGCGTTTGCCCGGTTTTGAGCCAATTTTGTTCAGCATTTTTGGCGGTGGCCTCGGCGAGTTTAGTCGCTGCGGTTTCTAGGGCATTTTTGATTTGGACAAAGTCGCCCCGATATTCGGCCTGAGACGTTAGTTGTTGGCCTTCCGCTAAGCCCTGAGAAACTTGTACAATGTCTTCAATCACCTGCCGCAGATTGGACAAGGCCATTTCCAGGGCCTCTTTGATTTGCACGAAGTCTCCCCGGTATGTCGCCTGAGAGGTGACGCGCAGTTTGCCTTCTAGTAATCTCTGAGAGACTTGGACAATGTCTTCAATCACTTGTCGCTGATTGGACAAGGCGGTTTCTTGGGCATTTTTGATGTGAACGAAGTCGCCTCGGTATTCTGACTGAGGGCTAACACTGAGGTTGCCTTCTGCGAGTCCCTGAGAAACATGGACGATGTCTTCAATGACGAGTCGCTGATTGGACAGGGCCGTTTCTAAGGCTTTTTTGATTTGGACGAAGTCTCCTCGGTATTCTGCCATAGGCGTGACGCGTAGGTTGCCTTCTGCTAATCCTTGAGAGACATGGACAAGGTCTTCAATGACTTTCTTAAAATAACTCGCTAACGCGTCAAAAGCTCGGCCGATGTCACCCATTTCATCTCGTCGTGTGGTGATTTTTCTGATTTCAGCTGGGTCGATGCCAGTCAAGGCCGTGTTGCCGGCCGTCAATAACTGGGAACCTTGGACGATCAGAGTCAGTGGTTTGCTGATCAAGCCGGCGAGGAATAAGGCCAACAATAAGCCGACTACCAGCACCACTAGACTGGCAGTAATAACGATCAGTTTCACTGTTTGAGCAGCGCTTTGTATGTTGGCTTGGGTTCTGTCCTCGTGCAACAGTGCGGTTGCTGAAATGTCCGTCAACAGCGGGGCCAGGCGGTGTACGGCGGCACGATACTTTTCCAGACGGGCCACTATCTGCGTGTCAATTTGAGTCAATTCGTCAAATCGGGCTTGGTACTGGTTAGCCAGTCTTGTCAATCGTTCTTTCTTAGAGTTGCTCAAGTCGGTGGCGGCCACATTGACTTTGAACTGGTTCACGGTTTCATGTAGACGGCCGACATATTTTTGATCGGCGCGTAATAGGTAATCCTTTTCATGGCGGCGCATGGTGAGCATGTCAATTGTCAATTGGCTGAGGTTTTGCGCTTTGACGGCTGCTTCAATCGCGTGAACCTTTTTCCTGAATTGGCCCTCTAGGCCGCTGTTTTTGAAACCCCGTTTTTCAAGCAAATCAACCACGGCGAGGAAAGTGGTTTCGTAGTCAGCAGTGGCCTTGTCAACGATTTTGGTTTCTGCAATGTGTTCTTTCTCTGTTTCCAATTGCCTGATGGCGGCCATGTTTTCGTGGATGGAGGCGATATAGGTTTGCACTTGGTTCAGATGTGTTGCTCTCGCATTTTCAAAACCGAGTTGCTTGTAGTGCAGGAAATAATCTGTTTCGCTGCGTTGTGCCATAAGCATGGCGTTCTGACTTTGTCTGCCAAGCTTGGCAATTTGGCCTTCAACATTGAAGAATTCGGTCATCGTGGTTTGTGTGTAGTTCTGACCAAACAGGGCAATGATGCTGATGATGATTGATAGACTGATTATGAGCGAAAAGGCCCAAATGAGTTTGTTCTGTATTTTGAGGTTGTTGAACCAATTTAACATTTATTTAACTCCTAAGCGATGATTTCATAAAAGTTAAAGCTATAACTATTCGTTATAATAAAAACTACAAGGATTCGTTATAATAAAAACGACATGGATTCGTTATAATAAAAACTACAAGGATTCGTTATAATAACGGATAACTACAAGGATTCGTTATAATAACGGATAAAAACTACATGGATTCGTGTAGTTGTTATTGAATCCTTTTTTATAACGAATCCCTGTAGTTGTTGTTAAATCCTTTTTTATAACGAATCCCTGTAGTTGTTGTTGTTAAATCCTTTTTTATAACGAATCCTTGTAGTTGTTATTGAATCCTTTCTTATAACGAATCCCTGTAGTTGTTGTTATTAAATCCTTTCTTATAACGAATCCTTGTAGTTGTTGTTATTAAATCCTTTTTTATAACGAATCCTTGTAGTTGTTGTTATTAAATCCTTTCTTATAAGCGTTTAATCGGGCGTTTCAGAACGACATTCGGCCGGTAATCGCACTATAAAGGTAGAACCTTGCCCTAATTCACTTTCGACGAAAATCGTACCTCCCATTATTTCGGCAAATTGCTTAGTAATCGCTAAACCTAACCCAGCACCGCCGTATTTACGAGTTGAAGACGAATCAACTTGGGTAAAGAGTTGAAATAAATGACTGATTTGTTCGGCAGACATACCAATGCCCGTATCCGTGACGTTAAAATTGAACCACTTCTTGCCATTCTCAGTAGTGCTAGTGAGTTCCAAGGTAATCGTGCCTTTTTCGGTGAATTTGGCCGCATTACTCAACAGATTCAATAAAATCTGGCGGAGTTTAGTTGGATCGGCATACATTTCGCCAAGCGCATCTTCCAGATGAAGTTGAAAAGTATTGGCTTGTTTTTCCATAAGCGGTTCTACCGTACTTGTCATATGGTTAATAACGGTTGCTAAATCAAAGGTTTCGCAATGACGCGTCATTTTCCCCGCTTCAATTTTGGAGATGTCCAGCACATCGTTAATCAAGCTCAACAAATGCCTGGCAGCCAAGCAAATCTTTTCCAGCTCGGGGGTACAGTCCTCGTAGCCTAAATCGACTGCTTCTTCCTCAAGCATTTCGCTATAGCCGATAATGACGTTAAGGGGGGTACGTAGTTCATGGCTCATGTTGGCAAGAAATTGGCTTTTCGCCAAATTGGCGGCTTCGGCCTTTTCTAAGGCCCACTTCAACTCTTCTTCTATGCGCTTGCGCTCAACAATTTCTTGTTGGAGCCGTTTATTGGTTTCTAAAAGTTCGGTCATGTTTTGCTGAACTTGATGTTCCAATTCAGATTTGACCAAGTTATGCTGACGATCTTGTTGGATGAAGCGCAAATAAGTTTTAATCTTGTTGATTAATTGATGGGTGTCAATGGGTTTGGTGAGATAGTCGGCGGCTCCGATGTTATAACCTTTTTGCTTGAATTCTTCCGACTTGTAAGCTGCTGTGAGAAAGACAATGGGAATATGTCGCGTTTTTTTCCGCGAGCGAATGATTTCTGCTGTTTCAAAACCATCCATTTCTGGCATTTGTACATCAAGGATAATCAAATCCACTTTGTTTTTCATAAGAGTGTTTAAAGCGGCTATCCCTGAGTCGGCCTCTGAAACATAAACATCCTCGATATATTCGTCAATGAGACTGTGCAAACTCAGTAGATTATTTTTGTTGTCATCGACAAGCAGTACATTAAGGGATTCAGCTTTTGACATTTGACACCTTTATTAGTTTTTTCAGTTATCAGTTAGGGACTTCCAAAACACACCTCTCCCACCCTCTCCAACAATCTTACCTTTACCCACAAGTGTCCAAAAGTACAACGAATTACGCGGATAAACGAATTTAGTACAACGAAACTTCGTATTGGCCCGCCAATTACGGGCCGATAAACGAATTTAGTACAACGAATTACGCAGATAAACGTCAAAAAAAATGAAAATTTTTCATTTTTCAGTTATCAAATGGTAAGCCATTAATAAAAAGTTTAGCTGATTGATTTGAAAACATGGCCCTCAAAAACAATGAAGAATGAATGGTAAGCCATTAATAAAAAGTTTAGCTGATTAGCTGATTGATTTGAAAACCTGGCCCTCAAAAACAATGAAGAATGAATGCTAAGCCATTAATAAAAAGTTTAGCTGATTGATTTGAAAACCTGGCCCTCAAAAACAATGAAGAATGAATGGTAAGCCATTAATAAAAAGTTTATTTTGTCAGTTTTCAGTTATAAAATGCTAAGCTTTTAATAAAAAGTTTACCTGATTGATTTGAAAACATGGCCCTCAACAGAAACCTTAAGGTTTGGGCAGCAGCAAGATAACGATAAGTCTGTCGGACAAGTGGGACACATCATTATTTTCAAAAATTATTTTTCTGAACATCTATAAAGTTTGGAGTCCTGCCAAACTAAAGTTTGGACTCCGGCACTGAGTTATCTGTAGAGCCAGACTCGCATGAGTGAAATCAGTTGTTCAGTGTCTACCGGTTTTGAGAGATAGTCATTGGCACCGGCTTCGAGACATTTCGCTTTGTCGCCTTTCATGGCTTTGGCGGTGAGGGCGATAATGGGGAGTTTACGAAAGCGTACTTGTTTTCTGATTTTCTGCATGGCTTCGTAGCCGTCCATCTCTGGCATCATAATGTCCATCAAGATAATGGCAACATCCTCATGTTCTTCCAGCATGGTTAGTGCCTGCAATCCGTTGTTGGCGAAAATCACTTCCATCTCATTGTCTTCTAGCACGGTTGCCAAGGCAAAAACATTCCGCGTATCATCGTCCACAATCAAGACTTTTTTATGCCTCAGTATCGCCTCTTTGTCATGTACCATCCGTAGCATTTTGCGTTTGGGGGCCGGTAAGTTGGCTTCTATTTGATGGAGAAAGAGGGTGGCTTCGTCTAATAAACGTTCCTGTGAACTGGCCGTTTTGACGGTAAGAGAGTCGGCGCATTGCAGTAGTAAGGTTTCTTCGGCCGAAGTCAATTCGCGTTCTGCATAGACAATCACGGGGGTTTGGCATAATCCTTCTACTTCTTGCATCTGCTCAAGCAGTTTGAGTCCTGAGCGTTGTTCTATCTCCATATCAAGAATAATACAATCAAACAGTGCCTCTTTGAGGTGCTGTAAGGCGGCGGCGGCCGTCACGGCGAGTGTGGTTTGGACATTCTCACTCCCGACTAATTCCAGAATCTTTTGTTGACGCGGTTCGTTATCCACAATAATTAAAAGGTTTTTGAACGTTTGAGCCAGAAATTGTTCTATGGAATTGAAGGCTTTTCCAAGTTCATTGAGGCTGACGGGTTTGAGTAAATAGCCGATGGCGCCCATTTTTTTTGCATTCTGACTTTGGTCGTCAGAGGCGGAAATAAAATGCACGGGAATGTGCCGAGTTTTGGGGTTGTCTTTGAGTCTTTCCATGACTCTCCAGCCATCTATTTGTGGTAATCCTACATCAAGGATAATGGCATTGGGTTGGTATTGTTCGGCTAATTGCATGCCTGTTTTGCCTTCTTCGGCCAGAATGCATTTGAAGTATTTTTCCCGTGCGAGTTCTATGAGAAGGCCTGAAAATTTGCGGTCGTCTTCTATTATTAATAGGGATTTGTCTTCGGGTTTTAGCGTTTTTCGGTCGTCTGCAATTTCCACCGCCGTCTCGGAAAACGCCGTTTTTTCAACCGTTTTCTCGCCTGTGGCTGTCAGGGTTTCATCCGTTTGGGATGGCTCTGACGTTTGTTGAACGCCTGAACGGTTGAACGCCTGAACTTGTGAACGGTTGGATGCCTGAACGCCTGAATTAGTCGTCGGTTCAAAGGTTTCAGGCAGTTCGAGTGTGAAGGTGCTGCCCTTGCCTTCTTCGCTGTGCAGTTGGATATCGCCGCCAAGCAGTCTGGCTAATTGGCGAGAGATGGATAAGCCGAGTCCAGTGCCGCCGTAGCTGCGGCTGGTGGTGCCATCCACTTGTTGAAAGGCTTCAAATATCACTTTTTGTTTGTCTTTGGGAATACCGATGCCAGTATCAGTCACGCTGAACGCCAAAATATTCCCTAGGGAGGATTTGTGTTTTATTTCCAGCTTGATTTCGCCTTCGCGGGTAAATTTAAAGGCATTGGACAGCAAGTTGTTGATGATTTGTTGGAATCGTTGCACGTCGGTGCGGAGTGTGGGCGGCAAGTTTTCAGCTACCGTGATGTGAAAAGCCAGCCCTTTTTCGTCAGCAACATGGCGAAATTTGTGTCCCAGATTTTCTACCCATTTTGCCAAGGTAACGTCCTCAATATGAACTTCCATTTTGCCAGCTTCGACTTTGGATAAATCGAGGATTTCATTGATGAGGGTGAGTAAGTCAGAGCCAGCACTGTGAATGGTATTGGCATATTCCACCTGTTTGTCGGTCAAATTGCCTTTTTTGTTGTCGGCTAACAGTTGTGCGAGAATCAGCAAACTATTTAAGGGCGTGCGTAGTTCATGGGACATATTGGCGAGAAATTCCGATTTATATTTACTCGCCAACTCCACTTCCTCGGCTTTGGCTTGAATGGCTTGCTGAGAATGTTCCAGTGCTTGGTTTTTTTGACTGATATCTTCTCTTTGCTGTTCAAGTTCACGAGTACGCGCTTCAAGTTCTTCGTTAGTTTGACGCAGTTCTTCTTGTTGCGTTTGTAATTCTTCGGTTTGGCTTTGCAGCTCTTCTGATTGGCTTTGTAATTCTTCTTTTTGGTGTTGTAGTTCTTCTGTCTGAGTTTGCAATTTGTCTTTCTGAGTTTTGAGTTTTTCAGCCTGAATTTTTGTTTTTTGCAAGAGTTCTTGCAACTTTGTACGTGATTCGACGGTATTTACCGCGATACCAATACTTGGCATCACTTGGTTGATAAATTCTAGTTGAATTTCGGTCATGGGTTTTAAAGAACCTAAAACCATCACGCCTTTAACGATATTTTCATAGACAAAGGGAGTCATTAAGAGATGTCGAGGCATTTCTTCTCCAAAGCCGGTATTAATGGTGATGATGATATTTTCTTGCCCTTTTGCAGCTTGCTCAATCAGCCCTTCGCTGAATTGAAATTCATCGCCCAGATTTTTGCGCCGGCTATAGGCATAACTGGCAACTTGTTTGAGATGGACATTCTGGTTGCTTTCTGTGGATTGTTCAACTAAGTAGCAAATTCCAATCTGCCCTTCTAAATAGAGGGTGAGGAAAGAGACGATATTATGGGCAAAATCAACGAGACTCAGTTCACCGCTCATCTGATCATGTAATTGCGTTTGCCCGGTTTTGAACCAATCTTGTGTCTTATTTTTTATCGTGACTTCGCGCAGGGTGTGCGTCATTTCGGAAAGTGCTTGGCCTAATTTATCTTGTTCAGAGCGCAGTTCTATTTTATTGTTATAGTTGCCGGCCGCGATGGCATTCGTTTGTTCTATGGTGTTATTCATGCCGTCTCTTAATTGGCGGGAAGAGAGGACAATTTCGGCAATTTCGTCATTTCCTCGGTATTTGATGTCGTCTTCAATCAGTTTGCCTTGCGCCAGTGATTTCAAATGGTGGTTTATCTGTAATAGGGGGCCGGTAAAGCTTTGGGTAAAGCGATGAATTAAAATAAGGGCCATTATCCCAATTAGGAAGGTGAGTGTGGCAATCATCAAAGCGGCATTTTGCCGCGCTTCGATGGCGGCATCGCGCAGTGTTTCCATGTTTTGCCGATGTTGCTTGACAAGATTGCGTAGATTGGCTATGGCTTTGTCATACGCAACTCGTCCTTTTTGGATAATCAAGTGTAGCGCGTCTTCTTTGGTGAAATCTTGGCTGAGCTGCAAGACTTGTTGGGCAATCTCGTGAAACTGCTTGGCTATTTGCTTATCCAATTGTGCCATTTCTTGCTCCAGTTGTTGCATCGTTTCCACTTCGGAGATACCGCTATGCACAATGAGGCGTAACCACATTTCCCAAGCCAAGTTTTCTAGGCCGTTAATTTTCAAAAGCGGTTCCGCTTCGAGTTCCACCAATGACAAGGACATATCTGCTACGTGGTAGGTATAATAAAAACCTATTCCACCAACCGCGCTTAAACAGATAATAATAATGAAGGTGTTGAGCAGTAATTTAGAACGAATACGCATAATCAGTTATCGCCTTTCTTTAGTAGTTTGTAGTTTGTAGTAGGCGATTTATCGCCTATTTGTCGGGTGAGTTACGATAAAAGCTGTCATCAATAAAGGCTTCAAGGTTCACCTTATCAATAATACCGGCTTGTACAGAAATATCCATAATGGTTTGAAAATCATCCAACCCCGGGTTGAGATCGGAAAAAGAAATGCGATCAGAGGGATTTTGTAATCCTCTGATAATGGTATTTTCTGAGTGTGGCAGATATTTTTTTGCTTTTTTGGTCATTAGCCGTGCCACCTGCTTGGAGCCGTTTTTCAGTTTATCTTGGTCGATCCATTTGCCGGCCCTAATCAGACTATTGATCCATTCTTGGATAGCAGCGCGGTTATTTTTTATAAGTGTTTGATTTACAACGACAATACATTCTACATGGTGATTGATGATGTCTTTTGTTAACACGAGAATTTTACCCACGCCAAGGTGTTGGGCCTTCGCTCCGAAGGGTTCGGCTACGATGAATGCGTCAATTCTATCCAATTTCATGGCTTTTATCATATTGGGTGGGGCAATAACTTTGGCCTTGACATCTTTGAGGGAAAGGCCGCCGCCCATTAAGTATTTGTTGAGTAGGGCGGTATGGGTGGCTTTTCTGTCGGGGATGGCAATGGCTTTGCCTTTGAAATCGGCGGCCGAGTGAATAGCCGATCCGGTTTTGACGGTAATGGCTGAGCCGTCGCGGTGCGCTAATAAAACGGTTTTAATATCAACGCCGTTGTTAAATAAATCCATCGCCAAAGGCGAGAGGATAAAGGCGGCATCGATCACACCGGCTTTGAGAGCGCCCACCATTTCGCGCCAAGCTTTGAACATTTTGGGTTCAATTTCAACTTGCTCGTATGTGCAGCGATCTTTGGCGTGTGAGACGAGCAAGGTTAAGTGATCGAGAATGGGCAAATAGCCTACTCTCAAATGAGTGACGGTATCGGCGTTGGCATGCCCTGGCAGTATGCCAAAGAGGAGTATTATTATTATGAGAGATTTGGCGATATTTTTCATTGGTCATTGCTCATTGGTAATTGGTAATTGGTAATTAGTCATTGCTCATTGGTAATTGGTAATTGGTAATTGGTAATTGCTAATTGGTAATTGGTAATGATGGATTATTTGTTTGTTTATAAGTACCTGTGCAAGAGTTTGAAAGGTTTATGGTTTTCGTTAGGTTTATTTTTTTTAAATACCTGCACGGGTACTTAAGTACAACGAATTACGGGCCGATAAACGAATTTTATCAATCGTGTCGTTGAGTGAATCTGTTGTATTATCGATGGGTTGTACACGGTTGAATAAATTAATTGTACCTTGAAACCTAAATAAACTGAAGAATAAATTCGTTTATCCGCGTAATTCGTTGTACTTAATATTCAATGAGTTAGCAAAAACTGATAGATGTAAGTCATTACCAATTACCAATTACCAGTTATTTTCATAGAAAACGTTTACCAGAAACCAATGACTATTTGTAGTCGCAAAAGTGATTATACTCCTTGGTTACTGGGGCCCTTGAATGGGAATATGTTAGAGCAATTAGCTTGCCGCGCTATCGTCCTTGATGAAGCGCAAAATATAAAAAACTATGATACGGCCACGGCCAAAGCGGCAAGGCGCTTGCAAGGGGAAGCAAAACTCGCTCTGTCTGGCACACCGGTGGAAAACCGCTTGATAGAGTTCTGCAATCCTGGCATGTTAGGTTCTAAGAAACTGTTCTCGCGCCGCTTTGAATATCCGATTTTATCCGATAGTCGAGGCCCAGCAGCGCGTCGCCTACGTACCATGATTCGTCCTTTTGTACGACGCCGCACTAAACGGCAGGTACTCAAGGACTTGCCACCCAAACAGGAAATCGAACATTTGTGTGTTCTGGGGCCGGCGCAAAAACAACGCTATGATGCTTTGGCGGCTATTGTGCGAGGTATTCATTGTGATCCTTGGTGGAATCCGGCGGTGGAAGAGAAGATTATCCAACTCAAGGCGCGCAAACGGGAATTGGCGGAAGCGGTGATTACTGATGATTCTGCGGCATTGGGTGGACTGTCGGTGGAAGATGTGCAGTTGTTGTTGGGAGATGTTTCTGCGATGCCGTTTGAGGAAAATGATGAGGAGGAAGAACCGGAAAGTGCCGTTCAGCCTGACGAATTACTGCCGCCTCTGCCGCCCACCACGCAACTAGCGGCTTCTATTCTGGATAAAACCACGGGTGAAGCTCAATGCCATATCGTACCGCTTTTGGGTGAGGGCAACCATAAAGGATTGCCCCTACATTACATAACGGTTTGTAGGGGCAATCCCACGTGCAAAGCCCTTAAC
>NBMI01000098.1 GCA_002085445.1 Candidatus Parabeggiatoa sp. nov. 2
TATTAAATAGCGAGCAGTCGTGCCATGTTTTTATATAGGGGGTGGGGTTCTAAGTCATTGTTTTTATTGAAAGTAAAAAATCGGGTACCCCACCCTAACACACAAAAAAAATGATTAAAAATCAATCTGTTATATCTTAACTTAATGGCATTGGGGGCTTGCCTGGGGCGGGGCTTGCCTGGTAGATACACAGGCTTTATTAATGTCGCCCCGTTGGGGCTTGCTAGGTAGGTACACTGGCTTTATTAATATCGCCCCGTTGGGGCTTACTAGGTAGGTACACTGGCTTTATTAATATCGCCCCGTTGGGGCTTGCTAGGTAGTTCCGAGTTAAGTCGTTTTCGAGTTGAGCGAGAAAAACTTATACCTATTAATCCGACAACATGGCCCACTTTTTACTTTCATATCGCTGTGCAAAGGAGAAGACGTCCCCAAACTTCAGTTTGGAACGAGAAATGTCGTTTTTAAGTTGGGCAACTTTGGCTGCTTTCTTAGTCACTAAAGTTTGGACTCTAGCTTCCCAAACTAAAGTTTGGACTCCTGTTGCCAAACTAAAGTTTGGACTCCTGCCAAACTAAAGTTTGTAGCGAATGCCCACCCTACGCATGCGATATAGGTTTGTTCAACTCACCATAAATCAGCTAATTAGGAGGAATGGTGGGTTTCGCTGTCGTTCTACCCACCCTACGCTTGCTAAAAACTGTCCGGATCATTGATACAAAAAGATATTGATTTTATAGTTCGTTGTGTTTATTGAGTCTAGTAATTTCAGTTCTTAATCCTTATATATTGTTTATGAATAATAAATTGTTCAATCTTATTAATAACATCAGATAGAAAAACCAGTGTTTCATCTTTAAAGTTTTCTAATTCTCTGACTGTAAAATCTTTACCTATTTCAGAAAAAGTAGAATCTCCATGAGCCAAGTGATTTCGCTTATTTTTTATAGTCACCAAATTTCTGCCATCTGATGGCGTATCAAAACCGTATTTAGTGGCAAGTTCCCTTATTTTTTGTGCATCAAGATTGCCAGAAAAATCTAATTTATCTTTAGAAAGAGAAATGGTTTCTTTTGTTAAAATTGATTCAGTAATCTTTAATATAGTGTCACGTAAAGTATCCTGTTTAAAATTCCCATCTTTAAGATTATCGGTGCTGTGTTCAACCCAAATTTTTTTCAAATTCTCAGAGAGTTGTTCAAAACTTATCCCGTTGTCTTCAATTGCATAATAAATCTCTACAATGGAATTTCTAACGGTTGCCTCAATGACATTATAAAGTAATAGAAAACCATTTGCTATGAGTATTTTCTGAAGTTGATCTGATATTTTTTATTCAACCAAATCACCCTTTTTTTTGTACTTTAAGCGTGTGTTTTCGTCATCATCCAGAATGGAAAGAAAAGAGAAGTCGTTTTCAACTTCATCCTTTCTTTTATAAAAATCACGTTTGGTAATATTCATCATCGCACAGACTGTCTTTTGTTCATTTTACCCAATAAGCAATCTCTGACAAATTCAACTCGATTTTTTAATCTACCTGTGTTGTTACTGCCATCTGAGGTAGTTTGGGCAGAAAATTCTTCTGAATCAAGCCAACTGACATCTCGAATTATTAAATCAGGATTTTCCTGTAATGCTAAATGAACGCCAATAGCAATGGCTTCAAACCTGACTCTTGGTGTACTGTTGGACTTTGCTTCCTTCCTAAAACCGATTGGAAAATTGTTTTTGATAAAGTCCACCATATTGGTAAAAGCGTTTAAGTAATATTCTCTCTCAAAATCAGTTTCATTCATCTCGTCAAGATATGAGTTAAGGAAGATTGCAACGTCGTGTCTGAATTCTTGATATCGGTCAATATAAGCGAAGAACCTTAAAATCAATTCTTCGTATTCGCCTCTTTTTCCTTTAGCATCAGAAACCGGACAAATAGCTTTAAATTCAGCATGATCCTTTTTTAATTCAAGGACTAAATCATAAAAAGCACCAGAATATGAACCTTTCCTAATTTCACTATCGGTTAATTTTTCACTGCTCGTATTGATTCTGTCAAATATATCTTGTCTAATTGAGAGATTGACATGACTAACCACAATGATTCTGAAGTCTCTATTTTTAATAGAATTTTGCAGACTCCGTGGTAAATATTCAAACTTAGCCTTTTCAATCTGAGTTAACTTTTTAAGTTTCCTAAGCTTTAATTTATTCTCATAAAAGGCTAATAAGGTACGAATTCTCTGTGAACCATCAATTATTTCTAGTCTATTATCTTCATCCTCAGAGACAAGAAATGGGGTTAATGGCACACCTAATAACACAGACTCAATAAATCTTGACTGCTTATCAGGCTGCCAAACAAATTCCCTTTGATAATCAGGTACATACAATGTTGCTTCTGGATTATCCTGTTCTCCAAATTTGGTACAAATGACTTCAAATGGATAATCCTTTGTCCGATAATCATAAGAACTGGAGTTCTCATGTACCTGTTTTTCAATATCCTCCAGCTCATCTGGCGAGAATTTATTTTTTGCCATAATTGTTTTCTTTAAGATGTTTAAGGATACTTAATCCGATTATTTCTCCAAGTTTAGGAGGAACCGCATTACCAATTTGTTTAGATAAATTTCCAAATCTGAAATCTTTAGGGTTTTCTACAAATTTGTAGTCCATTGGAAAACTTTGCAATAAAGCTGCTTCTCTTAATGAAATAGCCCTATCTTGTTCCGGATGTCCAAATCTGCCGTTACCAATACCCGTACAAAAAGTTGTCATTGTCGGTGAAGGTTCATCCCATTTCATCCGTCCATAAATGCTAACGTAGGTTTGCCCCTTACTGCTTTTGTGACAAGCTAGTTTTAAATTATCATCCCAATCCCTTTTCCAGCTACCACCTGGTATGGATTGTCTTATTCTTTGTAAGTTTTTATCAGATAATTTCGAGGCTTTATGAAAAATATCATTAGGAGATGATTCACCCGATTTAATTTTATCTAATTGACCAATTGTACCTCGCACCGTTAAATAATTTTCTGGTGTATGAGTTGGCGGCAGTAAGGATATATTTCCAAATTTGGATGCTAATAATACCAATCTTTTCCTTTTTTGGGGAATACCATAATCAGGGGCATAAATGATGTTATCCCAAATGAAATAGCCACCTTCTTTAAGATCACTCACAAAATCTTTAAAAACAGGTGCCTTTTTGAAATTTAAAAGCTGGGGAACATTTTCCATTGAAACAATATCAGGTTTGACTTCATTAATTATCCTTGAAAATTCATAGAGCAATTGCCATCGACGATCTTTTTGTTTATCACCCTTAAATGTATATGAAGAAAAAGGTTGGCAAGGGGCACATCCAACTAGCACTTTAACATCATTTTTTGTATAGAGCGCATTAATTTCCTCTCCGGTTAATTTCGCAATATCTTCGCAAAGGAATTTGGATTTACAGTTTGCTTCAAAAGCATATTGGCATGAATTATCAATATCAACCCCCGCATCTATCTTTAAACCTGATTTATAGAGACCATAAGAAAAGCCCCCAATTCCACAAAAAAGATCAACAACAGATATTTTTGGTTTCATATTTATCAGTAATGTCTGGTTGTCAACCGGTTATAAAATAGTAAATCCCATCAAATTATCTTAAACAGACGGGTTTGGGAATGCTCAACTTTAAAAACCAAACCTATTTGTAGGCATTCAAAATGTTGTCTACCCATGTAATTTATTATAACTGATAATTCAAAAATCAATCATTTTTATGATTATACCTAATATACAATGGTTCGGAGAGTTACTTGTTCATCAAGGTAGAACAGTCAGTTACCCGATTTGCCTCCTCACGGATGTTTTGAACTGATACCGAGGGCTTTTCAAAGTGACTCGCTTTCGCACAGTGTACATTTTCAAAACCCTAGTCCAAGCGGTGTTGGTAGCAACACTTTCATCGTCTGTATAATGAGATAAATAGGCTTTACCTGCCCAGATTTTGACAAACTAAGTGTGAACCACGCAGCGTTCTTGGTTGCGAGATCGATAGCGTCAGCTATGTATGCCACACTTTTGTCTGGCTCCTAAACGATGTCACCAAAGAAGGTTTTGGATTATGACACGAAAAAATGAAAATGCCAGCTTTTTTTAAAATTTTAATCAGCATCGATTAAGGAATTGCTTATATTCACATTCTGCCAATGAGCGAGTGCTGGGTGATAGCAAAACACGTTCATTGTATAGTTATCCAGAAAAGTTTTTTTTCGGCCCAAAATCCGATTTTTTCTTGGTAAAAACTTCTTCAGTTTGTGAAATCTCTTCAGTTTAGGTGCGAATTTTTCTGGACAGTTATATCTCCAAGAATCTGAATGACTAAAATCGGCCCTACCTTGTGAGGGCGAATAAGGTAAAGTCTGGGGCAAGTCAATAAAACATTCGGGACGGGGTTTTCAACCGACTCTAGGCACTTAAATTTTTAAGTCTATGATTTTTATATCTATTTACGTACTGGTGGGCAAGCGGACGGTACTATTTTTCAAGATTTCCAGGGGGGTTGCCCCTTGGCTATATTAATCTCGCCCCGTTGGGGCTTGAAGGTAGTTACACTGGGTGATTTTTGTTTCTCAAAAAAGTTTCGCGGAGCGAAACTTTTGCCTGAAAATTTGTTCCATTCTTGAGTATAGCTGCCCACCCGATGACAGATTTGTGTGCATAGAGTCGTATTATCCATGCTTTTTCAACAACCACCGTATCTATTGCGATAGGGTGTTAGTCATCAAAGCACGAACATCGGCTCTCGCCGCTTCAATATTCATACCCGTTTATGTTTGCGTGTCATAATAATATAATAACTTATTAAGCATTTGAACACTCAAGCTTGTACGCTGGCTCATAATCTGACGCTTGTTGCTACACGGGTTGGTTGAAAAGACTGACTTGGAACAGATAATTCCGCTGGACTCCAAAATTCAGAGTCATTATTAAGACTCAACTGGCTTGACATTCTTTGGAAAATTTTCTGTTCATTTAATAAGAATATCATATTCCCATTGAAATAAGACATTAACCAAATCACTATTTTTAGCATCGTGTTTATGCCAGATTCATAGTGTTCAAACTTATCAATGCGAAATGCAACGCAAATCTCAGGGTAGGGGCTGCCAAAAAGAGAGTCTTCATCGTCTTCTTTAAATGCATTGATAGTCACGCCAACACCTATTAAAAAAGCGGAAATTTGGTTTTTTTGAAGAGAGAACGCTTGACTTAAGGATTCCAGAACGATAGCGGGTTCAATCTCATTATTTATGTCTTGGATAACTAAATAGTAATCTAACGCCATTAATTTCAACCTCCGCTTTCGCCTTTTTCTAAATCTCATGTCATCATTGTTCAGTTTAACAAAAATTACCCGACGCTTGTTGCCACACGAGCAGGTTAATATGACTGATTTGGAAAAGATAAGTTCGGTGGAGTCCAAAATTCAGCCTCATTGTTGAGGTTCAATTGTTTATCGCCAGACGGCACGGAGACGTTTTGGTGCCACCTTCTAAAGCGACTTGATGGCAGACACCAAACCTACCGCTTTCATAGTTACATAAGGGATGACTGATCACTTCTAAAATCGTTAAAAAGACTTTCAAATTTATCTCTTCTAATAATACCCTTCTCTTCAAGCACTTTTTCTATCATACGCATATATGCAGGTTTAATCTCTTTATCTATTTCATAACTAGATAAAACAATAATGGCATATGCTTGGGGATTGTTAAATTTAACATAACTCTCCTTTACCCAAGTTTCTTCAAACCCAAGCTTATCTAGTGCTTGTTTTAATTGAGGAAAGTTAATTTTAAGCATAGTGTTTAATGTATCCATCTAATTGTGAAAGCACATTATCTTTATATTCTTGTAATGAAATAATGGCTTTCGTATTGAGAATGTTCTTGTTATCCAAATGAATTGTAAAAGTTTCTTGTTTGATAGCGTCTAAAGAAATACCGTTTTGTTCAAAATAGGCTTTTTTCAATCTCTCCATCAATATTATCGCTATAGAATTCGATATCATAACCATAGTCGCTATAGATGTTCAGAAAAATCATTTAAAAAAAGCCAAGAGTGAATAAATAGATGTCCAAGATAAATCTTGGACTCCGGTCGTATTTAGACGTCCAAGATAAATCTTGGACTCCGGACGTATTTAGACGTCCAAGACGTCCAAGATAAATCTTGGACTCCGGATGCTTTGGACTCCTTCTTCGTTAAAGCTTTGGACTCCAGATTTTTTTATATTAATGGTATTACTTCGGCTAATAACTGGCGGACATTTTCGATGCCTTGTTTTAAATTCGCTTCAATATCGGCCATGGTAATTTGGGCGGCGCCACGTCCGGCGGCCGGATTGGCAACAACGGCACAGGTGGCATAGCAAAGTTCTAATTCACGCGCTAAGGCCGCTTCTGGCATTCCTGTCATGCCGACAATGTCACAGCCGTCTTTTTCTAGGCGGTCGATTTCGGCGGCCGTTTCCAAGCGGGGGCCTTGCGTCGCGCCGTACACGCCTTGAGGATGTACTTTAAAATCAAATTGTTGGGCGGCCGTTAGCAGTTGGCTACGCAAACTGTCGCAATAGGGATTTGTGAAGTCAATGTGAGTGACATGGGTTAATTCTTCGGCAAAAAAGGTGTGTTCGCGTGAGTGTGTATAATCTATGAGTTGGTGAGGAATGATTAACTCTGTTGGCCGCATGTTGGGATGAATGCCGCCCACGGCGGCGACGGCAAGAATGGTTTTGATGCCTATTTCTTTGAGGCCCCAAAGATTGGCACGGTAGTTGATTTTGTGCGGTGGTATGGTGTGTCGTGCCCCGTGCCGTGCTAGGAATGCGACGGATTTTCCGCAATATGTGCCATGAATAATGGGGCTAGAGGTTTCTCCGTAGGGCGTACTCAACATTTGTCGATGGGTAATTTCCAATCCATCAAATTTGGTGAGGCCAGTGCCGCCAATAATTGCTAATTCGCTCATAATTTTTGGTTAAGTCGCTAAAGTTTTTTGATCTTTCCGGCCCGTTCAACGTGTTGCCTACCCTATATGTCAATGCCATACCGTACGGAAAAGGCCGGTTTGTAATGCGAATTAAGGGTTGAATTAATTAATTCTTATGAAATCAATGAGTTATAAAAACTTCTGATTGAGAAGTTAGTGTAACTCCGTGTCTCTGTGTTGAATAATTTGAATTGTGGGCCATGACTTAATTTAAAAACATTCAAAACGTTTTATGGCCCCCAAGTCAGAACATAACTACATGGAATGCGAATATCGATCTAAATTTTGAGGGTTATTTGACTATCGATTTTGAGGGCCATACTCTATTTTAGAGGTTTTAAAATTAAGTTATGGCCCTCTGTCGCGCTTTATTATTGATACTTTTTGTAGGTGTTTTGTTGCTTAATTTAATGCTGTTACCCTACATATATTAATGGCATTGCTTTGAAAAAGGGGTGGATTTTATAATCCATGCACGGCATAAATGCCGGGCGCATAGCGCAATTGGCCTTGGTAATCCATGCCAAAACCAAATACGTAGCGGTTGGGCACAGTGAGTCCGGTAAAATCGGCCTTATGTAATCCGGGGCGGTTGTTGAGTTGTTTTTCGACTAAGACGGCCGTCAGCACTTCTTGGGCGCCCGCTTCTTGGCAGTATTTGACAATCGCTTGCAAAGTTAGGCCTTCGTCTAAAATGTCATCTATCACTAACACGGTGCGGCCTTCTAAACTGATGCTGGGATATTTAATCCACTGCAAATCGCTGCCAGAAGTTGCGCCTCGATAACGGGTGGCATGAATATAATCGAGTTCCAACGGCAAACTCAGAAGCGGCAGCAATTGCCCGGTGGTAATTAAACCACCAATCATGACACATAGGCACACGGGATTTTTGTCGTGTAAACGTTGGTGGATTTCCACTGCCATGTTGTCAAATGCGGTTGATACTTGTGAGTGAGTGTATAATTCATCGGCTTTAGCCAATACGTTTTGGATTTCTGCGATATTGAGTTGATTTTCCACTTTTATTTATCCATTGGGGACGTAGCAGTTAATAACTTACGCAAGTAAATGCGACAGATACTATAGATTTTCAGAAAAATAATTTCGCAGCCAACGGCTAAAGCCGTTGTCTGAAAGCTCAAGTCTCCTAAAGGAGACTAAATTAATTATCTGAATATCTATATCCCTTTCTTGGATGGTATTTGTTCTCACGTTTATTATTTCCGGCCTCGTCCCTTAATAAGTTGAGGCTAGAGTGGTTTGATAATGCAAAACACTTTTGTCTATGAGCTTCGTGGCGAAGGCTCATTGAAGAATGGGTAATGGGTAATGGGTAATGGGCAATGGGTGTCGGCCCCAAGTCATAATTTTCAAGTCACAAGTAGATTTCCTATTGTTAATTATAAATCACCAATTAGCTTTTTGGAGCCAACGCAAGTCTCTTTATAATAACGTAATTTTTATTTATCTTATTTATCAATCGGTTGGATATAATATGATATTTGTCAATAATTTATAAAGTAATAGCGTTTATAAGTTTTTCATTGCTTGTGGCCTTTTTTCTTTTAAAGGGGTAGTTGAAAGTCTGATTATCGCATTGTCCGTTGTGGCCGATTCATCGGCCAATTGTTTGTAAGTAGTGAAGCCTGAATTTTCAAGTATTTTAAACGAGCGATTTAATTGTCCCAAAACTTTGGCGGTTTTCTCAGTCAAGTCAGTTATAAGTATACGGTGTTTTCAAGTTGAGCGACTTTGGCTGTTTACTTCTATAGATTTTCAGATAATTAATTTCAAAACAGCCAACTGAAAGCTCAAGTCCCCTAAAGGGGACTAAATAATTATCTGAAAATCTAAGTTGAATCCGTTTTCAAGTTGAGTGACTTTGGCGGTTTTCTGAGTTAAGTCGTTTTCAAGTTGAGCGACTTTGGCAGTTTTCTGAGTTAAGTCGTTTTTGAGTTGAGCGACGGGGAGCGGTTTTCTGAGTTAAGTCGTTTTTGAGTTGAGCGACGGGGAGCGGTTTTCTGAGTTAAGTCGGGGAACGTGAAAAAGTCGTTTTGTCGTTTTGGAGAAAAACTCATACCTTTCAATGTGATAACATGGCCCACTTTTTACTTTCATATCGCTGTGCAAAGGAGAAGACGTTCCCAAACTTCTGTTTGGAACGAGAAATGTCGTTTTTAAGTTGAGCGACGGGGAGCGGTTTTCTGAGTTAAGTCGTTTTCGAGTTGAGCGACGGGGAGCGGTTTTCTGAGTTAAGTCGTTTTTGAGTTGAGCGACGGGGAGCGGTTTTCTGAGTTAAGTCGTTTTTGAGTTGAGCGACGGGGAGCGGTTTTCTGAGTTAAGTCGTTAAGTCGTTTTCAAGTTGAGCGACTTTGGCTCTTTTCTCAGTCAAGTCATTTATAAGTAACTGTGTTTTCAAGTTGAGTGACGGGGAGCGGTTTTCTGAGTTAAGTCGTTTTTGAGTTGAGCGACGGGGAGCGGTTTTCTGAGTTAAGTCGTTTTTGAGTTGAACGACGGGGAGCGGTTTTCTGAATACGTTCCCAAACTTCTGTTTGGAACGAGAAATGTCGTTTTCAAGTTGGGCAACTTTGGCTGCTTTCTTAGTCAAGTTACGGTGAAGTAGACGGTGTTTTTAAGTGTCATAATGATGTCCAGTCATAAGGCGATTTCCAATTACCAATTACCAATCAATTATAGAGTTTTGCAAGTCCTTCGTATGAAAATCGTTTTATATTCAATCTGTTAACTATAAAACTTGGGTTTGACTTATATTTATAAGTTATTTAAAAATAAGTATAACTCAGGTATATAAAAAATAGCTAATAGAAATCATAAAAAAGTTATATTATACAAACGAATCGAGTTGCTTTATAATGCGCTCCGTTTTCTTAGGATAGCGGCAACATTCATACGCCTTACCACCTATCAGTTTTCAAATTCTCAACACTGAGACACGGAGCTACACGGAGTTTCACAGAGATTTCACCGAAAAATATTAGACTCTGTGTAACTCTGTGCTACTCTGTGAACGAAAACGGTGTTGAAAAATGACGACTATTACAAACTGATAGGTGCTAAGATTCTCACGCAGATGTTTTAAGAAGACAGTTCTCAAATTTTTTTTGAGTTCATAATGGTAGGATGAGGTGTTTTGTGAGCAAATATCAGTCATTGAACCGGTTTGCGATAGCATCATCTGTGTTTAGCTGAGAGTTGATGTTCAACATAAAACATGCGGCTACGAAAAACCGTTAAATTGACTGATGGCTTTGCCAGGAAATCTTCATTCAAATACATAAGTGGGTAAACAAAAGTCTTTTAACATAACGTGCGGCTTGTGAGTAGCTTTTGCGAGTACTACTCTAGTCACCAAAAATGTTAAAGGATTTATGCGTACCTACTTAAATACATTGATACAAAAAGAGGTTGAAATTCATGTCTCTTCGTAAGTCAATACTTCACTCAAGTGCTCTGGCACTCGGGTTGGCGATGGCTAGTGTTTCCATGCCGACTGTGGCAGCAGGTAAAGTCTGCTTGTACCAGCATGCAAATTACGCTGGCTGGGAAAAGTGCTACAGTTCGGATCAGTCCAATTTCGTGAAATTGCGGATTAACGATGTTGTTTCTTCTGTGAAGGTTTTTGGCGGCGCTAAAGCGGTGCTTTTTGAGCACGTCAATTACAAGGGTTTCAACCGTGTGATTAACGATGCTGTTTCTTCTGTGAAGGTTTTTGGCGGCGCTAAAGCGGTGCTTTTTGAGCACGTTGATTATAAGGGTTTCAACCGTGTCTATACCAAGAACACACCTTGGGTGGGCAAGGCTGTGAACGATAAGTTCTCCTCTCTGAAGGTGAAACATGCACCTAAAGTCTGCTTGTACCAGCACGCAAACTACCGTGGCTGGGAGAAGTGCTACAGTTCGGATCAGTCCAACTTCGTGAAATTGCGGATTAACGATGTTGTTTCTTCTGTGAAGGTTTTTGGCGGCGCTAAAGCGGTGCTTTTTGAGCACGTCAATTATAATGGGTTCAAGCGTGTCTACACCAATAATGTTCCTTGGGTGGGCAAGGCTGTGAACGATAAGTTTTCCTCTCTGAAGGTGAAAGTGGCACCTAAAGTCTGCTTGTACCAGCATGCCAATTACGGTGGCTGGAAGAAGTGTTTCCGAGCGGCTCAGCCCAACTTCGTAAAATTGGGGATTAACGATGTTGTTTCTTCTGTGAAGGTTTTTGGCGGCGCGACGGCGGTGCTTTTTGAGCACGTCAATTACAAGGGTTTCAAACGTGTCTACACCAATAATGTACCTTGGGTGGGCAAGGCTGTGAACGATAAGTTTTCCTCTCTCAAGCTGATGCCTCCTCAAGTTTGCTTGTACCAGCATGCCAATTACGGTGGCTGGAAGAAGTGCTTCCGAGCGGATCAGCCCAACTTCGTGAAATTGCGGATTAACGATGTTGTTTCTTCTGTGAAGGTTTTTGGCGGCGCTAAAGCGGTGCTTTTTGAGCACGTCAATTACAAGGGTTTCAACCGTGTTTTTCAAACTTTCCTTTACCCACAAGTGTCCAAAATTAATCATTAATCATTAATCATTAATCATTAATCATTAATCATTAATCATTAATCATTTTCCCGTTTCCAGGGGCGTTGCCCTTGGCTTTAATAATACATACCGAAAGGGCTAATCTTACCTTTACCCACAAGTGTCCAAAATTAATCATTAATCATTAATCATTAATCATTTTCCCGTTTCTAGGGGCGTTGCCCTTGGCTTTAATAATACATACCGAAAGGGCTAATCTTACCTTTACCCACAAGTGTCCAAAATTAATCATTAATCATTAATCATTTTCCCGTTTCCAGGGGCGTTGCCCTTGGCTTTAATAATACATACCGAAAGGGCTAATCTTACCTTTACCCATAAGTGTCCATAAAACGAGCTATTAGACATGAATGGTTCGATAAATGCTTCTGTTTTGTTCGCTTTTTGATAGGAGGATTATCAATCGGTGGATTTTAATTCGTTTAGGAGCAATATAGGCGTTCCAGAACGAAGTTTCGTTGTACTGAATTCGTTTATCCGCGTAATTCGTTGTACTGAATTCGTTTATCCGCGTAATTCGTTGTACTGAATTCGTTTATCCGCGTAATTCGTTGTACTAAGTAAACTTTTTTTGCCGGTTAAAATGTCTACGTTGACTGTCATCCCGGCGATTATTGGTAAGGGTGACTCGATGCTTCCCAAGTAGTTGCGATCTGTGCGTAGTCGAATGAGGAAAAACGGTTCGCCGCGTTCATTGATGATGGTGTCTGCACTGATATGTTCAAGAGAGGCTTTTAGGCCGCCAAAAATCGAAAAATCATAGGCGGTGAATTTCACCATCGCTTTTTGTCCGGGGTGCAAAAAGGCGATGTCAGAAGGGCGGATTTGGGCTTCCATCAGTAAAGTGTCTTCTAGGGGAACTATTTCTATTAAATCGCTGCCCGGTTGAACGACGCCGCCGATGGTGTTGACTTTGAGTTGTTTGACAGTGCCTTTAACCGGGGAACGGACGGCGGTGCGTCTGACACGATCTTCAAGGGCGCGTTTGGATTCCGAAATACGTGATAATTCGGCCTTAATTTCATTGAGTTCTGCCAAGGCACTGGTGCGAAAACTGATTTTGAGTTCTTCGATTTTGCGTTCGGCCTCGGCAATGGCTGCCTTGGCACGCGGAATTGAGAGACGGGTACTTTCTAGCTCGGCTTTGAGTGTACTGGCTTCACGTTGTAAACGTAATAACTCGACTTCCGACATCACGCCCTTTTTTACCAAGGGTACCGTGATTTTCAGTTCTCTTTGCGCCAGATTATAACTGTGTTGCAATTGTCGTTGTCTTGATTTTAATTCATTGATTTCATGTCTCTTTTGATTTTTTTGCTGAATTAAAATATTAATGTTGGCTTGCAATTCTTTTTGCCGTGATTGTGTTAAGGCGCGTTCACTGAAAAAAAGTTCTCGTTGGGATTTTTTGAGTCGTCGGGGTAATTTAAAGGGTTTGCCCTGAGTTTCGGCCGTCAAGCGAGCTATCTTGGCTTCCATCGCGGCCGATGTGACTTGGCTTTCGCGCATTGAGGCTGAAAAGCGCGTATCATCAATACGCAATAACACTTGGCCTTTTTTAACAATGTCGCCTTCTTTTACATTGATTTCTGAAATAATCCCGCCTTCCAAGTTTTGTACGATTTGTACGTGACGAGAAGGTATGACTTTACCGTTGCCACGAGTGACTTCATCAAGGGTGGAATAATGCGCCCAGACACCGGCAGTGGCAACAAATAATACTGTTATCCATAAAATTAAATGGCTAAACTTGGGTGGGCTGCTGTCTAAAAGATATTTATATTCTCGCATTTTTTCACCTGTTTGTAGAAATCGCCTACTACAAGCTTTTAAATTAAGGCGATAAATCGCCTACTACAAACTACAAACTACATGCTTTTAAACTTAAGGCGATAAATCGCCTACTACAAGCAAGCTTTTAAATTTTTAAGGCGATAAAGGTTTGGGTTCTCCAATCCAATTGCCTTGCACATAATCAATCCCGATGTCTTTCAGTTTCTTGAGGGTTGCTTGGTTTTCAACATTTTCAGCCATTGTCTGAATCGACATAAGATGAGCTATGTCATTGATAGATTTTACCATTGCGTAATCAACTGTATCGTTTAAGAGGTTTTTTATCAATGCGCCATCAATTTTCAAAAAATCTACCGGTAGATTTTTCAAATAGGCAAATGAAGCGATGCCAGAGCCAAAGTTGTCTAGTGCAAAACGACAGCCTCGTTTTTTTAATGGGGTCATAAAATTGAGGACGCCGGTGAAATTGGTAAGCGCTGTGTTTTCGGTGATTTCAAAGCAAAGCTTCTGTGCGGGGATTTCAGTATTATCAATATCACTTATTACCCTCTTTAAAAAATGTTGATCGCACAAGGAATAACCAGAAATATTGATGGTAATTAAGCTCAACTTCTCTAAGTGCTGAGGATGTGTCGTTAACCACTTTAAAACTTTACATATCACCCACCGATCTAAAGTGGGCATCAAATTGTAGCGGGTGGCGGCGGATAGAAAAGCCCCCAGTGGCACTAATTGGTTTTGCGGATCAGCTATGCGTAGCAATATTTCATAACAGTTACCCACGTTTGGGCTTTTTCGCAGTGGGAGAATGGGTTGATAAAATAAAGAGAAACCTTGGTCTTTTTCAAGGTTATCATGGATTAAAGAAATCCATTGGATGTTGCTATTGGCTGGAGCAGTATCGTTTTCTTGGTAAATATGGATACAACGGCGACCGGTATTTTTCGCCGCATAACAAGCGGCATCTGCCATGGCGATTATGCTTTTTGGATTGAGCGTTTGTGTAGAAATCGGCACCAAACCAATCGAAATGCCAATGGTAAAAAGGTTTTTCTCTTGTTGGTCATTAGTCCAAAAAAAACGATAACTTTCAAGACTTTCACACAAGCTTTTGGCAATTAAAACGGATTTTTTTTTTGAGCAGTTTTCAAGTAACAAGCCAAACTCGTCACCGCCCAATCGGGCTAAGGTTGCCAGTGCAAAGCCGGTGTGTGCGTCAATGTTTTTTTGCAAGAGCAAGGCGACATCTTTGAGCAATTGATCACCAGCTTCATGCCCACAGGTATCATTCACCACTTTGAACCGATCTAAATCCATGTATAACAACGCATGTTTGCTTTTTTCGTCACGCGGTGCTTGTAGCACTCGTTTGAGTCGTGCGTTAAATTCATGCCGATTGTATAAACCCGTCAGAGCATCGTGTGTGGCTTTATAGGCAAGCGTTTGGGTCATTTTGCGCGTTTCAGTCACATCATGAAACACAACAACCACGCCAATAATACGCCCATTACGAGCCTTAATCGGTGCCGCTTTTTCTTCTATGGCAAACTGTTTTTTGCCGTCACGGTGGAGTAATAGCGTATTTTGGGCATCGAGCATTTTGCCTTTTTCCAAACAACGCTGTATGGGAAATTCAATCGGCTGTTGCGTGTTTTCGTCAATGAGTGAAAACACTTGGCTTAGAGCTAAGCCTTTTGCTTCTTCGGTAGTCCAACCGGTGATCTTAATCGCGTTTGGGTTTAAAAATTCCACCCTTCCCTTGGCATCAGTGGCGATCACGCCATCACAAATGGAAGCTAGAGTGACTTGGGCTTTTTCTTTTTCATCAAACAGCGCCTCTTCAGCACGCTTAGCTTGCAAAATATAGTGAATGCGGTTGCGTAATACATCCAAATTCACCGGTTTGGTAATATAATCTGTTGCACCCGCGGCATAAGCGCGATCAATCCATTGACGTTCCACTAAGGCGGTGACTATTATAATAGGAAGATGTTTGGCATCGGGCAACTCTCTGATGCGGGCACAAGCAGTCACGCCATCAACGATCGGCATATCCGCATCCATCAAAATCAAGTCAGGATGATGCTTGATAAAATACTCTACCGCTTGTTGACCGTTAGAAGCCGTCTCGACGGCATAGCCATATTTTCGTAGAGCATGCTCCAACAATCCGCGAGTCAACGGCGCATCATCAACCACTAAAATACGTGCTGGGCGGCTACTCATGACGGCTCACCTGCGTCAAAGCGGCTTTGACTCGTGCCCATTCGGTTTCGAGTTTGGCACAATTTGCAGACGCTGCTTCGAGTTGACCTTTTTGTGCTAGAGTCTCCATTTTTTGACATAAAGCACTTAACTGGTTAGCGCCAATTTGTAAACTTTCGCCTTTAAACTGATGTGTTTGTTGGCGTAAGGTTTCAGTATCGCCAATGGCAATACTTTGTTGCAAAGCGGCCAGTTGTTGTGGCGCATAGTCCATAAATTGTTGAATCAGCATGATTGTCATCTCTGGCCCCATGATTTTTTCAATATGTTTCAGCATTTGAGGATCGAGTGGCGAGCAATCAGCACTATCGGCTGTATTAAGTGATAACATAAAAGTTTCTTCCCGTTTTCTGTGATCAGTTTATCAGTTATCATTTTTTCAGTGTTCAGTGATCATGTTTTCAGTGATGTTCAGTTATCAGTTATCAGTTATCACTGATTCGATCAGTGATTTGATCACTGATTTGAACAGTGATCATTGAAAACAGATCACTGTTAACAGATCGGACAGGCAGGATTTTTTACTAATTTGACACGACTGAATTCCATATTCAAGGCATCAATCAACAATAGCCACCCCGTCAGCGTTTCGCCCACGCCCATAATTAATTTCATAGCCTCCAGTGCTTGCAGACTGCCGATAATGCCCACTACGGGTGCTAATATTCCGGTTTGGGTACAAGTTTCCTCTAGCGCATCTTCACTCGGATATAAACAACGATAACAAGGACTGTCGGGTTTGTTGCTGCGAAAGACTGAGAGCTGTCCCTCCATGCGTATCGCCGCTCCAGATATTAAGGGCGTTTGTGTGTTCACACAGGCTTGATTAATGGCAAAGCGTGTCGGTAAATTATCGCTACAGTCTAACACTACATCCACTTTGGCAATGTGTTTTGTTAAATTGTCGTCATCTAATTGTTGGTAAAGTGGTGTTACTTCGATTTGTGGATTTAATGCCAACAACGTTTCACGGGCTGATTCTACCTTGGGTTTACCAATATCATTGGTGTTATGAATGATTTGGCGTTGCAAGTTAGATAAATCGACTACATCAAAGTCGCACAACAATAAATGTCCCACGCCCGCAGCAGCCAAATACATCGCGGCCGGCGAACCTAAGCCCCCCAAACCAATAATCAATACTTTAGCGTTAAGTAAACGTTCTTGCCCTTCTATTCCAACTTGGGGCAATAAAATTTGGCGGCTATAACGTAATAATTGTGCATCATCCATCAAATCACTCTCCCCCGTTTGTAGTAGGCGATTTATCGCCTAAAAATCTTGGTTTGTAGTAGGCGATTTATCGCCTAATGAGTAAAAATCAACAACTTTTGTTAAATAAGCGAAATAGAATATGTATATTACCATTTTTGGCTCCGGCTACGTTGGCTTAGTCACTGGCACTTGCCTCGCTGACGTTGGCAATCAGGTTTTATGTGTGGATGTCGATGAGGATAAAATTGCTCAGTTGCAGCAAGGCAAAGTGCCTATTCACGAGCCGGGCTTAGGATCACTTTTGAAAACCAATATCGCTGCGGGCCGTTTACAATTTACCACAGATGTGGTTAAGGCGGTTGCACACGGCGAAATTCAGTGCATTGCGGTGGGAACTCCGCCCGATGAAGATGGTTCGGCTGATCTTCAGTATGTTTTGCAAGTGGCTGATACCATTGGTAAAAACATGACGGACTCTAAGTTGATTATGGACAAATCTACCGTTCCAGTCGGTACGGCGGATAAAGTGCGGGAAAAGGTGCAAGCGGCGCTTGATGCTCGCGGGGTGGCGTGTGATTTTGATGTGGTTTCTAATCCAGAGTTTTTAAAAGAAGGGGCCGCTATTGAGGATTTTATGAAACCTGATCGAATTATCGTCGGTACAGATAAGCCCCGCCCCACGGAGTTAATGCGTGAACTTTATGCACCGTTTAACCGTAATCGCGATAAGCTTATGGTGATGGATATTCGCTCGGCGGAATTAACCAAATATGCCGCTAACGCCATATTGGCAACAAAAATCAGTTTTATGAATGAAATGGCTCTGATTGCGGAACAGGTTGGGGCCGATATTGAACAAGTGCGTCTTGGTATTGGTTCTGATCCGCGTATTGGGTTTAATTTTATTTATCCGGGTTGCGGCTATGGTGGTAGCTGTATGCCCAAAGATGTGCCCGCTTTGATACGCACTGCCCAACAAGTGGGTGTGGATGTCAAAATCTTACCTGCCGTTGAAGCCGTCAACCGGCAACAGCAACAGGTGTTATTTGAAAAAATTCAACAGTATTTCCATGGAAATTTGCGAGGCTGCCGCTTTGCCTTATGGGGCTTGGCTTTTAAGCCTAATAGCGATGATATGCGCGAAGCGCCCAGTCGCAAGTTGATGGAAGCGTTATGGGCACAGGGCGCGACTGTGCAGGCTTATGATCCGGAAGCGATGTCCGAAACACGGCATATCTATGGCTCGCGGGACGATTTACAATTGTGCGAAACTCACGAAGCCACCCTTAATGGCGCTGATGCTTTAGTCATTGTCACGGAATGGAAAGTCTTCCGTAGCCCTAACTTTGAGCTTATCAAAGCCAGTCTTAAGCAAGCGGTGATTTTTGATGGACGTAATCTTTATGAACCGCAGAGAATGCGTCAGTTGGGTTTTACCTATTATGCGATAGGGCGTGGCGAAAAACTGTAGTGAAAGTACAACGAATTACGCGGATAAACGAATTTAGTACAACGAATTACGCGGATAAACGAATTAAGTACAACGAATTACGCGGATAAACGAATTAAGTACAACGAAACTTCGTTCTGGAACGCCAAACTTTAGCGCCTAGGTTTGTAGTAGGCGCTTTAGCGCCTAAGTTTGTAGTAGGCGCTTTAGCGACTTAAAGTTTGTAGTAGTCGCTTCAGCGACTTAATCTTTATGTGAGTTGTGGCTAAATAAAATGGTTAAGTCAGTCGTCACTCAACACCAAAATTCGTTTATCCGCGCAATTCGCTGTACTCATTTTAAGGATCGTTATTGTAGCAGGTACGTTTTGCTCTTTAAGCTGCCACCTACTTACTAACGTGAATTCGACTTTAATTTTCAATCAGTTATATAAATTTTATCTGAATTAATTGTTTGACAAGAATTAATTGAGAAAACAAACTTTTTTGACTATTAAACCCTTAATATTAATACGTTAATAACAGGAAGAGTCCTGCCAAGATTTATCGATGACTCCTGCACTGTGTGGTTATTTTTTCAATCCGATTTGGGGGCCATCAGACGGTTACGTCGGCAAAAGTTTCGCTTCGCTGTACTTTTGCCGACGTTGGAAGTTTTCAAATTAAAGTCTGGCCCTCAAACGCGCAATACCATGCACAAGGATTGTATATAATAAGGGATTTGTTCATTCTCTTTCATTGTTCATTCTCTGTCATTTATTCCATTAGCGAAAAATTCCTTTATTATAACGAACCGAAGGTCAGCGGAGCTAATCCTTGTAGTTACAAGAGTCCAAACTAACTAATGGCCGTACCAAGTTTAATCAATCCGATTTGTGGGCCATCAAACGATTTGGCAGATTTCAAATTAAAGTCTGGCCCTCAAACGCGAATACCATAATAAACAGGAGTCCAAACTTTAGTTTGGCAGTCGTCCAAAGTTCAGGAGTCCAAACTTTAGTTTGGCAGTCGTCCAAAGTTCAGGAGTCCAAACTTTAGTTTGGCAGTCCTCCAAAGTTCAGGAGTCCAAACTTTAGTTTGGCAGTCGCCCAAAGTTTGGTAGTCGTCCAAACTAACGTTTGGCAGTACCAAGATTTATCGATGAGTCCTGCCAAGATTTATCGATGACTCAGGCACCGTGTGGTTCGGAAAGTCAATCCGATTTGTGGGCCATCAAACGATTTGGCAGATTTCAAATTAAAGTCTGGCCCTCAAACGCGCAATACCATAATATACAGTCGTCCAAACTAACTAATGGCCGTACCAAGCTAAATCAATTCTATTTGGGGGCCATCAGACGATTTGGAAGATTTAAAATTAAAGTCTGGCCCTAAATCGCATAATACCATGCACAAGGATTGTCTCTAATAAAAGGGATTTAATTTGTTCATTCTCTTATCTAAGCGAAAAAATCCTTTTTTATATACAATCCTTGTAGTTACAGTGCCAAGATAAATCTTGGACTCCTGCCAAGATAAATCTTGGACTCCAGCACCGTGACAATGCGTACAAATTGGGCATGTGAACTCTCCATTTTCATCACAAAACGGGCATTCGCTCATTGTAAAAACAAATCTACCCTTTCCAGTTGTTGTCGACGTTGGTGGCGAAAAATGGCTTGACGGTGTGAATTTTTTTCGGGCCCAGTGTGTGTTCTCTGTTGTAATCTCTATTGTAGTCTCCGGACTTATTTCGGTAATTTTACCGTTTGCATTCGGTAAATTTACCGTTTGCACTCGGTAATTTTCCCGATTCGATTCGGTAGTTTTACCGATTGAAGAACTGTGCTGATTTTCAGCAGATTGTTCTTTGGAATCAGGTGTGGTTGTACATTCGGTAATTTTACCGTTTGCAGCCTCAAGCCAAGCGTTAAGAAATTCTGGATGGAAACGATAATGTTTCGTTCGGTCAAACCCCTTACGACCATTAGGATTCTTAAGGATGCTGATGGCATGCTTTTTAGCCAGTGCTCTGATAGCATTACGAATTGTCTTTTCTGATTTTGCAATATGTAAAATTCCGATCACCAATTCTTCTTCAGTATGGTGCTGAATTAGGGCTGATTCGGTAACGTTTTTGCCTTGTGCTTTTTTCTTGGCGCAAAGTTCCAATTTAACGTTATGCCAATACTCAAAAAAACTAAGTAGTGCAGCTTGAGTTACATTACCGTCACAGTAATTAATTTAATTGCCATTGGTGAATGACAAGTAACCTTTCTTTGGTGGGATGCTTGATACAAGATACTTTCATAGTGTCCTCCGTCCGGAGGACATAGCGCCAAAAAATTTAGGTATTTCTGTGTATAATATAAATAGATATACTATATCCTCAGGACTTTGTGCATTTAGTCCCCCCGTTTGCTGTTCATTTCGCCAAAAACTATTACGCAAACGGGATTTTTTTTCTCTTCAGTATTTTTTGTTACAAAAATAACTGATTAATTCTTTATATAGTCTACAATAACTGATTATTTTTAGTTACAAGTTTATAGAAATTCAACTATGGTCAGTAATCAACAACCTAAAGAAAAAACGCAACGAAAAATCGGTAGACCGAAAGCTGAGCCTAGTAAAACAATACGTGTTCCTATGGCACTGGTTGAAGCTGTTGAATCTATGATCAAAGCTTATCGTTTAAATAGGAAAAAAAACTTAGCAAACTAAAGACACAGTGAGCCAAGACTTTTACGAATCAAGGCCACCATCCCCCATAAACCGACTCTATGCACACAAATCTTCCGTAGGGAGGGCTGCTAAGCAGCAAGGACTTGAAAAAGTACCGTCCGTTTGCCCACCGAAAGTGCGTCAATTTATAAATTTTGTTCTCAGTGAACAACTACCTGATTTAATAGGCAAAAAATCATTTTTGAAAAATCCCTAACGGATGAGTCTTTGAAAAATCCCTAACGGATGAGTCTTTGAAAAATCCTACTCGATTAACGAATCCTTGTAGTTACAGTCGTCCAAACTAACTAATGGCCGTGCCAAGATAAATCTTGGACTCCAGCACCGTGTATAAGAAAATATATTTAATAACTACGCCTTATCTCCAAAATAATAATTGTGCTACATTCCGTTTACTCACATTCCGCCAAGAACTATTGAGTAGACGGGAGTTTTTTCCGTTCCAACTTTGGCATGGTTCAAGGTAACGCATCAAACCATGCCATTTTTTTATCCAGCCTTAAGTTTTTCCTCCTCTAGTTTTAAAGTCCTTTCTAACAAATAAAGAACTTCTTTGTTTACTGAACGTTTGTGCAATTCTGCCAATTTCTTGAGACGTTCTTTTAATCTTTTTACCAAGGCTTTCAGGAGCCGAAACCACTATCTCCATAACCTGTATACAAGGTGATCGTGGCAGCACGAAGGGCAACCGACTATTTAGAATCTGGAATTGGAGAAATAAAACGAGTTAGCCCTTGCTAATTGGTATTTCAGTTGTGATATCTGACTAAGTACACAATCTAAAAGCAAGACAATGTGTGGTGGATACCGTGAGAGGGCAGGAAGGGAATTTGAAGGGTGGGCCGGGGTAGAAAAGAACACCGGAACAAAGCCGATTCGGTTGCCCCAACCTTTGGCTGAGGCTAAGCTAAAGTTGAAAGCGCAGCGCACTAAGATTGCTGATATACAAAAGGCTTAGTTGCGTGGTGAGAATGCGGCCTTAAAAAAAGCCTTGGATGATGCGTGTAAATACATTGACCGTTTGAAACGTGTGCAAGTCAAAACGCCAAAAGCTTTAAGTGAGAAACGGTGACAATAGAAAATCTTTTTAAGTAATGAATCCTTGTCATTATGTCAAAACCCACTAAAGCTGATTTCAATAAACTTGGCTTTTCGCCATTATGGTGAGGCAGCCTGTGAGTATCATGCTTCTGGCAAACGGGGCCGGTTTCTTTATTGCGGCATCGATGATGATTTGAATTCGTTTAGCAGGAGTCCAAACTTTAGTTTGGCAGGAGTCCAAAGTTAGGTAGGAGTCCAAACTTTAGTTTGGCAGTGCCAAGAGAAATCTTGGACTCCAGCACCGTGACAATGCGTGGTGGATATCGTGAAAGGGCCGAACGAGAGTTTGAAAGGTGGGCCGGGATAGAAAAAGGTATCGGGACAAAGGCGATCCGGTTGCCCCAACCTTTGGCTGAGGCTAAGCTAAAGTTAAAAGCGCAGCGCACTAAGATTGCTGATATACAAAAGGCTTTAGAAAACGTACTGCACACGGTTAAATTATCTGTTTTTTTAGGTAATTGTACCGGACAATCACAAAGGGTTTCCCCTCCAAACCACGATGTAGCGTAACGGCAATCCTTTATGGTTGTCCGTGCCAGCTTAAGTTTGAGGCCGTGGCCGTTGAGAATAAACAATCCATCTATTACAAAAAGCCTCTTGGCTCTGAGAGTCAAGAGGCTTTTTTTATGGCTCCAATCAAATAATAACGTTATTAACTTGCGATAATAACGTTATTATTATATATTAGATTGAACTTTTTCATGGAGGTTAAGCTTATGAAACAACCAAGTGCCGGGGCACAATTAGCCGCAATGCGTAAACCAAAAGCAAAAGTTTGCCCGGTTTGTCAGATTGAATTTCTCGGTATAGGCCGCCGTATTTATTGTTCAAGTGCCTGTCGGAATAAAGCGTATCACTTGCGTCAAAAAGAATTTATTATCGCTGGAAAAGTAGCCTTGCAAAAAGATTAGCCCGTGTTTACCGCACGGGCTAAATTGACTTTAAACATTGTAAATACAACAAGTAGGCTAAAGTGGTTTAAATTATAACACTACTTGTTGTCTCTATCGTATGGAGACGCAATATGGGAGCAACCCGTCAAATTAAAGATGGTCGCAAACTGGGTATTTGGTACTCAGAAGATGCGGTCTTTGACTACGGCATAGCCAAATACATTGGCACTAGCAGCCTTGTGGTTTATTTTGCTCTTTGCCGACATGCCGACCGTAATGGCAAGGCATTCCCTTCCGTTGGGCTACTCACGCAAGAATGCGGTCTTAGTAATCGTCTGATTGCCAAATCCACCGGGGTTTTAAAACAAGTCGGCTTAATTGAAATTGAACGGCATAAGCACCAGCATAACATTTACTATGTAAAGTCCATAAAAGAGGCTATTAGTTTGAACGGCTGGACAAAAATAGTAAATGACAAATCGCCACATGTCCCAAAGCTCGTGACAAATCGTCACCTAGCTCATGACGAATCGTCACCTGGGCTCATGACGAATCGTCACTTGGCTCATGACGAATCGTCACTTGGGCTCGTGACAAATCGTCACGAGGCTCGTGACGAATCGTCACACAAAGGACTTACAATAGAAGGACACACAAAAAAGGATGCACACACACACCCAGATCCCGGTACCATTAGCGAATATGCAAAAAATGTGCCTTTGTGTGCGTGTGTATCTTTAAATGACCTTGAAAAACGTGCATGGGAGTGGTCACAAAGCCATGATTTTTGGAAAGGGCGGATTACTAATGTTGAACAACTGCGAATCAACTTAGTTGAGAAAAAACCGTTCCGGGTTCAATTTGACCAAGCCAATACACCGATTCAACCAACGGCTCCAAAAAGCCAGTTATCCTCAGAGGCTCCAAAAATCCGGCCCAACCCCCCGATAGAAAATCCATTACCCAATGGTAATAAAGAAAAGGTAATACAGTTAAAAAAGGATTTTTCTGAAGAACGCCGTCGCCGGGTCGAGGAAATCATGGTGGGATGGGATGAAAACACTTGGGAAAGTGAACTGACCGAGTTTGAAAGTACAATGAACCGTGTGACTCGGGCTCAGTACACCAAACAAGGCTTAAACAGCAAACTGGTCAACTCGGCCTTGACGAACTACGTAGCCGATAAACATCTTACCCCGACCGAAAACCATTTCGTCACATGGGCTAAAGAAAAAGGGCACATAATTGAGGGCGATGAGCGCAACGGTTACCGACTTTGCTCAACCCAGATTGGCAGCGTGTTAGAAAAAGTGATGCCCAAAATGGATAACTGAGTTATCGGAGTATCTACTGGGCTAAAAGGATGAGCCACCTATACGAAAAACCTTAACTGTGTTCAAATGCTCATCGGTGGAAAATCAACAAGCCGCGGTAAATCAAGCCGCGGTAAATCCCAGATAACAGTTATTTTAGCTATAATATTTTACTAAGCACACTATCTAAAACGATGCGTGGCGGATACCGTGAGAGAATGCGGATTTAAGAAAAGCCTTGGATGATGCGTGTAAATACATTGACCGTTTGAAACGTGTGCAAGTCAAAACACCAAAAGCTTTGAGCGAGAAACGCTGACAATATAAAATTATTTAATTAACAAATCCTTGTCATTATGTCAATAACCACTAAAGCTGATTTGGATAAACATGGCTTTTCGCCATTATGGTGAGGCAGCCTGTGAGTATCAGTCTTCTGGCAAACGGGGCTGGCTTTTTTACCACGGCACCGATGATGATTTGAATTCGTTTAGCAGGAGTCCAAACTTGAGTTTGGCAGTCGCCCAAAGTTCGGCAGGAGTCCAAACTTTAGTTTGGCAGTGCCAAGATAAATCTTGGACTCCAGCCAAGATAAATCTTGGACTCCTGCCAAGATTTATCGATGACTCCGGCACCGTGCGGTTATTTTAGCAATCCGATTTGGGGGCCATCAAACGATTTGGCAGATTTCAAATTAAAGTATGGCCCTCAAACGCGCAATACCATGCACAAGGATTGTATATAATAAGGGATTTAATTTGTTCATTCTCTTATCTAAGCGAAAAAATCCTTTTTTATATACAATCCTTGTAGTTACATTCGTCCAAACTAACTAATGGCCGTGCCAAGATCAATCTTGGACTCCAGCCAAGATCAATCCTATTCAAACCTAAACCTATAGAAACCAATACGATGAAACAAGTCGCCCCGTTACGTTACGATGTCATTTTTAAAAAGGCCTTTAGTCGCCCTGACCTTTTCACCGCGTTAGTCAAGGATTTTCTTGGCATCCAATTGGAAATTGATGAGGTGGAGCATGACAAAGCTTTTATTCCACCGGTGGGCAATGTCGCCACCAAATTTGACTTATTTGCCGAAGATAAAAAAAATAGGGTGATTGTCGAAGTACAACATGCCCATTATTCAGACACTTACGAACGGTTTGTCTATTATCAATGTAGTGCGATGGTAGAAACCATTGCCAGTTCTGATAATTACCGTTTTCCAATGACCGTCATCACTTTAGTCTTTTTTACCAAGAAAAAAACGCCAAGTCCGGACAGCGGCATTATCGTGCATGACTTTGAACCAAGAGATTTTGTGACGGGTAAATTGCTTGAGAAGGTTTATCGGCGTAAACATAAACTCATTTTTGTGTTTACTAATGACTCGACGCATGAAAAGACACCAAAGCCATACCGCGAATGGATGCAAGCGATTTATGATAGCTTGGACGAAAAAGTGGATGAGGCTAAATATACCAATCCATCAATTCAAACACTTTTTGAAGTGATTGAGAAAGATAAAATCACGCCAGAAGAGCGTGCTCGTATGAAGGAAGAGCACAATCAGGAGGAAGCGGAGACGCGGGGGTTCAAAGAGGGTGAGGAGAAGGGATGGAAAGAGGGCAAGGATGAGGGCGTGAGGGAAGAAAAAGAAAAAACAGCTCGCAATCTTAAGGCCCTTGGGGCCTTGACAGAGGAACAAATAGCCAGCATTACCGGCTTAACTTTGGAAATTGTCAAAGCCCTGTAAAGAAAATCTGCGTGCGACTAGGAGTCCAAACTTTAGTTTGGCAATGCCAAGATAAATCAATCCTATTTGAGGGCCATCAGGCGGTTTGGAAGCTTTCAAATTAAAGTCTGGCCCTAAGTCGCGCAATACCATGCACAAGGATTGCATATAATAAGGGATTTGATTTTTTATTCCATTTCATTAGCGAAAAATCCGTTTTTATATACAATCCTTGTAGTTACAGAAATCCGTTTTTATATACAATCCTTGTAGTTACAATTGACAGTCGCCACAGAGTCCAACTTGAGTTTGACAGTCGCCACTCGCCCAAAGTTCGGCAATCGCACGCTCGTCCAAATTTTAGTTTGGCGGTCGCCAGTCGCCCAAAGTTCGACAAGGCCTAGATAGAAAAGATACCGGGACAAGACGATCCGCTTGCCCAACCTTTGCCCGAAACATTGCTGAGGTTAAAAGCACCATGCACTAAGATTGCTGATATACAAAAGGATTCTTTAAAGTTGCGTGGTGAGAATGCGGACTTAAAAAAAGCCTTGGATGATGCGTGTAAATACATTGACCGTTTGAAACGTGTGCAAGTCAAAACGCCAAAAGCTTTGAGCGAGAAACGATGACAATATAAATTTTTTTTTTAAATAACAAATCCTTGTCATTATGTCAATAACCACTAAAGCTGATTTGGATAAACATGGCTTTTCGCCATTATGGTGAGGCGGCCTGTGAGTATCAGGTTTCTGACAAGCGGGGCTGTTTTTTTTTAGTGCGGCACCGATGAGGATTTGAATTCGTTTAGCAGGAGTCCAAACTTGAGTTTGGCAGTCGCCCAAAGTTAGGTAGGAGTCCAAACTTGAGTTTGGCAGTGCCAAGATAAATCTTGGACTCCAGCCAAGATAAATCTTGGATTCAGGCACCGTGCCAAGAGCAATCGTGTTATGCTATTTAATTAAGTACACAATATAAAAGCAAGACAATGCGTGGTGGATACCGTGATAAGGCCGGGCGGGAGTTTGAAGGGTGGGCCGGGGTGGAAAAAGGTACCGGGACAAAGGCGATTCGGTTGCCCCAACCTTTGGCTGAGGCATTGCTAAAGTTGAAAGCGCAGCGCACTAAGATTATTGATGTACAAAAGGCTTCTTTTACAAGGATTGTATATAATAAGGGATTTTATTTTTCATATTTTTCATAATTGTTCAGTCGCTTCACAATCGCAGAGCGCGAAAAATCCTTTTTTATATACAATCCTTGTAAAAATTTGCGTGGTGAGAATGCGGATTTAAGAAAAGCCTTGGATGATGCGTGTAAATACATTGACCGTTTGAAACGTGTGCAAGTCAAAACGCCAAAAACCACGAAACGGGAAACGGTGACAATCTAAAAATTTTTCAAAAATAAATCCTTGTCATTATGTCAATACCAACTAAAAGGCGCTGGGGTCATTGAATGGGAAATTCAATCAAACCAATATGTTACCATAATGAACGGCTGCGTGTCTAAGTTGTTGATTTTAGAGTTATTGCCTGATGGTTTTTCTTCATTATTCCATTGAAAAACCCCAGTGCCGCCTACATAAAAAACTCGGTTTATGACGATGTTTGGTATAATAGTCTGGATTGTCAGAATGGCTTCTTCAATTTTATGAGTCCAATTCAAAGTTCGTGTGCAATACAATAAGTAATTGGCAATTTTTGATGACCCATTACCGGAGTACAAATTGACAAACAGCTAAGTACCCGTGCAAAAGTTTTTCCGCATTATGGATAAAAAAGTAACTGTTTTTGTTAGGTTTAATTTTTGAAATTAAATGCACGGGGACTTATACATACTTATTTTTGATTAAAGATTTTGGACTTCACTTTGTTATTCAAAAAATTGAGTTTGAGGGTTGCGCCGCTGCTGCTGTTTTTCCAACGAGCCTCGGTGCTTAACGAGTCCCCAACGCCAGTCGTTTGGGATCGAGTAGGCTCACCCAATATGTCTTTGACGTCTTCCATTGTCATGCCATTTAAAATTTTAACATAATTTTTTGGGGTGATTTTGGGCCCAGCACAACCCAATAAAAAGGCAGATAAACACACGGCAAGGGCTAATTTCAACAAGGTTGGTTTACTACGTGTCATAATATTTTTTCCATAAAGAAGAAATTAGGACTGACGCATTGACAAAATAAATTGATTGACTATTCAATCAGTTAAGTGGGTAAACAAAAGTCTTTTAACATAACAAGCGGCAATAGTCGCTTTTGCAACTACTACAAACCGTCAAAAAAAGGTTAAAAGATTTATGCGTACCTACTTAAGGAACGGCTAAATAACAAATCAATCCTCGCGCACCTTTGTATTTCTCTCCACTTGAAAGGGACTGGGACCGACGCATTGACAAAATAAATTGATTGAGTATTCAGTCAGTTACGTCTAAAAGGCCTTGGCCGTTGCTTGTTGATTTATTCTAAATCAAATCAATTGGTTAGTTGTCTGAGTGCGTAAGTAGTAGGGACTAGAGATGTGTTGTAAGGCAACACCTAAATAATATACCAATTTGGCGGCACTTTCAATTATCCTGAAAAATCGCTTGTGCGTGGGATTGCCCCATCAATTGGTAGGGGCAATTCCTTGCGATTGCCCGATAGTGAGATATTAGGAATATTGGTAAAAATATTGTAACATATCACTTTTTAAAAAATCCTTTCTTATAAGAATCGAAGAAAGGCTACAGGAATCCAAATTTTAGTTTGGCAGTGATCAATGATCACAAATCCAAACTCTAGGCTAAGATTTGACAGTCGTCCAAAGTTCGGCAGGAGTCCAAACTTTAGTTTGGCAGTGCCAAGATTTATCGATGACTCCTGTCAAGATAAATCTTGTTGTCTGAATGCGAGTTTACACGGTACAACAGATGCTGAACATGATTTTTTAGGGCTTATTTTGTCACTTCAATTTAATACCCGTTATACGGTTTGGAGGAAATTTTTTTTTATAAAGAGTATCAAAGGCCATTCATCAAACTGACAAAGACGAATATGATGAAAAATTTATTAGCATTAGCATTCTTTTTGGTTATTGGATATATGACTCCTCTTTATGCTGAAAATGAAGATGAAGATAAAGAGGGAAAAACAAAATTTGAAGCAGGCTCTGGTATCGGCAAAGCAGCGGGAGATATAGCTGAAGGAGATATTGATGTAAATAATTTTGGTTTCAAAGTAGGTATAGGCACAACCTACTCAGGTTGGATACCAGATGATGATAAAATTTTGTCCTTTGAAACAGAAGGTTTGGAGACTTATGAATTCTTGGGCCAATTGCGTTACAAAGATTATCCCATTGTTTCCATTCGTCATGAAAGACCATTTTCAAGTACTCCTTCTCAGCAACAGATTTTGCAACAAGAAACACAAGAGAATTCTAGCAGCTTCTTAGAAAAATATGCGAGTTATCTTGATTTACGCCCTCTAATAAACGTGTTACAGATAGAAAATTCATTTTCCACGTTTTTGCTTTCAGCAAGGTTGAGGTACGAAAAAACCGCTTTTTTTTGGCAAAGCGGAAAGCAAGAAAGATTTTCTATATATTTCGGCCGACGCACAAACTGAAAACATTTCAGCTGGTAAACCACTGGACTTTAAAACTGAATTCACCAATAAAGATGTTATATTTTCAGTTTTTCCCTATTTCAGAATAGGTTATTATTTTAATAGTTGGTTAAAACCATCCAGCTTAGATAATGATTTTATAAAAAAAACATATCCTGTTATTTTTGAGACAAAATTTAAGAGTCAGGGTATTATCCTTGAATTAGGCCAAGAACAACAGGATGATGAAGGGTTTAACCTAAATATTTATTTTAAATATGGGTTTAATAATGAAATCACAAACATTGGAGGAAATATAACACAGCTACTGGAAAAAGAATACAATTCAGACGTGAATTATTACAGTGCTGGCGCAGAATTACGGTTTAGTTATAAACCAAAATACCTCAAAGGTTTTTATGTCGAAGTGGGCGGTTTAATTGACTACAGAAAATGGAGTACCAAAGACGAAGACTATAGCTTTTCTTTCCCTCTTGATAGAGAAATACTTTACAAACCGTATGCTCAAATTGGTTATATATTTTGAGGATGAAATAGCTTATAAGGTATTTACAAGGTAACACTTTTTTATAGAGAATTTTTTAATAAGTTGTACCAATTGATCAACTGTTACCTTGATTTATTAAAATCCTCCTAGAAAATAGTCTTACGGAAAAAAACTTCAAAAAACCTCCGATGTCAAACATCGGAGGTTTTTATTTTTGATATAGATCAACGCACAGTTCTTGTTCGATCCGGTAGCGACGTGCGGCCCAATAATCCGAGCGAGGATAAGTCTCGTTGCTCTGTAGGATTTCGTACTCAGCCTAAAAAAATTTCTGGGCGGTTTGTACCTTGGCTTGGTACTGTTCTTTTTGGGCACTTCTTTGATAACCGCTTGACCTACTTCTTATGTTTCGGCATCACTCATAAAACATCGCATACCATCCGCTCGGTTAATGACTTGAAAAATCCTATTTTTTAGAATTTTTTCCAGAATTTTAGCGGTATTATTTTTGCGCTTAGTAATCAGTGTTTGGGCCTTCATGCCTAGTTTTCTGTCCTGCTAAGATCACGTCCAACATCACATTATGGTCTTTAGGTTAGTTTTTTGGTTCTGCCATGTTCACTAAGATGCCAATAATTTTCTTAATGTCACTCATGTAATAAGACTGATTATCTATATAAGCCGAATCTTTAATTAATTTAATAAATTTCCATTCATTACCGGTTGTAACCGCACCATAGATATATGACACCTTATTATTCTCTTTCTCATTATAAATTCTGGCGGCATACATTTCTGCGAGACATTGACCAACCCCGGAAATAATATTTTCATTCTTGGCTTCAGCTATGAAAATTGCAGGTACATCTAGGTAAAGCTGTTCAGAAGACTGGCTGATAATATAATCGCAAAAGCCATTTAATCCACGTTCTTTATCTACATTAAAATCAATGCCAGAAAATAAGCTGATTTTGTCAGAAAGTTTTTCTTTTACTTCAAGTAATATATTAATGATTATTAATTCTGACCTTGCTTTTTCGGTATTGATTGATAGGGCTAAAGGAACATTTCTTTTTAAGGTTTTTTCTAAATAATCACTTATCTCTAATTCTTCAATCTCTGAAAAAAGCGAGAGATTTTCGATGGTTTTTAGATTAAAATCGGACTTGACTTTTTTAAGCGTAAAATCACTGTATGCCATTTTAAAATTCCTGTCGGGCGGGGTTACAAACCCCGTCGTCCCGCATCATTATTTCGCATCCATCGGCACTGTCAAAGTAAGGTTTCCAGAAGCATCTTCGGCAGCCATTACATATTGAGTCGTCATCGCCTTAATCGAGGTCAACGCACAGTTCTTGTTCGATCCGGTAGCGACGTGCGGCCCAATAATCCGAGCGAGGATAAGTCCCGTTGCTCTTTTCTGTCTCGGTCAAATCAGCGTACTTAAATTTGAAGCGGCATTATATAAAAAATTGCCTTCATCATCAAGCGACAATTGCAGAGAGTCCATAATCCCGTTGCGAATTTGAAAGCGCGTCAAAAAGCCTTGTATATCAGCATATTGCGGATTTTATCACAGTGAATACTTAACAATGGCATACGCACACTCTGGCGATAACGTCCCTCTTCAAAACCTCGTAATCCAGTCGTCCAAACTAACGTTTGGCAGTCGTCCAAACTAACGTTTGGCACTGCCAAGATAAATCTTGGACTCCGGCACTGCGAAAAAATCCTTTTTTATATACAATCCTTGTAGTTACAATCGTCCAAACTAACGTTTGGCAATCTCAAGATAAATCAATCCGATTTGGGGGCCATCAAACGATTTGGCAGATTTCAAATTAAAGTCTGGCCCTCAAACGCGTAATACCATAACTACAAGGATTGTATATAATAAGGGATTTATATAATAAGGGATTTAATTTGTTCATTCTCTTTCATTTCTTTCATTAGCGAAAAAATCCTTTATATACAATCCTTGTAGTTACAGTCGTCCAAACTAACTAATGGCCGTGCCAAGATAAATCTTGGACTCCTGCCAAGATAAATCTTGGACTCCTGCCAACAGCTAAAGTTTTGAAAACCTCGGAATTCTTCAAACTAATTAGGATCTTCGTCGCTTCCATAAAGGTTGTTCTTGAGAACCTCGGTGGCAAGTTCAACATCGGCCTTGACATGTTTGTCTACTAGCACGTCAAATTTATCTGATACATCCCCTTTGATTCGCATGCCTCCTTTGAGTTCTTGCATGTGGCGTTTTTGTTCTTCTTCGGCTTCGGCTAATTCGGCCCTTTCTTCGCCGTTGATTGATAAATAAACACGGTAATTGAGTTTGAAAGACTTTTTGCGGGCTATTTCGTAGTATTTGGTAAATTCACTGGCAGCCGCTCGGCCTTTTTCTTGAAGTTTAAGGGCGATTTTGGCAAAGTCACTGTCCGCAACCTTCATTTCACCACAGATTTGTTGAACATGAAATGGATTAACGAGATGTGCCATTAGCAGTTGAGTGAGGATTTTTCGAGTCTCTTGTCGGACAATGATTTGTGTGCCATTGAAAACGGTGTGCTGCATGTAGATTTGGTCATCAACAAAAAATTGCCCTTGTTCTTGTAGTGCTAAGTCTAATAATTTGACAAAGCCTTTGGTGACTAGGCGTGGATCTGAGACGAAGTTGCGAGCCATATCGAGCATCTGCGCCCATGCTTCGATCATCGCTCTCTGAAAGAGGGCGTACTGAATAATGGGTGAGATTTGTTCGTCTTTTTCCTTTTTGACTTTTGAATCAAAATTTCGGTAAACCATACGCGCACTTTCAAACGATTTTCCTTCACTAATCGGCATATAATCAAGAATTTGATTTATGACTTGCCGTGCCTCTATGGCATCTTGCTGCTCACTATCTGCGATATTTTTGATATAATTCAATCCGTTGCGGAAAACTTCAACAGCGGCTGAAAATTCATGGCTGCTAAAAAAAATGGTATCAAGACAGGGAATGAGGTATTTTTTAACCTGTGCTTCAAGGATATTTTTTTGGCTCAGGGAGAACTTATTCCACTTGACGACGGGATAATCAAGCCCCGCTTCTTCCTCGTTTTCGATCTTGGGATAAAGCGCATTTGTCACGTCATCTAGCTTCAAAACGTATTCCATCAACCGTTTTCGATTGCCAAGGCTATTATCTAAGGCCTTGTCGATAATTCCAATACTGGTGATGGAATATGCGCGTGTGATTTTGGTTGAGTCTCTCTTAGTCTTGGTATTCCATTCGATAACGGCTAATCCTTCTGCACATCGGTTATTAAGGACATCATCACAGAATTTGCGGCAAGCGAGACTGCTAATGGTGTCATCTGAAAGAAGGATGTTGAAGTGCCCACCCACTTGTTTGGCGGTATTGTTGACATCGACAAAGAGATGGCGGAAAACTTCCGGTACTGTGGGAACTCTTAAAGGGTACGCCGAGATGTTCAAGTAATTCGGAGTGTTTTTCATAAACCTGTTTAAGCGTAAAAAGGCGGTGTTGCCCGTCAATGATAACGAGACGTGCGCCGTATTGGTTGCCTTTTGCGATACGGATTTCTAGTTTGACCGGTTCACGCTGCACTCTCACTTCTGTTGTTTGCTCTTCTTCTCCGGTATTCAGCTTAAACCGGTAGGCGTGTGGACTGGTGCTAGAAAAGTAGGTAAGTTTAAATAATCCCGGCCATTCTCGGATAATGTGTTCTTTGTTATTGTTAAAAGCGATATCGCCTTTTTCGTCGGTATAATAGGCTTCCATCGCTTTGCCTTTGGTGGGCACAATGGCAGCAAGTAAGGGTGGAAAAAAAACGGCTCTTGCTCTGATTTCGGCAGCCGTGAAATTTTTAGGACTGGGATTCAAATAAGGCTCCATCTCAATGCGTACTCGTTCTTCATCAATGTCGCGTTGCATCAACAGTTCAAAATCAATTTGATCGGGGCGGATGTCTCTGGCAAAGGTGAGCTCGGACAACTCGGCTGAGGAGAAGGCCGTCATAATATATTCAATAGGAAAGGATTCGCCGCTGTAAAATCGACCAAAGCTGCCGATACGTTCAAGGTTGTAAATCTGTTCTTCGCCAAAGCTATCCAATGACATAGAAAATTCTCCTTTGGTAATTGGTAATTGCTAATTGATAATTGATAATTGGTAATTGGTAATTGGTAATTGCGAATGACGTTAACCTCTTAGCGCATTGCTCAATGAAAGAATGAATAACCTTTTTATTATTTCGCAACAACGTGTCAATTACCCATTCGCCTTTCGCTTATATTTATACGGAACGTAACGATAATCGGTTAAAATGACAACAGGCAAACTTTTCATAAAATGAGTAAGCAAAATTAGTTACTTATCATTTATTTAATCATTTTTCATTTTTCATTTCCAGGCAAAAGTTTTTCGGAGAAAAACTTCATTTTTCATTAGTATATTATGCCAATAATGGTGCTAGTCTTTCCAGTACACGGCCTTGTCGGGAAATATCCACCGCACTCCGCCGCGAGGATCGATACAGTCTCCATTGTAACGCGGAATAAGATGAATATGTAAGTGCATCACTGTTTGCCCGGCCGCTAGGCCGTCATTAATCCCAATGTTGTAACCGTCGGGGGCGTATTGTTGGCCGAGTTCTACCTTGGCGGCCTGTAATGCGCGTAGGAGTGCCTTATGTTCTTCGTCAGTGGCCTCAAACAGGGAGGGTTCATGCATAGTACCCAATTTATTAACAAATCTTCACAAACAATACCAATTCTTCGGCAGGTGCTGGAAAAAATGATTGACTTTTATGATATTTTTTTATAGTATTCACAATTATAAAGCGGCAGGTATCCGGTTCAGTACTCATCCTGGAGTACTGGTAAAACCTGAGACTTACAATCTCTCAATTTGCTTTTCCCCAAGCGAATTCAGATTGTCTAAAGCGGCTCTCGATAATTTTCGGTAGCATGCAGGTAGATTCACCCACTCTTAGGAGTGCTATTGTTAACTTTTGTTAACATAAATGAATCGGAATATGGCGTTTGGGAATAATCAGAGTGTGGCCGGGGGAAATTGGAAAACCATCCTTGATGGTAAAAACTAAATCGTCCTGAAAACATTTGTGGTTGTCGTCTATGTGGCAAAAAGGGCAGTCTGAGGGCCTACGTGTATTAACCATAAAAAGATTAATGACTTAAATATAAATGACTTATTATATTGTTGCGAAATTTGTCCCCCTCACATTAGGCTAGGGCCTTTCCGTACAAAGCTAAAGCTAATGACGACATAATCGTACAAAGCTAAAGCTAATGACGACAATCGTACAAAGCGTAAAGCGTAGTACGGAAGCGCACTAATTTAATGGCAGTGAGGGCCGGGGTAAGGGTGGGGTGGTGAAAATTGTGACGATCACTCCGTAAACGAATTGTGAATTGTTAACGAAAATAGGGTTATTTAAATGACTCTTTTTAGAGAACTTTTTTTCAATGCGGAATAAAAACGGGATCAGTTTTTGGGCCAAAATAACCTGATTTTCATAACGAAAGGGTAAGGGTCAATGCCATATCGTACCGCTTTTGGGTGAGGGCAACCATAAAGGATTGCCCCTACATTACATAACGGTTTGTAGGGGCAATCCCACGTGCAAAGCCCTT
>NBMI01000344.1 GCA_002085445.1 Candidatus Parabeggiatoa sp. nov. 2
CGACAAAATTGGACAAAATTCGCTTATCCGCGTAATTCGTTGTACTCAGGTATATTTGGCTCATCTGATTTGAGGGCCATAAACTCATTTGGAAACATTCAAATCAAAGTATGGCCCTAAGTCGCGCTTGTTAACACTACAGGCCGATTCGTTATAATAACGGATTAAAAAGCTCGGCACGACGTCCAAGATAAATCTTGGACTCCTGCTAAACTACAAGGATTCGTTATAAGAGTTATAAGAACGGATTAAAAAGCCTGTCGCGGCTACGTCTAAATCAAGTACAACTAATTACGCGGATAAACGAATTTAAGATTAATTACTTGGTTGTACCTACTTAGTTTCAATGAGAAATCCGATTTTTTGGAAAAATCGGATTTCTTTAACCTCAAAGCCTCACATTTTTTTTGCCATTACGTCTAATATTAACATTGATGTCTTTCATAAAGTATTATCCGGCGTTTATGACACAAACTTTTTTGGATAAACTGAGTTAAAGGAGCTACATAATAGATATCAAAGAGGCCTTATTCAGGAAGACATAACTATCAGTACCACTTTAATGGAGGAACATAAATTGAAATATCAAAAACGGGAATCTTTCCCACTTTGGTTAACGCAACCACAGGAGGAGGGCAATTGATGAATAAGTTGTCCAAGTTCATGTCCTTTTTGACATTCCTCTTCCTGTCGGTTAACGGACTCGCAGAAACCGATACTAGCCAGACTATCGGGGCGACTAGCGCGAAGTCGATGCCCGATAAGATAGTTGTTACAGGCAAGCAAAAAGTGGTATACTGCGGAACGAGAGTGACAAAACCTAGGCCATTAACTTACTTTTTCTCAACAAATGTTGCGCCATATTCGCGTGGCTCTGCGGAATGGTGCCAAAAAGGTAAGCAGTATTTGATTACTGAAAACATACGGACTTGGCCGATGGAAAAAGGACTCTTAGGTTGTCCTGAACTTGACACGGGCGAATACCAAGTTCCCAAACTTCACACGGGCGAGTACCATGTGATTGAACAACTCACATTGACAGCGACAACGCTTGCAGGAGAAGCGCTTCCAGCCCTTCCAGCCAATTTCAAAAATGACTATCAACCCGTGCATGGTACTGTCCAGATATCCAGAACTGAAGGAACGCCAATCTATAGCTCATACAATGAGCACCGCGCTAATGGACGCCATGCGCCTGGTACCGGTTATTGTTGGTTTGGTCCTGGTTCAACAGTCGTGGACGGAGTCACACTCCCGCCAATGTCACTAAAAGTTGATTGGGTTGCGGATATTAATTGGGAAACCGAGGACATCATCGAGTATTCAAAAGTTTATACGAGTACAGCACTCTCGGAGAATGAGACTCCTTCCCTCGACATCGACTGTTCTGATTCTGGTTCCCTAACGACCGATTGTGGAGAAAACACCCGCAGCGGACAAGTAGGCGACCCCATTGACACGGCCACCGGGGCACAGGACATTCAATATACTTTGCTAAATGTCCAAGGCGTTCTGCCTATATCCTTTACTTTGAGTTACAACTCGTTGCTCCTTCAAGAAGGCAAAGCCGGTATTGGCTGGGGATTAAACAGCATCAATGCTTCTCTGGAAGAAATAGATGACAGCACTGTCAAAGTTCATTGGTCTGCCAATCAGTTTAACCGATTTACTAAAGATACCAATGGTGAATATCGTTCTGATATTTCAACGGTTCGCCTTGATAAAGTGCTAAAAAATCCTGATGGCAGTTTTACTTTAACCCGACAAAACCAAACGATTTATGAGTTTTCCGCCGCTGGACAACTCACGCAATTGCGTAATCCTCGCGGTCAAGTTTTGGTGTTTGAATATGATGACGCGGGTGAATTGGCTAAGATTGTTGAGCCTCTTTCTGGCGTGTTTCTCCAATATACCTATAATGCTGATGGGTTATTAGAGACAGTCAGCGATTCTTTGGATCGTCAAGTCACGTTGGGTTATGACGACAATCGCTATCTGACGACGCTCACTAATGCCAATGGAGAAACAACCACCTTTGCTTACAATGACATCGGACAGATACTCACGGCGATCCTTCAAGATGGCACTCTGTTATTCAGTAATACCTATGATGAACAGGGGCGGGTGAATACACAAGATGATGGTATTGAAGGCAATCAGTTGTTGACTTTGTCTTATGATGAAAGCCAAGCTGACAAATTTATCACCACCGTCACTGATCGTATGGGTGAAACCCGTATTTACACCTACAACAATGATTATAAGTTGCTAACGCTTCAAGATGAAGCGGGCCATCTTCTCGTAACCAATACTTATAATCCGGATGGCTCGCTTGCCACCGCTACTGATGTCAAAGGCAACACCACGCACTTTGAATACGATGCCAACGGCAACTTGACCAAAATCACCGATGCCAAAGGCGGTATCACCCAAATGGTGTACGATGCCAACAGCAACTTGCTGTCTGTCACGAATGCGCTGGGCAAAACCTCCACGTTCAGCTACGATGCGAACAACAATCGGATGAGTGCGACGGATGCGCTGGGTAATACGACACGCTATACCTACAATAGTGATGGGCAAGTATTGACGACGACTAGCCCCAGTGGTGCTGTCAGCAGTTATGAATATGAAAACGGGTTGCCGGTTCGCGTCACCGATCCAGAAGGCAATACCCAAACTTTACGCTATGACGCTGTGGGCCGTTTGAGCAGTACCACCGATGCCGAAGGGCATACCACCACGTTTGCTTATGATGGTGTCAATCGGTTAGTGTTGGTGACGGATGCGTTAAATCGCACGGTGAGCATGACTTATGATAGTCGGGATAATTTGCTCACGTTGACGGATGCTAAGGGCCATGTCACGCGCCGCAATTATGACGGTAATGGCAATTTAATCAGCCAAATCAATGCGTTGGCTCAAGAAACTCGTTATGAGTATGATGGGGAAGGCCGTCTGGTTAAAGTGATTGATGCGAAAGGCCATGTCACGCAATTGGGTTATGATGCCAAAGGCCGTTTGATTAGTATGACGGATGCGTTGGGCAATACCCAGCAGTTGAGTTATGATGCGGCCGATAATTTGCTCGCCGCAATTGATGCGTTGGGCAAGACAGTGGCGACTTATCGTTATGATGGGTTGAATAATCCTCTCAGTATCACCAACGCGCTTGGGCATCAAACGCAATCGGAATATGACGCATTGGGCCGCTTAACCCGCGTCACGGATCCACTGAATTGGGCGACGCAATTCAATTATGATGACAATGATCGCTTGGTTGCCAGTGTGGATGCGAAAGAGGGCCAAAGTCGCCAAACCTTTGATGCTGAAGGTAATTTAACGGGCCTCACTGACCCCAATAGTCATCAGACGACGTTTCAGTTTGATAACAATGGGCGTTTGGTTGACGAAACTTCTGCCAGTGGTGGCCGTGTGCGTTATAGCTATAATGCGCGTGATTTGTTAGCAACCCTCACCAATGCCCGCGGGCAACAACGTCAGTTTGAGTATGATGTGGTAGGCCGTCTGACAAGTTTGACGGATGCAGATGGCACGGTGTCTTATACTTATGACGATAACGACAATGTGTTGACGGTGACGGATGCCAGCGGCACGATTAGCCGTGAGTATGATGCGTTAAATCGGGTAGTGAAATATACCGATAGTCAGGGTAATACTTTACAGTATGCTTATGATGCGGTTGGCAACTTGGAGACGCTGACGTATCCCGATGGTAAGCAGGTGTTTTATGAATACGACGCCGCCGATCAACTCACTCTGCTGACTGATTGGGCTGGCCGGAAAACGCGCTATGCCTATGATGCCAATGGGCGCTTAGTAGAAGTTGTGCGCCCCAATGGCACCCGAATGACATACACGTATAATGTCGCCGGGCAATTGGTGCAGCAAAAGGATGTGGCAAGCGATGGCAAGGTGATTCGTCATAAAGAACAAGTGGTGCCTGAACCAGCGCCATTTCCGTTTATACCCGCGACAATGACTTACACGAGTGCCAACCGTTTAGCAACCTATAACGGCGAAGCAGTGACATTTGATGCTGATGGCAATATGACGGTAGGGCCGTTAAATGGCGAATTGGTAGATTTTACCTTTGACTCGCGTAATCGTCTAAGCAACGTCGGGAATATGGCTTATCGCTATGATGCCGAGAATCAGCGAATCGCGGTAAGCATCGCCGGGCAAGCAACCCGTTATGTGATTAATCCACAGGCGGTATTAAGTCAAGTATTGGACTCACCGTTTGGTGGCTTGGTGAGTCATAATCCGACAGAAGTGGATACACCGTTTTTGTATAACGGGCGCGATGGCGTGATGACAGATGATACTGGCTTGTATTATATGCGGGCGCGGTTTTATAACCCGGAGATTCGGCGGTTTGTGAATCGGGATGTGTTGTTGGGTAGTGTTGACGATGGACAGAGTTTGAATCGGTTTGCTTATGTTAGTGGGAATCCGGTTTCGTTTGTTGATCCTTTTGGTCTTGCTGCAAAAAAAATAAATGAGATGCTAGATTACATGGAAAAAGAAGCTACAAAGTATGTAAATATATACGAATACAGCAACGATTTTAAGAACAATTTTAAGTTTGGTCACTATCTGTATGACAAGAGTGATGATGATCAAACTATTGCTATTTTTCTACGGACTCTCAATGAAATATGCACAATTAGCAAAAACCCTGCTTGCAATATCCTTGGGAAAGTCGGTGATGAAGCAATTAAAGCAGTAGTAGAAGCTAAAAATAAGCTTAAAAATCGTAGGCAGAAGCAAGACGAAGCAACACAAGGTTGCGGCATTTCAACGTCTACGGGTCAGGCATTAGCAGAGAATGTGAAATATGACAAGTGGGAATGCAAGACACTCAAAAACGGCTCAACAAAATGTGACTGCTTGACATTCAAAATGAAAACGTTTGGTGATAGTTGGGCTCCTAGAACAGACGGAAAATGTAATACACGGTAACTAAAGGTATATATAACCTTTATACGTACCCATCTAGGGTTTTCTCAGCAAGCGTAGGGTGGTGGGTAGAGCTTCGCTGCACCCACCAAAAACATGATGTTGCTATGTAAATAGTAAGTAGTCTTCACCGCTTTGAACAGTCATTTTTTGTCTGAATCAGAATTTAATGATTAACAGAATGAACTCGCCTTTAGTACAACGAATTGAGAACTAAACGAAAGGGAAGGCATGAGTGTTTTTTTTAATTCGTTTATCCGCGCAATTCGCTGTACTCAATTCGCTTATCCGCGCAATTCGCTGTACTCAATTCGCTTATCCGCGCAATTCGCGGTACTCAATTTAGAGAATGAACAGAATAAATTGACATGTTTAATTCTGAAAATTCTGAAAATGATCTCACTTCGTTCGTTACTGCGTTTCTGAAAATTCTGATTCAGACATTTAAGTACAACATCTTTCCGAAATAAACGGATTAACTTTGGCGTGATTCCCACTCAATAAACCAGATGAACCAATCCGTTCAATCCCAAAATCCGTTGCACTCAATGTGACGGGTATTTTCACCGTCAACGAATGGGATGGTATGGAGGTTTTAATTCGTTTATTTCTTAATTCGTTGTACTTAATTCGTTATATTCACTGAAAATACTTATAAATAGTGAGTGACTATGAGTTTGTCTAATTCGCTACCGCCCATTTGGCAAGCTTATAAAACAGCCCAAGATAGCTTTAGAATTGCCAAAAGAGCAATACCAATGAACCTAAAGCAAACATGAGTATCCAGAAAGTTGTTTCGGGATGCGTCATTCCCGAAATCTCAATAACCCTATTAAAATGTGATAAATATGAATACCCTCAACAACATTTATCTCAAAACAGTCGTGGCAATCTTAGGTTTGATGCTGACAACACACTGCTACGCTATCGACTACACTTATGACGAACTCCACCGTCTGATCAAAGTCAGTTATGCGTCAGGACAAACCATCCACTATACTTATGATGCGGGTGGTAATATTCTGACGGCGTTAGAATCAGGTAGCCATACCCTGAACATCAGCAAAAACGGCAGTGGCTCCGGCACGGTAATCGCTTCAAGTGGCATGGGCAGTGGCATCAATTGTGGTAGCACTTGTCGTGAAAACTATTTGTTTGCTGGCTGGAACGGAACTGGCTGCGGTGATTCGGTCACTATCACAGCGGATATGAGTTGCACCGCCACCTTTGATTTATTGCCAACGCCAACGCCGACGCCAACGCCAACGCCGACATCCTATACGCTTAGCATTGCGGTAAACGGTAGCGGCACCGGCACGGTAACGGCTGACAGTGGCATCGACTGTGGTAGCA
>NBMI01000099.1 GCA_002085445.1 Candidatus Parabeggiatoa sp. nov. 2
GCACCGGACGGAACTTAGCACCAAGTCCACCAATAGAACCATAGTTGCGCCAGACTTCGGTGCGAATAGAACCGCATAGTGACGCGATTTCATTTAGCGCATCATATTTAGCTTGGTTGAGGTCTTCACTATAAGCAATTCTGGTAACCTTTTTAGCTTTCTTCATTTTATGACTCCAATTTTTTTATGTGCTAAGGTTTTTTATCATAACGGTTCGTTAAAAATTTTTAAAAAAAGTCTGATTATGAACATAATGTCAAGCTTATTTTTAAATCACCCCATTTATTACCCAAAATGGATAAGAATGGTCAAAGGTGAGTAAGAAATTTTGTGCTAGACGCTGCACCGTCAGAAACTGAGTTTTTTGTCATTTCGGTTTCAGTTTCGGTTTCGACAAGAGGATAAATCTTGAGAAAGCTTGAGAAAGCTTGAGAAAGCTTGAGAAATCTGAGAAAGATTAATTGGACGGAGTACAGATTTCGTAGCAAATCTCTTGCTGGACAAAAGCGCAATCAATTTAGTGCTGCTAAGTTTAAGTGTAACTGGTGAAAATTGTGACCTAAACGAAATCTGAACCTTCGCTCTGCTTTACTCATTAGTGGCTATCCACTTAAGCCGCTACACCCTGTATTTATGCGGGTTGCGCGAAACCTCACCAATACGAGAATGACAAGGCGCCTGCGCCCCTTGCACGTCGCGGGTTAAGTTGAAAACCCTCATTAGTTAATAAACATTATACCGATTTAATTTAAGTGCTTGATTTTATTAAAGTTACCAAAATAGCAATATCAATTAAATCAATGGGTTACGTTAAATCGGTAAAAACTCTAATGAAAAAAGGCAATAGTGCAAAATCAAGCCGTAATCGATCCTTTAGATTGAACCTAAAAATGGCAATTAAGAATTGAGACGATATTAATAAAAAAAAATTGTCAAATTAACACCTAAAAATGGCAATTAAAATAGTGAGTATTGAACTTAATCTATTGAATTTATTTTATAATATTGAAAATTTCCGTTGGATTTTAACTCATCAAATGGTGATCGGGAAATACAATTAAGTCATTGACTAATAAGCTAAAAATGAAAGTTATTGCCATTTTTAGGTAACATATAAATTGAGGGTTTATTTTCCTAATAAGTAAAATTTTTAAGTTTTATCGTTCAATTTATATTTTATTTCATTATTAGAACTATCAAATTAAAAAACGGACGTAATTATCCCTTATGTCTCGAAGGAATCAAAAAAATTAAGCCAGTTGAATTAGCTTTTTTTTTGATTTAAAGCGGAAATTGAGTCTTCAATTGTAAGCCTTAAGTATTAAAAACATAATCTTTTAAAAGCGTATTAATTGACGCGCTCGACTAATCAATGAAAGCCGGTACTGAATAAGCCAAGCTCTAATAGTGTTTGGTTACGGCTTTTAGGTTTCGGTATTCAGCCACATCATCCGCACAAAAAGTTATAAGCTAAAAAACGCTTAAGAAATACAGGCAAAACTTACACCACTCGTGCCATTTATGGATTTCTCAAACACAACTTCTTTGATGACGGTATCTAGCAAGTACCCGTGCAAGAGTTTTCCAGTATTATGGATAAAAAGTAACTGTTTTTGTTATATTTATTTTTTTTAAATACATGCGCGGGTACTTACAGCCAGTCAATCGAAATGATAAACCTCCCACGTAAGGGTAACCGCAATTGAGGGCCATATGAGCGATTAACTTAAGTCAACTTTTGCCAAAACCTTGATCAGTCAATTGAAATGATAAACCTCCCACGTAAGGGATAACGCAATTGAGGGCCATATGATTGACTAACTTAGTACAACTTTTGCCAAAACCAAAACCCATCAAATGGAATGATAAGCCTCCCACGTAAGGGTAACCGCAATTGTGGGCCATATGATTGACTAACTTAGTACAACTTTTGCCAAAACCAAAACCCATCAAATGGATTGATAAACACAGCAACTACAAGGATTCGTTATAATAAAGGATAACAAAAAAACCGCAACTACAAGGATTCGTTATAATAAAGGATAAAAAAAACCGCAACTACAAGGATTAGCTCCGCTGACTTTCAGTTCGTTATAATAAAAGATAAAAAAAACCGCAACTACAAGGATTCGTTATAATAAAGGATAAAACCCAAACATCGCCACGAACTAATCCTTTATTATAACGAAACGGAGTTCAGCGTAGCTAATCTAGGAGATTGCTTTCAAGGATAAAACCCAAACACCGCCACGAACTAATCCGTTATTATAACGAATCTAGGAGATTGCTTTTAAGGATAAAACCCAAACACTGCCACGAACTAATCCTTTATTATAACGAATCTAGGAGATTGCTTTTAAGGATAAAACCCAAACACCGCCACGAACTAATCCGTTATTATAACTAATCCCTGTAGTTATAAAACCCAAACACCGCCACGAACTAATCCGTTATTATAACGAATCTAGGAGATTGCTTTTAAGGATAAAACCCAAACAGCGCCACGAACTAATCCGTTATTATAACGAATCCCTGTAGTTATAAACCCAAACAGCGCCACGAACTAATCCGTTATTATAACTAATCCCTGTAGTTATAAACCCAAACAGCGCCACGAACTAATCCGTTATTATAACGAAACGGAGTTCAGCGTAGCTAATCTAGGAGATTGCTTTTAAGGATCAAACCCAAACAAACACCGCTACGAACTAATCCTTTATTATAACTAATCCCTGTAGTTGTTCATTATTCATTATTCATTCAAACAACAGCACACCTCTCCACCGCAGCCAACACATCTTTTAGCACCGGCTTTTTGGTAAAAGTGAGGACTTCACCAGCCGAAACTTTCTCAAACACGCCCGGAGCAACATTAGCACTTTTATAAACCAACAAAATAAGATCAGCGCGTTTAGCTTCACGTATTTTTTGCAATTTACGTTGCAAATATCGGTGATGCCAAAAGCCAATAATCTCAACCAAAGCACGTCGTCCATCTTTACAATGAGTTAAAGAAAAATCCGGAATCATCACCGTATCACCCACCACAATCAATTCATCCTCACGCGCCAACTCCCATTTCCGTTTTGCTCCCCCATACTTTGCCTCAAATTCGGCCGCAAAATCGGCCTCCAGCCCACTATCAAACAGATTTGAGGGTTTAAAGTGGCTACGTAATGGGGTACTATCGTCTAAAGTGTAGTGTAATTGCCCACGCTCAGGCGGCTGCACCTCAGCATCCATGCGCCACGTTTTGCACAACAACAAGGCCGGTAAAAACTTGGCAAATTGCAATCCATAGCGAATCGTTGACTTAACAAACGGCGAAATTGGCCCATGTAAAACAACATTATACCCCTGCTGTGGGATTGGATAAACGGTGTGCATCAGCTTAAAAAGCTTAATATATTTAAATAAGTCCTTGTACCCATCCCGCGCAATAATATCGACTTCACGCGCCCAATACAATAAACCACGCGCCACTTCCAAATTATAACGGGCAATCAAATCCACCGGTGTCGGAATTTCAACCGTGCCAAGCAAAATTCTTTCTTCTATCAAATCAGCAAATAAAGCATGCTCAACTTGTTCGGTAGACAGACCAAATTTAGCGGCCGTTTCTGCCACCACCTGCGGCCGCGTGGTAACAGTCAACAAATCGCTTTTGACAGTAACCGGCCCTTGATTAAACAGCGCAGCCCGTAAATCTACCGGATTGACGGGAGGATCATGACCAAAAATGCAACGACCCATCAGCACATTAGCCAAGCCACGAATGATACGATAGTCTAAACTATCGCCTTCGTAAGCACGCAGCGCATCATCCAAATCGCCTCGGCTACGTCCAACGTGTGCTTTGACTAACTGTATTAATTCGTTGGCAATCTTTAGATAGTGATAATCGGCCGGCAGGGCAAGCGGCACGATATCTTTGCCGCGCTTTTTTAGGCGAGGAACAATCAATTCAGACTTAAGCATTTTTATCAGTTATCAGTTATCAGTTATCAGTTATTGTACTCACAAAACTCGGTGCGCTAACAAATAACTTAAAAATCAGTGAATTGCGTCTAGTGTCACCACAACGACAAGGATTAGCGCCGCTGAGCTTCGGTTCGTTGCTAATGAAAAGCTTTTAACATTAATATATGGAGCGTACTTTGACAAGCTGAAAATGCGAATTAAGAATGAAGAATGAAGAATGAAAAATGAACATTTTAGGCGTTTTTTGGAAAAAAACTTTAGCCTAAAAAAGACTGATAAAATCACTTTCAATCAAGACGTTTTTATAAGTCATTGATTTTTTAGTATATAATTCAACCCTTAATTCGCATTGAAAATTTAATTTAACTGATAACTGAAAAAACTGACTGGAGAAAATTTCAATGGATAATACCAATCCCTACGCTGCACCCACAACTTCATTAAAATTAGAAGAGGACTCTCCGAAGGCCGAAATTAGACATGCTGGGTTTTGGCTTCGAGTGGTAGCCTCAATTATCGACGGTATTGTTCTTCAAATTGGCATCATCATTATTGCCGTTGTCTTTGGGCTTTTGGCAGGCTTGGGTGCGGTTGCGATAGGTATTTTTACGTCAGAGGAGGCCCAACTCATTGTGGAGCTTTTGGCTAATTTACTAAGTATCGTAATTAACTGGCTTTATTTCACTCTCTTAGAATCCTCCAGTTGGCAAGCAACTCTCGGTAAAAAAGCACTTGGGATAAAGGTGACTGACGAACAAGGCAACAGAATCGGCTTTGGGCGGGCTAACGGCCGCTATTGGTCAAAGATTTTATCGGCCCTGATTTTGGGGATAGGCTTTTTAATGGTAGCATTTACTCAAAGAAAACAAGGACTTCACGACATAATCGCCGGCACACTGGTGATTAAAAAATAGGCTTTCGTGCTTGAACTTGAAGAATATTTCGCCCATCCAATCTCGATTTCTCAGAATTCTCCTATAAGAAATGACAGCGAAAGAATGGCGAAGCTCAATCTAACGCTCTCAGGTTAAAATACAACTGATTAGAACTTATTTTTTTGATACCTTATCAAAGTGCCAACCCCGTAGGGGTTGAATGTGAAACGTAGTAACGAGCGTAGCGAGATAATAGCCACAGGTGCAACCTGTGGAAAATGTGCCCCCCAACGCGCCAACCCCGTAGGGGTTGAATGTGAAACGTAGTAACGAGCGTAGCGAGATAATAGCCACAGGTGCAACCTGTGGAAAATGTGCCTCCAACGCGCCAACCCCGTAGGGGTTGAATGTGAAACGTAGTAACGAGCGTAGCGAGATAATAGCCACAGGTGCAACCTGTGGAAAATGTGCCCCCAACGCGCCACTTCGGGGTTGGCACTTTGATAAGGTATCAACAAAATCCGTTATAACCAGAAAAAATTAATTTCAATTTGTGTGGTTATATATGTTATTAGAAGTTGTTTTTGTAGTGGGTGTCTATTTTGGGTTCAGGCTATCTGAACGCCATGAAAAAAAACCAGCCAGCAAAATGCTGATTGTTCGAGAACGCTCAAAACCTCAATATTCTGGCGGGAAAGAAATTACGCCCAAAGAGGTTGAACCACGCAAATTGGCATAAAATGCCAACACACAAGAAATTGAGTTTGTCAAGAAAAATAAGACTGCGGAGCATTATATAAAGGTGAGTGCAGCACATTTGGGTTTGGCTACCATAAGACAGTTTATTTATCCGCCCATAGCACCATTGTATCTTGGATTTTTTATTTATAACGTGAGTTCGACTTATTTTTCAATAAGTGATATAAATTTTATAGAGACGAGCCGGCCTTATCAAAGGGCCGCGAACGCTTTGAGGTGTCGTCCAATCAGGTTGAGTGTTTGCCCAAAGAGACGAACCGGCCTTATTAATTAAAGGGCCGCGCAAACGCTTTGAGGTGTCGTCCAATGAGGTTGAGCGTTAACGGCCGACGTGTCGTTCAATAAGGTTGAGTGTTTTAAGAAGAGACGAACCGGCCTTGCCAAAGGGCCGCGAACGCTTTGAGGTGTCGTCCAATCAGGTTGAGTGTTTGCTCGAAGAGACGAGTCGGCCTTATCAAAGGGCCGCACGAAAACGGCCGACATGTCGTCCAATCAGGTTGAGTGTTTGCCCAAAGAGACGAACCGGCCTTATTAATTAAAGGGCCGCGCAAACGCTTTGAGGTGTCGTCCAATGAGGTTGAGCGTTAGGCGATAAATCGCCTACTACAAACGCAAACGCGAACGCAAACGCGGACTAGTTGAGGCGATAAATCGCCTACTACAAACGCAAACGCGAACGCAAACGCGGACTAGTTGAGGCGATAAATCGTCTACTACAAACGCAAACGCAAACGCAAACGCAAACGCGGACTAGTTGAGGCGATAAATCGCCTACTACAAACGCGAACGCGAACGCGGACTAGTTGAGGCGATAAATCGGCTACTACAAACAAACCGGCCTTGCCAAAGGGCCGCACGAAAGCAGCCGACGTGTCTGTCGTCCAATCAGGTTGAGTGTTTGCATGAAGAGACGAACCGGCCTTATCAAAGGGCCGCGAACGCGGCCGACATCTCGTCCAATCAGGTTTAGTGTTTTAAGAAGAGACGAACCGGCCTTATTAATTAAAGGGCCGCACGAAAACGGCCGACATGTCGTCCAATCAGGTTGACTGTTTGCCCGAAGACTTAATTCGTTGCACTAACTCCGTTACTAACCCGGTAAGAAGGCACGGCTACCGGCAAACTCAGTAATTTAACTTGAGCGGTTTCGAGAATATAATCCCGAATAAACGTAGTCGCGTCTAAGATTTCTATACCAATCAATTCACCTTTATCATTGAGTTCAGCAGTCATATTGGGATAGAGTTCAACACTGCCGGCTTCTTCTCCTTCCGAAATAGCCAGATACAGAACATCTTCTTCTTTAAAATAAGTCATGTTAGCGTTATTCATGGATGAATCTCCCCGTTTTCAGACGAAATCGTTGGCGCGTGGTTGCATGGAGGGTAACCGGTGCGATATCATCTGTATTTATCTCATAAGGAATGATGACCAAACGATTATCAGGTTTACCAACGGCAATCATCCGATGTGTGGCGGTATCAAAATATCTTTCTTCTGAATACCTTAAGATTCTCCGTTCAAAGAAATAACATCAATCGTCGAAATGACATCAAAATTAGGTGAAAAAAGATTTGAGTGTTTTACAACAGATTTAACACCCCAGAGTCCAGCCAAACTTTGGACGGTTGCCGTGCAGCCAACCTATCAAACGTTAGTTTGGAGGGCTGATAACTGATCACTGACCACTGATAACTGATCACTGATCACTGATAACTGATAACCGATATTCAACGCGGTTGTCGCCGCTTGGCAATTTGTTCGTCTGCCGTATTACGAACAATAACTTCATATAATATCGCCTGAGCGTTGCCTTGTTTGCGTAATATTCGCCCCAAACGTTGTACATATTCTCTATCACTCGCACTGCCGCCTAAAATCACCGCGACTTTCGCCGTTGGCACATCAATCCCTTCATTCAAGACTCGCGTCGTGACAATCGCCCGATAAGTGCCCGCTTTAAAACCTTCTAAAATCGCTTTACGTTCAGCAGCCTTGGTTTGATGGGTAATAACAGGAATAAAGTGTTGTCGAGCGATGCGATAAGCAAAACGATTATGAGCGGTGAAAATCAACATCTGTTGATAGTGATGTTCTCGCAACAGTTGATCGAGCACATCAAGTTTGCCTTCGGCTTGGTGTATAATTTCTTTCCACTTTAGCTCCGCGACTTTGGCGCGACGCGCTTCTGCTTCAAAAGCACTGCGGCGCGTCAATTCATGCCACCAAGCAGCGCCATGCGTTTCTTGTAAACGCGCTTCGTATTTGTAGCCAATAAAAGTCGCATAAGCAATATCATAAGCCTCTTTTTCTTGTTCATACAAATCGACGCGAATGCGTTGAGTGCGATATTCTGCTAACTGTTCGCCCGTCAGATCATCAATCAGTTTGCGATAAACCACCGGCCCAACTAATTCATTTAATAAAGCCACCTGATCAAGCGGATTAACGGCATCAAACAGTTGTAGTTGTTCATTAGCGGAGGCCTTCGCTTTGGCAGTCGGTGAGCGAAAATTATCTTGATGGGGATAAGTGGCAGTTAAGCCGAGACGATAGGGCGCGGCATTCATCAACGCCATTTCGTGCCACGACGGGGCCGGTAAATGATGAATTTCGTCAAAAATCAATAACTTAAATAAATTTCCCAACTTTTCTGCATGTGACCATGCACTGGGATAAGTCGTTACTGTGATAGGCTGGAATTCTTTTTCTAAACCATACCAAGCCCCTATATGCATTCCAAAAGCATTTTCTAGGCGGGCATACCATTGATGAAGTAAATCTATTGTTGGCACAACGACAAGCGTACTGACATTGGTTTGCACCATAGCATGTAAAGCTAAAACCGTTTTACCCGCTCCCGTCGGCAACACAACGCTGCCCCAGCGATTAGCCGCTATCCAAGCATCAAGGGCTTCAATCTGATATGAATGAGGCTCCCAGTTTTCTTGGAGACTCAGAGATAAGTTTTGCCAGCGCGGGACATTGTTGCGGATACTTTGCTCATAAAGCCAAGCACGCACTAGCCGATAATCAACGGCACGGCAACGCCATTTGCCCTGATGCCAACGAAATGGGGCAGGTGCTTTAACACTCTGCGCGACATTGTCGATAACAAGAGTTCCCCCATCAAAACGAGCGCGGGGTATTTCTTCTATCTCGCCATTAAAGGGAGAGCGGGGTGTTTGTTTGGGAAAATCCCGGCTTGCTTCTTTCCTCATGGCATTTTTCCTCCAACCGTGTGCAACTATAGTTGTTCAGAAAAATCTGACGGATAAACCTTTGCCAAATTTTCTGATTATAGCGGATTTTGTTGATACCTTGTCAAAGTGCCAACCCCGAAGGGGTTGAATGTGAATAGCCACAGGTGCAACCTGTGGGAAATGTGCCCCTGACGTGCCAACCCCAAAGGGGTTGAATGTGAATAGCCACAGGTGCAACCTGTGGGAAATGTGCCCCTGACATGCCAACCCCGAAGGGGTTGAATGTGAATAGCCACAGGTGCAACCTGTGGGAAATGTGCCCCTGACATGCCAACCCCGAAGGGGTTGAATGTGAATGAGCATAGTATTGATATAATCAATAAAAATACATTTCAACAGTTACAATCAGCAAATTTTCAATGAGGTGTCAGTAGTTAATAACTGACTCACTTGGAAATTAAGTGATTGAATTAATTCATAATATTAAAAAAAAGCAACTACAAGGATTCGTTATAAAAAAGGATAAATAAAAAATACTACAAGGATTCGTAAAAAGCAACTACAGGGATTCGTAAAAAGCAACTACAGGGATTCGTTATAAGAAAGGATAAAAAAGGCCATTGCTTTATCTCAAACACCGCCACGATCTAATCCCTTATTATAACGAATCGGCCTGTAGGCACGCTTTTAAGGATAAAACCCAAACACCGCCACGATCTAATCCCTTATTATAACGAATCCTTGTAGTTCGCTATATACAATCCTTGTAGTTATTACTGTACTCATCCTTTAGTTAACAACTTGAGAACAATTATGACAGAAAAACGCCAATCTTTTGGGAAAAAGATTCTATCCCTATTCCGTTTCTTGCTAATGACTTTACTCCCCGTGGGAGTCCTCCTGATCGGTATCATCGTTTTCACGGGACTGATTAGCCAGAAAAAACCGCCTCCACAAAAACAAATGGTGAGAGAAATTCCACAAGTGGAAGTGATTAAACTGCAACCCAAGAAAATTTCACTCGATCTCGAAGGCTACGGCACAGTGCGTCCGCAACGCGAAGTCGTGTTAACGCCTGAAGTATCGGGTAAAGTGATTCGTCTGGCATCCGCCTTTAAAAAAGGCGGCTTTGTGAAAAAAAATGAAGTGGTGATTGAGATTGATCAAGAAGAATACCAGATAAACGTCCAATCAGCCCAAGCTAATGTGGATATGGCACGCGCTGATATCGAACAATTACAAAAAAACAAGTTCTATTCAAAACGTCGGCTCAAGCTGTTGAGAGAAAGAGTTAAACTCGCTAAACGGGATTACTCAAGACTACAAATATCTGGCGCTAGAGGAGCGATTTCAGTCCAAAAAATGGAACAAGCCAAGTCAGCACTTCTGCAAGAACAGCAGACTTTGCTGAGTACCGAAGAATCGCAGGCAACACTACCGGCCCAAATCAAAAAGGCCCAAGCCACGCTTGCCAACTCTAGGGCGGCTTTGAAAAAAGCCAAATACAACCTCCAGCGAACTCGCATCAAGGCCCCCTTCTCAGCCCAAGTCATCGACAAGAAAACAGAAATCGGTCAATCGGTTAGCCCCGGCACTGAATTAGGCCGCTTAGCCTATGATAAGGTTTATGAAATCCCCGTTATGATAGATGCGCGAGAAATCTATAAAATAGAAAAGGCACCCTCTGATACCGTGCCGGAACAATTCCGCAAAAACAAAAAACTGGTGGGCCGTTCCAAAGCCACCGTCTATTGGAAGCCATGGGATGACACAGAACTGATCTGGCAAGGGCAGTTAGCTCGAATAGAACCGATTGATCCGAAAACCCGCACGATACCCCTGATTGTTGAGATCAAGAACCCTTGGGATTCCTTACAGAAAGACAAATCTTGGGTTCCACTGTTAACCGGGACTTATTGCAAAGTCATCATCGCCGGCCAAAAAGCTAACAAATTATGGGAGATTCCCGAATATGCGCTGAGAGAAGATGAGACTGTGTATCTGCTACGAAACGGCCATCTGGCTATCGAAAAGGTGGTGGTGTTGAACCGTGTCGGAGATAAAGTCGTCATTGTGCCACTCACATATGATGATAAAAATCACTGGCAAAAAGAATTGCTTATCACCTCTCCCATTAGCTATCCAATACCCAATATGCCTCTGCAAGCCAAGGGCGGAACTAATAATTAATGATTAATGATTAATGATTAATTGTTAATTTATTTACCTATGAGTCCAAACTCAGGAGTCCAAACTCAGGAGTCCAAACTTTAGTTTTGTTTGTAGTAGTCGCTTTAGCGACTTAATCTCATAGCAAAATTATAGACTTATCATTGATGAAATCTTTCATTTTTCATTTTTCATTAGCCAAACGGACGGAAGAATAAGTTATGCAAACACTCATTGCAGCTGCTGCACGTCATCCGGTTTTCTCTAACTTACTGATGGTAGTCATCCTACTTAGCGGTTTATATGGTTATACAAATCTGCGTAGAGAATCTATGCCTTCACTCAATCTCGACATGATTTCAGTATCTGTCGCCTACCCGGGCGCGGCCGCCTCGGAAGTTGAAGAAGGTATTTTGGTCAAACTCGAAAATGCGCTCAAAGGCCTCCGTGGTGTCAAGTATATAGAAGGCCAAGCCGTAGAAAGTTTTGGCAGCGTCACGATTTACCTGAAAGACAAGGTTAAGGACAAACAGAAGATACTAGAAGAGGTGAAGAGCAGTGTGGCTCAAATCAGCACCTTTCCCAAAGATGCAGAACCCCCTCAGGTAAAAGAAATTATCTTCACCAGCGAGGCCTTTTTGTTGATATTACATGGCAATGCGCCAGAACGGGTGTTGCACGAACTGGGCTATGATATTAAAGAAGAAATCATGGAACTTGGCATCTCACAGGTTTCACTGAGTGGGGTGCGGAATTATGAAATTTCCATTGAGGTGAGCAAGGAGTCTTTACGTGCCTACGGATTAACTTTACAACAAGTGGCCGATGCGGTGAACCAGAGTAGCCTCAATTTACCCGGAGGTTCCATTCGCACCAAAACGGAACAGTACAAGATTGAAATTAAAGGACGCCGCTATACCGGTGATGAATACCGCAATCTGGTCGTGGTAACGCATGATGAAGAGCGTGTCGTTCGTCTAGCGCAAATCGCCCACATTCGCGATGGCTTTGAGGAAGAAGAAAGTATCGGTCGATACAATGGTGAACGAGCGATACTTTTTAGTATTAATCGTACTGGTGATGAAGATACCCTTAAAATCGCTCGGAAAGTGCGCGATTACATGGCCGCCAAAAACCCACTGTTACCGCCGGGGATGCAGTTGAGTACCTTGGCGGATTTTTCGGATGAAATTGAAGGACGTATTTCGCTACTCCTCAAGAATGGTTGGCAAGGTTTGCTGTTACTGTTTTTCAGCTTATGGTTGTTTCTCAATCTACGCCTAGCACTGTGGGTGACGTTGGGAATTCCCATTTCCTTTGCGGTAACCGGCCTTATTTTATGGAGCGGTGATCACACGTTAAATATGATCAACCTATTTGGTTTGATTCTGGTGCTCGGCATTGTGGTGGATGATGCCATCGTGATTGGTGAAAATATCCACTATCATCTTCAGCGCGGAGATGGCCCCCTAGAAGCGGCCATTGTGGGCACGACGGAAATGGCGTGGCCGGTTATTGCCGCTATCACCACCACGATTTTCGCTTTCATGCCCCTGTTTTTTATCACCGGTATGATGGGAAAATTCATTGCAGTCTTACCGATTGTGGTGATTGCTACCTTGCTCGGTTCCTTGGTGGAAGGCTTGTTTATTTTACCTGCCCACTTGGGACATGAAAAGCAGCCGTCGCAGCGGGTTGGGTTAGGGCAGCGTATTCGCGCCGGTATCGATGCGATTATTAACTTTATAATCAATCGGTTATATACACAACTTTATAACTTCTCCTTACAATTTCGTTATACCACTATCGCCTTAGTGCTGTCCGGTGCTTTGGCAACCTTTGGATTAGTTGCTGGCGGTTTCGTGTCGGTGGTGCTGTTTCCAGATTCTGATGCGATGTTCTTACAAGCGACAGTGGTTTTTCCTAATGGGACTCCAATTGCTGTCACTGAGGCCGCGATTGAACGTTTGGAAAAAGGCGTGGTGGCTGTCAATAAGAAATACAGTGACAAGAGTACGGAAGGTGTTCTCATCAAAGGTGGCTATGCCGAAAGCGGTGGTGCCGGGCAATCTCATCAAGGGACGATGTGGCTTACCCTTGTTGATACCGATAAACGCCAACTGCATTCCCAAGCTATCCTTAACGCGTTGCGTGAAGAAACCGGCCCTATTCCTAATGCGATTAAAGTACAATACACCAGTTTAGGTGGTGCCAGTCCTGCGGTTAAAGCACTTGAAATCGTGGCATTTGGGAACAAACCGAACGAATTGGAACTGGCGACCTTGGCGCTGCGGCGGGCTTTGCAAAACTATGCTGGTGTCTTTGATATAGAAAGTGATTTGAAACCGGGTAAACGCGAATTAAATATTTCATTGAAACCCGAAGCGCGTGTGTTGGGCATCACTTTACAGGATTTAGCGATGCAACTGCGCCAAGGATTTTATGGGGCTGAAGCCTTGAAAGTCCAACGTGGGCGCGATGAAGTTAATATTCAGGTACGCTATCCACCCGAACAACGTGCCAACCTCAGCGATCTCTTCAAGGTAAGAGTGCGGACGGCCGGTGGTGATGAAGTTCCATTTGGGGTGGTTGCGACGGTGGAATTGAAGCAAAGTTTCGCTGAAATATTACACCGTGATGGCAAACGTCGGGTGACGATATCGGCGGCCATTGATAAAACCAAGACGACGACTGAGGAAGTCGTTGGGGATTTACAACAAAAGGTTATTCCTCAATTACAGGCAAGCTACCCCGGGGTAGAATTGACTTTTAAAGGGGCTAAAGCGGAAGGCGAGGATTCAATCATTTCCTTAATGGTTGGGTTTTTCTTTGCCATGTTTGGGATTTACGCGGTACTAACGCTGGTTTTTCGTTCTTACGCCCAACCTTTATTGATTATGTCTACCATTCCACTCGGATTAATCGGCGCGGTGGTAGGCCACTACTTGCTAGGTTACTCATTGACGCTGTTAAGTTTATTTGGTGTGGTTGCGTTAGCCGGGGTAGTCGTTAATGACTCACTGGTGTTGATTGATCGTATCAATCAAGGACAGCGAGAAGGGGAAACAGTGTTGAATTCGGTACAAAAAGCCGGCCCACGGCGATTTCGAGCGATTATTCTCACCTCGATTACAACGGTAGCAGGACTCTTACCGCTGTTGGCGGAAAAGAGTTATCAGGCACAATAATCGCAGCGGCTGTTACTTATCGTATTTATCCCGCTAATCGGCGCTATTGTGCTCCTTGTGTTTCTGCTAGACAGCAATGCTAGCGAAAACGAGTATGCCCCCAATCCAAAAATAACGGAAGTATAGCCGCCTAACAAGGCAATTCAGCGGATTCCAAAACCGCCGCTTTGGCGAGCGAAGCTGATTGCCGGCGTTAGAAGCCATCACAAGAGTAGTGGACACAGATGAACGAAGGAGAGATTGAACAAATCAGGCAAAAGTTGCTTCTTCTAAGATCAGAACTCGAAGAACTTGAGGAAACATCTAAAGAGGCTAGCAAGCCCATAGAACTGGATCAGGCTAGAGTTGGCAGGCTTTCTCGCATGGACGCCATGCAGGCACAGCAAATGGCGCAGGAAGCTGCCAGGCGACAGCAGCATCAGCGCCTAATGATCGAGGGTGCCTTACGTCGTATTGAGTCAGGCAAGTATGGCTACTGCTTTGTATGTGGGGAAGAGATAGACATTCGTCGACTTTCCGTCGTTCCAACGAATACGCGCTGCATAGAATGCATCGAGAAGTAAATTTGCAGATCGCTTTGAAGAAAAAGGCAAGAAAAAGGGGACGCTACCCTTTTTGTTATAGCAAAGCCTAACTAGGCACTGCATGCACCAGACGGCTTCGCCGCTGGTGAGCTTGGGCGTTAGGCTAGGCGGTTGATTAAAACCGTAAACTACAAGGATTGTATATAATAAAGGATTGACTAACTACAAGGATTGTATATAAGAAGAACTAACTACAAGGATTGTATATAATAAAGGATTGACTAACTACAAGGATTGTATAATCGATGCGGATTAAACATGAGCACCACCACGATCCAATCCCTTATTATATATATACAATCCCTGTAGTTATTGAAGGGATTAGAGCAGACTTATATTTGGTTAAATAACCTTAACCGACTAATTAAAGGAACAAACCCAAATAACCCCACGATCCAATCCCTTATTATATACAATCCCTGTAGTTAGCGGTTGTAATCCCTTATTATATACAATCCCTGTAGTTTATTAGTATAGAGGGCCATACTTTCATTTGAAAACATTCAAACTAATTTATGGCCCCCAAACGGTGCCCAATAACCTTACCGTTTTATCAACATTATCAATTAATTTGGCGACGACTCAGTCCAACACCCACTGATTGATATCAACGGCGATGGACAAGGCAGCCATGACTACAATACCTGAGTCCCGAACAAACGGCCGCGAACTTGTCCATGACAGTCAACCACGTTCATCGCGTCAAAGAAGCGGCCGTCAACGTGCGCCTACCGAGCACCGAACTGGAACCAGCCGACACGTCGCACACCATAACCGCCGAACAACGCGGTATTTTCGCTTTCCGGCACTATGAAGGATAACAAATGATCAATCCAAAATCACACGATTCATTGTTCAAATGGCTGATAACCGCTTTTACAACGGATTTTTTCAAACACTATTTTCCCGATATTAGGATCGGACAATATACATTTATTGACAAGGAATTCCTCAGCAAATACGAAAACCTGAGAGAGAGTCTGAAAGGCGATCTGTTTTTGGTTATGGAAGTTGAAATAGACGGCCATCTCCGGGAAATTGTGATCCAGATCGAGCATCAGAGTGAAAAATAGGATATTTCCGAGCGTGTCTATGAATATTCATGCTATGCTTGGCTCTTAAAAAAGAAACCCGTCTGGAGCATGGTGATTTACACCGATGACGCGGTTTGGCGGAAGCCGGTTACGGAGCGGTTCTGGTACGCCTTTGACAGCCAAAACGGAAAGCAGTATCATCAATTTGATGTCATCAAGGTGAAAGCGGAAAAGAGTGGCGATCTTATCCGGAAGCATTCTCTGATGTGCAAACTGCTGGCGCTCAAAGCGGATGATCGGAAAACCGATCCTGCTGAACTGGTTGGTGAAATCTACCGGGCGGCGGCTTTGATGAAAAATAAACTCACCAATGAACAATTGCTCCTGATTGACCAATGGGTCAGCTTTTACAAAAAAGTCTCTGATCAGAGGCTTTCCAAGATTAAAAAGGAGATCAAGATGGACTTTGTAGAAACCACAATCACTGAACATGTTTATAATCAGGGAAAAATTGAAGGCGAAGCCGAAGGCAGGAAAGAGATGGCAATAAATCTGCTGAAAATGGGAGTAGACATGGAAATCATCACTCAGGCAAGCAACTTCAGTGAAGCAGAAATAAAACAACTGACCGAACCGTCAGAAGAATAACGGCTTCCTGCTTAGGGAGTTCCAAAACCAATCCAAACCTCACTTTGAGCCAATCCCTTATAAAATACAATCCCTGTAGTTACTAAAACCAATAACTACAAGGATTGTATATAATAACGGATTAAAAACGACAAGGATTGTATATAATAACGGATTAAAAGCAATAAATACAAGGATTGTCTAATCGATGCGGATTGCTCAGTGAGTATGACTACAATAACTACAAGGATTGTATATAATAAGGGATTAAAACCAATAACTACACGGATTGACTACTAATAACTACAAGGATTGTATGCTTATGAAAGGATTGCTCAGTGAATATGACTACGAACTAAAAAAATACCACGATCCAATCCCTTATTATATACAATCCCTGTAGTAGTTATTACTTATTACCCTTCACCCACTCTCACTCAATCACAAAATCAAAATAAGTTTCTGGGAACGGCTCATCTCTCAACGTAAAATGCCACCATTCTTTTGAATAATTTAGAAACCCCTGTTTCTCCATCACCGTTTTCAACAACAGACGATTAACACGCTGTTGTGCAGTAATTTGCCCATTAGCGGTAGCCGCCAGCTCATGGAAACAATCATAGCCCGTCCCCATATCAATACTGTTATCCTTAAACCGTTGCCATCTCGGCAGATAACATTCAAATAAACGCTGCCCAGACACATAGAATTCCTGCGGCGGCGTGGGAACCGGCACAATCGTTAAATCCACCGTACTGCCCCGGCTATGGCTCGATCTCGCCGCAATGTAACCGTCTCTAAAAAGATGTCTCTTATCAACAGTAGGATAAAATTCCTGCATGGTTCTCGTATCAGGCACGTCTTTCGCCCAACTCGCAAAATGGTTAACTGCCCGTTGTGGACGATAACAGTCATAAATCTTCAACGACAACGAGAAATTTTCCAATTCCCGTTGAACTTTCCCAAGGGCATGAGCGGCAGCTTTGGTGAGCAGACATTTCGGCGCCAAATAGCCGTCAATTTGTTCCCCCACAAAATTGTGAGCAGTGTAATACCGCATATCCAAAACAATCGACGGGATAACCCTCGTTATATCAACAAATTCGCTCGGCATAGTCGAATCACCCAGTCGGGCAAAAACAGATTGGCTCATAACAAGCATCAACATTAATAGACTTTTCATGGTTTTTCCCCATTCAAAAATTCCAAAGTCCGCTAGTTTGTAGTAGGCGATTTATCGCCTTTCGGTTTATCGCCTTTCAGCACTAACCTACCTTTATTCTTATACTCAAGATGGGAACAAATTGGACTTTTTGATAAACAAAAATAACTAATAATCCAGGGGCGTTGCTTGAGTGCCCTTGGTAAATAGATAAACAAGGAAAAATCCCGGCTTATATTCAATCCATGTAGTTATTTGGAGGCTATTTACCATTATTTTTGTCTGGCTATTGGGCGCTGGTTTGATGGCCATAAAACCGTTTGGAAGTCGTCAAATTAAAGTACGGCCTAAAAAAATACAAGGATTGGGATAAAGCTGCGGATAAATCCCTGCTTATATTCAATCCTTGTTTGGGATAAAGCTGCGGATAAATCCCTGCTTATATTCAATCCTTGTAGTTATAAGTGAGAGTACAACGAATTACGGTAAGTACAACGAATTACGCGGATAAACGAATTAAAAAACGACAAGGATTGAGATAAAACTGCGGATAAATCCCGGCTTTGATGAAATCCTTGTAGTTAGAGTGAGAGTACAACGAATTACGGTAAGTACAAGAGTACAACGAATTACGGTAAGTACAAGGAATTACGGTAAGTACAAGGAATTACGGTAAGTACAACGAATTACGCGGATAAACGAATTAATATTTGGATACCATGTAACCATTATTTTTGTCTGGTTATTGGGCACTGATTTGAGGGCCATAAAACCGTTTGGAAGTCGTCAAATTAAAAGACGGCCTAAAAAACGACAAGGATTGGGTATATATAACCAAGGAAAAATCCGCGGCATTATTCAATCCTTGTAGTTAGTTATAGCGAGAGTACAACGAATTACGGTAAGTACAACGAATTACGGTAAGTACAACGAATTACGGTAAGTACAACGAATTACGCGGATAAACGAATTAATATTTGGAGACCTTGGAGACCATGTCACCATTATTTTTGTCTGGTTATTGGGCGCTGGTTTGAGGGCCATAAAACCGTTTGGAAGTCGTCAAATTAAAGTACGGCCTAAAAAAATACAAGGATTGGGATACGCTGGTTTGAGGGCCATAAAACCGTTTGGAAGTCGTCAAATTAAAGTACGGCCTAAAAAAATACAAGGATTGGGATAAACCTGCGGATAAATCCCTGCTTATATTCAATCCTTGTAGTTAGTGCGACTCGTTTGGCCTAATTAGATTTCGATGGGGCTGATACAGTTCAGCCAAGGAGACTCTATAAATAAAGCCTGATGGTAAAACTT
>NBMI01000345.1 GCA_002085445.1 Candidatus Parabeggiatoa sp. nov. 2
AATCCTGAATTTACCAGTCCCCTTTAGGGGACTTTAGCTTTGAGACAACGGCTTTACCAAAGGCTCTTTCTCGTTTATTTCTTAACTTAATGGCATTGAGGTAGCCAGGTAGGTACACTGGCTTTATTAATGTCGCCCGAAGCCAGGTAGGTACACTGGCTTTATTAATGTCGCCCCGTTGGGGCTTGGCAATTAATGATTAATGATTAATGATTAATGATTAATGATTAATGATTAATGATTAATGATTAATGATTAAATAAATATTAGCCCCAAAGGGGCGTGTTATTAAAGCCTTCAGATCGCCCCAGGAATCTGGAATTAATGATTAATGATTAATGATTAATGATTAATGATTAATGATTAAATAATTCTTTTCGATTGTTAGCCACAATCCGCGCAATTCCGTCAACAAAAGCCTTTAAACTAGGCGATTGCGGTTGTTCTAAATCCAAATAAGGACTAATCGCCGTCGCCCAATCAAATTTATCTTTACCATTGCAATCGGTGGGATTTTTTCCCAATGCATCGGCTAATTTTTCCCAAGCACCTACAATACTATCAGGTGGTTTTTTCTTGGGTAACTTTTTTAAATTCGCATGCGGGAAAGCGGCCCTAATGGCATTTTTATCAGCAATAAACCACGATTCTGTTTCTTCCACCGCAATACGAAATAGCACACAAGTTGGGCGTTTATTCTCACCAAGGGTTTGATAAAGGTTGAGCAACTCTTGTTTTAAAACCTTACAATCATCATTGTCGGCATCAACAAGTACGATCACATAATAATCTGGCGGCAAATTAACATATCCGCGCAATTTGGCGGGTAGTTGATCAAGTCGTCCACGTCGTTTGGGATCAGGTGGTGCAAATGGTTTGTGAGGTAATTTGCCCTTACCCTGGTGAGGGTGTATGCGAAAAGGTGTACTTTCAACCAGCAGAATATCCCTAACTGTCGGCACATCGGCACCACCTTCCACCAAAATTTCCAAAAACATTATGGATGCGAATTAAGGGTTGAATTAAATATTATGAAATCAATGATTTATAAAAACGTCTCGATTGAAAGTGATTTTATAACTCTTTGTTCATTTGACATTTTTCATTTTTATATCGATATTCGCATTATGGATTACCCCGCCCAAAGTGGTTGCTATACCATAAGCTGCCCAACGGCAACCCTTCGGCATGCAACTCATTAATAGTTGGAATCTCAGCCGCACATTGAATGCTGCTAAATCCATGCTCATCTTTTTCCATGATCCAGACATCTTTGGGCTGCAAAGCATCTATTAAATAAGGCGAATGCGTCGTCAAGACAATTTGTGGGCCATTCGGGCGTTGAGTAACTTCCTTTATTTCCGCGGCCAGCGGCTCAAGTAATTGATGATGTAAGCCATTCTCAGGCTCTTCAATGCCTATAAAGGCCGGTGGCTCAGGATCCTGTAGCAGCAGCAAATAAGCAAACAACTTTAACGTACCATCCGACACTTCTTGAGCATAAAACGGATCAATATAACCCCGATCATTAAATTGCAGCAACAAACGACCATCTTCGGTTTGTTTAACCGTTATTTTTTCTATGCCTGGAATTTTAGTCGTGATTTCTCGCAACACGGCCTGAAAGCGTTCAGGATATTGGCGCTGCATAAACAGCATATAATTCGCCAGATTATCACCACGACGATTTAAATGTTTCTGTGCGCTGGCCCTTGGAAGTCCACGCGCCAAATCCGGTACCAAATAACAAAGATACCAACTTTCTAAAAATTTCCGAAACGCAACAATAGACGGACGTTCTGCCAAATTACCCAGGATAGAAATACCCAAACGCCCCGGATCATCCAACTTCACCTGAATCGGGGCATAACAGGCCTCATCACCGGTTTGAACCGGCAAAACATAACCTTTGCGGTTATCCAATTGAAAAACCACAGCACCGGCTTGTTCATTTGGATCATTTTCAACCAAGCTTTCTTGAACAACGACGGGCTTACCACTCTGATCGTTATCAATTTCCAACAAATAAGTCGTCGGCGTGGCATCGATTCGATAAACAATCTCAAAGCCTATATGCCCTTGCTGCCCTCGGGTACGCACTCGCTCAAAACTGCCACGATGCGGCTTCTCACAAGCCTGCTCAACACTAAAAGCCAGACAATCATGGATAAATTCAAAAACATCCATAAAAGTAGACTTACCACAACCATTAGGACCAACAATCGTGATGAGTTTAGGTAAGGGTTGTTGGGAACGCATTCCCCGACGCTCAGCGTCAAACGAAGTAGCGCCTAGATTCACATTTTTAAGTGAACGATAATTTTTAATATGAAGAGCTTCAATATGTGCCATATGACATTTCGTCCGGAGTCCAAGATTTATCTTGGACGTCCATTTTTTAAGATTCAAAATTTTCCGCAGACAATTTATTTATTTAACTCATTGATTATAAAAAATATGCTATACAGTAGATTTAGCCTTCCAAACTCAAGTTTGGACTCCAGCCAAACTAAAGTTTGCTATTTGATTATTAGACTCAAGAAGGTTTGAGAAACCTTTCATAACTTATCGCCTGAAACGGTTAAAAGTTTCCAGTATCTAGTTTGCCGTTAGTAGATAGATAGTGTTTGTAGTGTTTGTAGTAGGCGATTTATCGCCTGAAACGGTAAAAAGTTTCGAGTATCTAGTTTGCCGTTAATAGATAGATAGTGTTTGTAGTGTTTGTAGTAGGCGATTTATCGCCTGAAACGGTAAAAAGTTTCGAGTATCTAGTTTGCCGTTAGTAGATAGATAGTGTTTGTAGTGTTTGTAGTAGGCGATTTATCGCCTGAAACGGTTAAAAGTTTCGAGTACCAAGTTTGCCGTTAGTAGATAGTGTTTGTAGTGTTTGTAGTAGGCGATTTATCGCCTGAAACATTTTTCTGAAATCTGACTTGATGGCCCCAAATTTATTGCGAGCGTAAGACATTTATAACCACAAGGATTGTATATAATAAGGGATTTTATTTTAAACTCTTAACGGTTTGAGGCGATAAATCGCCTACTACAAACTTAAACTTAAACTTAAACTTAAACTTAAACTGAATTATTAACGGTTTTAGGCGATAAATTGCTTACTATAAACTTAAACTGAACTCTTAATGGTTTGAGGCGATTACAAGCTTATTACAAACTAAACTCTTAACGGTTTTAGGCGATAAATTGCTTACTACATACTTAAACTTAAACTGGACTCTTAACGGTTTTAGGCGATAAATCGCCTACTACAAACTTAAACTTAAACTTAAACTTGAACTTAAACTGAACTATTAACGATTAAAGCCAGGGGCAACGCCCCTGGATAATGGATAATAATTAATAATTAATCATTAATCATTAATCATTAATCATTAATTTTAGTGCATCACGGCCCCTTCGGCACCAATACCGGTTTGACTGCGCACATCTTGTGCTTCATAGGCGGCCCGATCTTTTTGTGCGCGTTTGCTGTTGTCAATTATTGAGAAAAACCAAATGCCGACAAAAGCAACGGTTACTGAAATCAATGCCGGATACTTGGAACCGAAAATGGGTTCGTCATTGCCAAGTTGGGCTACCCAAACGGTAGGCCCAATCACGACGAGTACCACGGCCGTTGTTAGGCCGAGAAATCCGCCAATGAATGCGCCGCGAGTCGTTAACTTTGACCAAAACATGGATAAGAACAGTACCGGGAAGTTGGCACTGGCGGCAATGGCAAAGGCTAATCCAACCATAAACGCAATGTTTTGTTTTTCAAAGGCAATGCCTAAGCCAATGGCGATCATGCCTAAAATAACGGTTGCAATTTTGGAGATTTTCATTTCTTGGGCTTCATTGACTTGCCCGCGTTTGATCACACTGGCAAAGCCTAAAAAGATGTTGCCACCCACCGCGTGAGATAAATGGATCGCCGCCATATTACCGCCGATTAATTCGCCTTTGTCCGTCAGATATTGAGGCTCTTGAGAAATTAACACGATAGCGCCAAATCCAATAATAAAAGTCAGGATATAAAAATAGCCAATAAAACCCGTGGCATAAAGCACGGATTTTCTGGCCTCTTTGGCATCTGCTACGGTGAAAAAGCGCATCAAAATATGCGGCAAACCGGCCGTGCCAAGCATCAGGGCGATACCCAGAGAAATCGCATCAAACCAATTGTTCACTAAGCCACCGGGGGCCATAATGGCTTCTCCTGACAACGTGCCCGGCCGGCCTTCTCTTGAAGTATTAATGGCTTCTGTGAACATTTTTTCAAAGCTAAAGTCGAAGTAATACAAGGCCCCTAAAGCAATAAAAGTGGCCCCGGAAAGCAGTAAAATGGCTTTGATGATTTGCACCCAAGTGGTTGCCAACATGCCACCGAAGGTGACGTATAAAACCATCAAAAACCCTACAATGACTACCGCCGCCCAGTAAGGGAGGCCAAATAACAATTGGATTAATTGCCCCGCGCCCACCATTTGGGCAATCAAGTACAAAATAACCGTTGCCAATGCGCCAAGGGCGGATAACGTTCTGATGGGCGTTTGTGCTAAACGATAGGAAGCCACGTCGGCAAAAGTGTATTTGCCGAGATTTCTGAGTCGTTCTGCAATGAGAAATAAAATCACCGGCCAACCGACTAGAAAACCTATGGAATAAATTAAGCCGTCATAGCCGCTTTTGTACACCAAGGCTGAAATGCCCAAAAATGAGGCGGCCGACATGTAGTCGCCCGAAATTGCCAAGCCATTTTGCAAGCCGGTAATGCCACCGCCGGCCGTATAGAAATCTTTGGCGGTTTTAGTCCGCTGCGCGGCCCAGTAAGTAATACCAAGCGTGGCCGCCACGAACAGAAAAAACATCACAATGGCGGCGATGTTTAAGGGTTGTTTTTCAACCACCCCATCAATAGCGCCGCCGGCCGCAAATACACCCGTGGCCGCCAAAATGATGGCAAACGCACCCCACCGTAGAAAATTTTTGGTCACTTCAACTCCTCCTTGATTTGGTTGGTGAGATTATCAAACTCAGTATTGGCACGCCAAACGTAAATACTGGTTAGCACAAACGCACTGATAATGATTAATAGCCCAATGGGAATGCCCACCGTGATAACAGAGCTTTCGCTCACTTTAACCGCAAGCGATTGGGGCGAAAATGCGATAACCAAGATAAAAGCATAGTAGATCACCAACATGATGATCGATAATATCCAAGCAAAGCGGCTTCTTTTTGAGACAAGCTCATGGTATTTTGGATTGTTTTTCACCTTTTCCACGAGTTCTGGCTGCATGTAATGCTCCTGTTGATTAAGATTGGTAACGAATAGTTTATCTTATAAATCATACTTTGTGAATCGTTTGTAGTGTTTGAGTGTTTGTAGTAGGCGATTTATCGCCTTAAATTGATTGGTGTAATTGTTGTTCAGCACAAGTACTTGATAAATCCTGATAACTGAAATAACTGATAATAGAAAATGGAACGCAAACTTTATATTAAAACCTTTGGCTGCCAGATGAATGAGTATGATTCATCCCGCATGGCATATGCCCTAAAAGTTTCTCACGGGCTAGAATTGACGGATGATCCAACACAAGCTGATGTCTTATTGCTCAACACCTGCTCTGTCCGCGAGAAGCCCCAAGAAAAAGTCTTTTCTCTCTTAGGTACGTGGCGGCCGTTGAAAGAAAAACGGCCTGAGGTTGTCATTGGCGTAGGCGGTTGTGTCGCCAGCCAAGAAGGCGAGGCCATTCGTCAACGGGTACCTTATGTCGATTTAGTCTTTGGGCCGCAAACGCTGCACCGCTTGCCAGCTATGCTCACAGAAGTGCAAAATGCTCGTAAGCCCATGATTGATATATCTTTTCCAGAAAACGAAAAGTTTGATTGCTTGCCACAACCGCGTGCCGAGGGGCCGACGGCCTTTGTATCTATCATGGAAGGATGCAGCCACTATTGCGCTTTTTGCGTCGTGCCCTACACCCGCGGCGAAGAAGTCAGTCGGCCGTTTGATGATGTTATTGCGGAAGTTGCCCTGTTGGCCGAACAAGGTGTGCGCGAAGTGACGCTACTAGGGCAAAATGTTAATGGCTATCGAGGACAGATGGCATATGATGAAATAGCCGATTTGGCCTTATTAATTAACTATATTGCCGCTATTGACAGCATAGAACGAATTCGTTATACCACATCTCACCCATTGGAATTGTCCGACAACTTGATTCAAGTCTATGCAGAAGTGCCCAAATTGGTGAGTCATTTGCATTTGCCGGTGCAAAGCGGCTCAGATCGGATTTTAAGTTTGATGAAACGAGGACATACGGCGTTAGAATATAAACAAAAAGTCCGCCGTTTGCGACAAGTGCGGCCCGATTTAAGCTTATCTTCTGACTTTATTATCGGCTTCCCCGGCGAAACTGAGGCCGATTTTCAGGCAACTATGCAATTGATTGAAGACGTTGGCTTTGATCACTCCTTTAGCTTTGTTTATAGCCCACGCCCCGGCACCCCAGCCGCGAGTATGCCCGACGAAGTACCGCTAACTCTCAAAAAACAACGTCTCGCCCAACTGCAAGCCCGCCTCACCGAAATGGCTCACGCCATAAGCCACTCAATGGTAGGCACTATGCAACGGATTTTAGTCGAACACCCATCGCGTAAAAATCCTCAAAAAATGGCCGGGCGCACCGAAAATAATCGAGTAGTCAATTTTGCCGGCGAACTGGCTCTGATAGGACAATTTGTAGAAGTAAAGATAACTGAAGCGTTACCGAATTCGTTGCGAGGCGAACTGATTTAAAAGTTTGTCTAGTCTAGTCTAGTCTAGTACAACGAATTACGCGGATAAACGAATTATTGTCGATTTCGTTGCGAGGCGAACTGATTTAAAAGTTTGTCTAGTCTAGTCTAGTCTAGTACAACGAATTACGCGGATAAACGAATTATTGTCTTTATATTTGGAGTCCAAACCTTTAGGTTTGGACTTGTAATAAAATTGAGGTTAAGTCCAAAGCAGCAAGCTTTGGACTCCAAGTTAAATCAAGTGCAAAAATTGATGATATTCTTTAAGTACGCTCGCTGTGTCTCCTTCGGCTTTGCTGACACCGTCTTCTATCCATACAACACGGTTACAGAGTTGTTGAATGAGAGTCGCATGGTGCGATACGAAAACGATGGTTTTGTTGGAGCGAATTTTTTCTTGCATCAGTCGAGCCGATTTTTGGCTAAACTCGGCATCTCCCACGCCCAAGACTTCATCAATCAGTAAAATGTCGGGATCAACCTGAAAAGCGACCGAAAAACCTAAGCGGGCTGCCATGCCGGATGAGTAAGTTGCAATCGGCTGATCGATAAATTCGCCCAATTCTGAAAACTTAATAATATTGTAAGGAGAGTAGCGAAGCTTGGTAGCCTTTATTGGTAAAAGTCCCTTTATTGGGTTTGATAATACCAGCCATCAGGCGTAATAAGGTACTTTTGCCTACCCCATTACGGCCAATAATGCCCAAGGTTTCACCTTGGTATAAATCAAACGAGACATCTTTGAGTGCCCAAAAGGGTTCACCAAAAACGCCTCTTTTACGCTTATAGTAGATACCGACATGACGCAGTGATAAAACGGGCAAGTGTTGTTCAGAGTTCATCGCATAACCTTGGGATAGATATATTCAAAGTGTGCAATTAATCGGACAGTGAGCAAAATTCCAACGAGTGAGAATCCACCAATGATAAGTAGTGCTGACCAATCAGGCAATGTGTTATACATTAAAATATTGCGATAACTTTCAATAATGCTCACCATCGGGTTCAAATAGTACAAACTTTGGTAAGCTTCCGGCACCGCGTCGGCTGCTAAAAATATCCCTGACATAAAAAAGATGGCCGTCAATAAATTTTCGACGACAAAGCGTAAGTCTGGCACAAAAGGTACAATGGCTGCCAATAAGAAAGTGAATGTTGTTGTGAATAACATTTGCACGATTAACACAATTGGCAAAGCCAAGTAAGGCAATCCGACGCCGTAGCCGTAGCTCCATAAAAAAATCAGCAACAGGGCAAATATAAAAATAAATTTGACGGTATCGGTGAGAATTAAAACAATGGGAAAGATAACTTTAGGTAAATAGACTTGCTGCATCAAGTGATGCGAGCCCAAAATCGTCTCAGCACCATGTGACAAACAAGACTTAAACCATTGCCAAGCGGTGAGTCCTACCAATAAAAACGGCACAAAATCCTTGGTTCCACGCGCCAGCAATAAACCAAAAATAATATAAAAAACAGACATATACATAATAGGCTCAAAAATCCACCACAAGAAACCTAAATAGGTACGCTCAGTTTCGGCCCTTAGATCGGCGTAAGTCTTGTATAGGATAAGCTCACTATATATTGATAAAATATCTAACCTTTTCTTAATCATAGTGACTTTGGTAAATGAAAAATGAAAAATGAAAATTTGTATGGCTATTGGCACTGGTTTGGGGGCCATAAAACCCTATTTTATATTCAAACTTTGCCGCGGACATTTTGACCCTGATTTTTGTATGGCTATTGGCACTGGTTTGAGGGCCATAAAACCATTTTTAATATTCAGACTTTGCCGCGGACATTTTGACCCTGATTTTTGTATGGCTATTGGCACTGGTTTGGGGGCCATAAAACCATTTTTTATATTCAAACTTTGCCGCGGACATTTTGACCATGATTTTTGTATGGCTATTGGCATTGGTTTGGGGGCCATAAAACCATTTTTAATATTCAGACTTTGCCGCGGACATTTTGACCATGATTTTTGTATGGCTATTGGCATTGGTTTGGGGGCCATAAAACCATTTTTTATATTCAAACTTTGCCGCGGACATTTTGACCATGATTTTTGTATGGCTATTGGCACTGGTTTGAGGGCCATAAAACCATTTTTAATATTAAGGGACAAGTCTATTTATTAATAGTACAGTTGTTCAGAAAAATCCACCAGGCAAACCTCCGAGATTGATCTCGCTCCGCTCTGAACGAAGTTTGCTTTCCTGAGTGAGGTTTTTAACTCCAAAAATATTTACCTGAAAAACAATTTTTGTTATCTTGATTAAAAAGTTGCAGATAAGGTAAATATAGGTAAATCAAATGGCTAACAAAATCTGTCAGCGTTGCTTTGTCAGTGGACGTGTTCAAGGTGTGGCTTTTCGCTATTATACTCGTCAACAGGCTCAACGTTTGGGCGTATCGGGATGGGCGCGTAATTTGGCGGATGGGCGTGTTGAAGTTCTCGCCGATGGCGAACCCAGTGCCGTAAACAAGTTATGTGCTTGGCTGCACGAAGGCCCACCGTTGGCGCATGTTACTGATGTTCAATGCACGGCCGCAAGCGAGGCTAACTGTCCAGAAGGGTTTGGTATTGGGTAATCATCAGTTATCAGTTATCAGTTATCAGTTATCAGGAGTCTTGCTAATTTATACTTGACATAATTTGCGTTTGTCATTTCGACTTAGTGAGTATTGGTGGCAACAGATTTCTCAAGAGTCCTCCTATCGTCGGGAGTTGGCGAGAAAAGGAGTTTTATTTTTTTTGGGTTGAAAACTTCCGAGTATGCCTTACTTGAAGGTTTGCCCCGGTATTCTTACAAGCTAAAAATCCGATGTCTCAAAGACATCGAATTTTTCAAAAGTAGTTCGGTATTTTGGGTGAAATACAGAGCACTGATAAGTGATAACTGATAACAGATCACTGAACAGGATACCGCTGTCAAACGGGTAACAGAGACGTTGCCGAAACAGAAGTTCGGTATTTTGGGTAAAATACTGAACACTTAAACTTATCATTGATCACTGAAAAATAGGAGAGGTTTTATCTATGTATTATTTTAGCGTTAAATTGAAAGACGATTTTGATACCGCTATCAAACGGGTAACCGAGGCGTTGCAAAAAGAGAAACTTGGTATTTTGAACGAGATCAACGTGGATGCCGTTCTCAAAAAGAAGCTTGATGTAGACATGCCTCACTATCGGATTTTACATGCCTGTGGTCCTTCTTTCGCTAATCGCTTGATTAGTCAAGAGCCCGATATTGGAGTACTGTTGCCATGCAACGTGCTAGTGCGTGAAGAATCCGATGGAACGACTACCGTGGTTTTCATGGATACGGCAACCGTGTTTGGACTTACACAAAATGCCGAAGTCACTCCAATTGCTGAAGAAACCAATGCCGTGTTGAAGCGTGTGTGTGAGGCTTTGAAGTAACTCCCACCTGGGGCATCACCTGGGGCGATGCCCCCAATGCCATATCGTACCGCTTTTGGGTGAGGGCAACCATAAAGGATTGCCCCTACACGACATGACGGTTTGTAGGGGCAATCCCACGCGCAAACCCCTTTTGGGAAGCGCCTACTTGAATCTTGGAGGTTTTGCACACAATTTCTTGGGGTAAAGCTAAAAATATAAACGGCACAGTACCGCTACCTATCTGTCTATCCAACTGGATGATTAGTCATAATCAGAGACGGTAGCCATTAATACGCAATACTCACGATAATATTTATATAATTTTGGGGGTGGTCTCCGTTACAAAGGAGACAACAGGTCTGAAATTTTTTTTGTGTACTCGTCAAATATAAACGACTGTTTTATCAGCGATAATTAACACATTTTTAAAGAACAGGCCCTCTATTATTATTTTAAAGTGTAGTCGTTATAATAGTAAACCGTAATTTTTATGTGGTTAAAACCAAAACACGCGGCCTTTCAGAAGGTCGTTCAGGGCGTATTTTAGCCGTATTTTAGTTAAAATACGGCATTTTATTGATTAGCTCTAATAATGACGTATTTTACTAAGATAAAACAGGCGATTGTTAGAAAATTTACGGGGGTTATAATTTGTTCGTGTCATGATTTTAGAATCACTAAACGATTGTTTTAAATAACAATTTAATGCCCCGTTTGGGCTGGAAACCAGTGCCCCTGGGGCGATGCCCCAGGCTATATTAATGTCGCCCACCTGGGGCGATGCCCCAGGCTATATTAATGTCGCCCACCTGGGGCGATGCCCCAGGCTATATTAATGTTGAATCATTTTTCATTTTTCATTTTTCATTTTTCATTCAGTACACACTTGAAACCCCAGCCCCCGCAGCCGTGCCGCCAATGTCATTTTTTCCGTTGGGAGTTCAATCTCAACGCAACTGAATTCGCGCCGCACCGGATAATTTTTTCTTAAATTATCAAAATACGCGCCCGGATGAGTCGCTTGGCTCACCCGACGCAAAACGGCATCATCGCGGCGCACATCATAGCAAGCCATCACTGCTGTGTGTATAGCAACGTCATCATCAACCGTTTTGGAAAATGATAAGCGTGTCAGTGGCGGGGTGGGCAAACAACTCTGGGTTTGCCAAGTCAGGGCACGTTTAAAATAGTCACATACCGCGGCATACAACATTTGTGTGCCTCGCATTTTGCCATCTAAACTGTAGCCGGCAATATGTGGTGTGCCCGTTGCTACGCGTTGTAACAGGGACAAATTAATGTGCGGTTCATTGTTCCACACATCTAGTACAACTGTCATCGTCGGGCGAGCCGCCAGCCTTTCCAAAAAAACCGCTTCATCCACCACCGCACCGCGTGACGTGTTTATTAATATGACATCGTCTCGTAACTTGGCGAGAAAGTCGGCATTGACTAAATGATAAGTCGGATAGCGCCCGGTTTTTTCTAGCGGCACATGTAGTGTGATAATATCGGCTGAGAGTACCGTCTCTAAATCGACATACAAATCTCCTCTAATCCGCCTTTGAAAAAGGCCGGAACTGGACGGGATTTCGTCCTCCCCGTTTGGAAAAGGGAGGCTAGAGAGAATTTTAGGTGGATCATGGATAATGCAGTTCACCCCTAACGCCTTTAATTTATTCAGCACCCTAGAGCCAGCATTGCCACAACCAATAATGCCCACCGTTTTATCGCTTAATTGAAAGCCTTGGCGTTGCGCGACTATCAACAAGGCACTGATAACATATTCTGCCACGGCGGTGGCATTACACCCCTGTGCGCTGGCAAAACCAATGTTTTGTTGTTGTAAATAATCCAAATCAATATGATCTAAACCAATGGTTGCCGTACCAACAAAATGCACGGCACTCCCAGCCAACAATTTTTCATTAACTTGAGTCACAGAGCGCACTAATAGCACTTCTGCCTCGCCCAAATCGGCGCGACTTAAATGCCGCCCGACAACCGTGCGGACTTCGCCTAAATTGGCAAAGGCCTCACGGACAAAAGGAATATTTTCGTCAGCAACTATTTGCATAAATTATTATAAATCTGTCATAATACCTATTTATTAACGTGAGTTCGACTTTAAATATCAGTGAGTTATATAGATTTTAATAAAAATAATTTCAAAACAGCCAACAGCTAAAGCAGTTGTCTGAAAGCGAAAGTCCCCTAAAGGGGACTAAATAATTATCTTAAAATCTATAGAATTATTAATTCTATCAACGAGTTATTGATAATGACTTCATTATCAATCAGTTAAAAAAAACCAACAAGCTTTACTCGCTCATTTCAGTCTATGGCCCACAATTTTCCGGTTATTGACGTATGAATGTTAAGGGTTTAAT
>NBMI01000346.1 GCA_002085445.1 Candidatus Parabeggiatoa sp. nov. 2
ACCTCAACAGGCACAACTAACCATTATAGATAATGAACAGCCACCGCAGCCACAACATTATGGCAAACTCCAATTTTCAGCGGCCACCCAATCGGCCAATGAAGCTGATGGCACCGTGACAATTCAAGTCACTCGTCTTGATGGTAGTGACGGTGACATCTCAGTCGAAGTGATCGCCACTGCTGCGAGTACCGCGACACTTCATAGCGATTTTTCTTTTGGAACGGGCAACCCGTTACGCTGGCCTGATGGCGAGAGTGACGCTAAGCCATTGATTTTAAAACTCAACGATGATGCCGAGCTAGAATCGGCAGAAACCATTATCCTGCGTTTAGTCAATGCAACGGGCGGTGCCAGCCTTGGCGAACCGAACCAAGCCGAATTAACCATTATGGACAATGATAAACCGGCCGGCACCTTGCAATTTGAGCGATTTGATTATTATGCCAAAAGCACTGACGCATCGGCTACTCTCATTGTCACTCGTGAAGGCGGTGATGAAGGCAAAGTGTCAGTATGGTGGGGTGCCAGTACTGGTGATCGAGAGCAATTTGACTGGAATCATGGCGATAATCAAGCCAAAAAATTGACTCTTCCGATCCCCAATAACGTCCCCAATAACGCCTCATCGGTTGGAACCAACATCATAATACTCAGTCTCTATGACGCGAAATGGGCCAAGGTTGGTCAATTAAGCCAAGCGGTTTTAGTCATTGAATCACCGATTATGCCAAAGGTACCCGGCACATTGCAATTTCCGTTTGCGGCCGAGTCGTTCAATGAAGAAAGCGACGAAGTGCTTATTCCGGTTCTCCGTCTAGGTGGCAGCCAAGGCGAAGTATCGGTTGATTACACCATTTCTACTTTAGAAGGAACCGCCACCGAAGACATGGACTTTTTTAGCGAAACCGGCACCCTCACTTGGGCTGATGGAGATACCAATATTGGGCTGATGGAGATACCAATATTAACGTTTAAGGGCCAATCCTTCCAAGCGAACGTTTGGATGCCAGCCTCCGAACCGGTGAAAATCAGGGGAGAAATCCAAGTAGCCCCGGAACATGTCGGCAAAGAAGCCGATATTTTCATGGTGGCGGCCTATCAACCACCAGACTACGAACATGAATTGTTACTCATGGTTGATACCGAATGTAAAATCCTGAGTTGGGATGGCAACTTGGATACCTTAGTGCCGGTGAATCTGAAGGTGAACTTAATCGCCAAACATCCCATCAACATTTACAAAGGCTCGTTAGATGCTGGCGAACTGAGAATCTTTTTCGCTTATCGTCTGCTAGAAAATGGCTTAATCGTGTTCAATGGAGAACAAGCGATAGACGGCTCTATTCAACCAAGCCAGTAATTGGTTATTCGTTGGAGTGCAAGTACACTTGAAACTGCCGTGCAAGTGAACCTTGTACTCCAACACTCAATGCCATTAAGTTAAGAATAACTGACTTATTTGATTAAAGTAGTACAACGGATACTCGAAATTAACGGATAAAAAAAGTAGTACAACGGATACTCGAAATAAACAGATTAAAAAAGTAGTACAACGGATACTCGAAATAAACGGATTAAAAAAGTACAACGGCACGATATGGCATTGACTCGACTCCAACACTGCGCCCGCGAGGCGCATTCCATTTTTCACGGACAAGTACAACGGATACACGAAATGAATTGTCATGGCTAAGTTATTTCGCCACCCCCGAATATGAAAATCCGTTTCGGAACGCGTATCCGTTGTACTATCCGTTTATTTACAACGGATACACGAAATGAATTGTCATGGCTAAGTTATTTCGCCACCCCCGAATATGAAAATCCGTTTCGGAACGCGTATCCGTTGTACTATTCGCGTATGTATCCGTTGTACTCTTGCGTAGTACTCAATATCAATAATGACTTTTGGGAATGCACCGGCACCCGCGAGTGAATGTATTTCGCTCCGCTCTACCAACAGCACAAATTTTTTGAGAATAAATAATATGTTCCATATTTTAAAGAACTGCTTACTACTTATCCTGTTAAACATCCATTGGGCGACCTACGCCGAAGTCACATTGGATGGCACTTTGGGGCCAGCGCTTGACTTAAAAGGCCCCCGTTTTGTCATTGAAGCTAACTTAGGTAAACAAGTTGGAAACAATTTATTTCATAGTTTTCAACGGTTTAACCTCAATAGTCAACAAGCGGCCATTTTTAATGGCCCCGACACAATTAATCATCTGATTAGTCGAGTCACCGGCGGTGAGTCCTCTTATATTGATGGTACTCTATACTCAACTATGCCAAACGCCGATATGTATTTTATCAATCCCGCCGGCATCCTATTTGGGCCAAATGCGCGCTTGAATATACCAGGATCGTTGCATGTCAGCACGGCCGATTATCTGCGTTTAGGCGAAGAAGGGCGATTTGATGCCACACACCCAGAGCGTAGTCTATTAAAGGTAGCCCCGCCCAGTGCTTTTGGTTTCCTAGATGATTCACCGGCCGCCATTTCCAAACATCACAGTTTTTTGGATGTACCTAAAGGAAAAACCCTGTCTTTGATAGGCGGCGATTTGACATTACAAGATGGGCTAGTCACGTTAAATGAGACAACCGAATTAACTAGCTTTATACGGGCTAGAGATGGACAGATTAACTTAGTCAGCGTTGCCTCGCCCGGAGAAGTGCCGATTGATCCGGAAAAAATGCCAGACAATGCGTTTGAACGATTTGGCACCATCCTGATTGAAGATACCACTACCGATACCGACTATGAAACACTGCATAAGCGCCGGATTGGCAATGTTTATGCCAGCGGTGCTGGTGGTGGGAAAGTGTACATTATCGGTGGACAGATCATATTAAATAACGCCTACATCTTTGCAGACACGCTTGGAGAACAAGACGGGCAAGGCATCACCGTCAAAGCCACCGACAAATTAGAACTAGCTCAGGGTGCGAGGCTCACCACCCAAGTCGTTTACAACAGTTCATTTGAGAAAACCACCGGCAAGGCGGGTAATATCACAATAGAAGCCGGACGCATTATTTTGACAGAAGGCTCACAAATTGATAGCACCAGTCAATATGAAACAGACGGTGCCGCCGGTAATATCACCGTATCTGCTCAAGACGCGATAGAAATGTCTGGTTTTGTTTTCACGGAATTATCGCCGGGAAAATGGGAACTGATTAAAAGCGGCATAGTCAGTACTACAGCCACACCGGGCAATGGTGGGCAAGTCACCATTTCTACACCCACTTTAACCATGACAGACAATGCTGTCATTCGCGCTGATACTCAAAATAGCGGTGATGCCGGCCACATTTCAATCACCGTAGATACAGTCACTTTAACAGAAGGCGCACAAATAAAATCCAGTTCAGGACAACAGAATATCTCCACCGAAACGGGACGCGGAGGTACATTAACCATTAACGCCAAACAACGTATCCTTATTGCTGGTGACAATAGTGCTTTATTAACGAATACGTTTACTCGCAGTGAGGGTGGCACAATTAAGATATCGGCTCCCAACGTAGAAATCCGAGACAATGGCACCATCCAAGCCGGCACCCGTGGCGATGGCAATGGCGGATATATTCTCCTAAACGTGGACACATTGTACCTCGAACAAGGCGGATTTATCACCACAGACACCGCTAACGGAAGTGGACGAGCCGGTAACATTCAAATCAAAGCCCATCAAACGATTAGCGTTGCTGAACCCAATAGTGAGGCACAAGGCAATCTATTAACTAAAACCATGGGCGCTGGTGAAGGGGGTAAAATTGACATTGAGACACCTCTACTCACACTTTACCAACAGGGCATTATCACCTCCCAAAGTACCGGCTTGGGCAATGCCGGCACCATTTCGATAAAAGCCACTGAACTGAGTTTACGAGACAGTGCCATCACCACGCAATCGGAGCAATCCGGCGGTGGTGATATATCTGTCGAAGAGAATAATCAATTAAGCCTAGTCAACAGTAAAATCAGTGCCAAAGCACAAGGCATTGAAGCTTACCACCACGGCGGCAATCTCACTATCAAACATCCTTGGCTTTTTACGCTTGATAACAGCGAATTACGTGCTGATGCCCAACGCGGAAATGGTGGCAATATTAACATCAAAGCCGCCCAAATCCGGCCTTTAGGCAACAATGTGATAGATGCTTCTTCACAGTTTGGGTTAAACGGCCGCTTGTTTCTTAATGATATTGACATCAGTGAGACTGTCATACCTTTATCTATCAAGTACTTAGCCGCCGAAAAGTTACTGCCCACCCGCTGTGCCGCACGCTCAGGTACCAATCTCAGCAGTTTTATCGTCACCGGCCCCGAAATACTCCCAGAATCGCCCCACGCGTTAAGTGTTCATATTCCCAGCCAATTGCTGAACAGGAGTCCAAACTTTAGTTTGGCAGGAGTCGGCCAACTTTAGTTTGGCATAGCGAGTTTTTAGAATCAAACGCCTCGGCTTTGGAATCACAAACAAGCTGGCTATCTATGGGTTGTCGCGATTTTGATTCCGATGTTCAAACCTATCCTTGCTTATATTCAATCCTTGTAGTTTTACCAAAATCGTCGGCCAAAAAAGGTTTTGGCAAAAATCAGCAACATGTCCGTCTATTTAAAATAAGGGTAAAGAAAAAGTTGACTGACGTGATTTGATGCTCGTTTCTAAAAATCCCTTATTATATACAATCCTTCTAGTTAAATCGGCGACTAGTCCGTCTCTTTTAATAACTGATGTTACGCACGAGGCTTCCCCAAGCCTTGGAATAAATTCCAAGGCTAAAAGCTCAAGTCACCTAAAGGTGACTAAATTCAACGGATTTTTTTTAGGTCATTGATTTTAAAAAACGACCTCTGATAACCTTGAATTATCTATATAAGTTTATAAGCGCAGTCTTTCAGTCACCTTTAGGTTCCTGGACGCTTTTAGCCTGGGGATTTATAGTAAATGAAGTCGTATCCACTTTGCACTGATAACGTGATACGCACCACTTAACACTCATTTTTACTAACTCAATGGAGTACATAGCCATGTCCAATAAAAAAACACTCTCCGCTCTCGTAACAACTGTACTTGCACTCAGTATTTCAACCGTGGCAGCTCGCCCAATCGCCAAGCAAGCGGAACAGCGGCTTGAAGTTAAACCAGTTGAATCCGCGCCCGCGCCAACCGACATCTGCAAAAGTGTCACCTCCAGAGAAGAAGTTGCAGAGGCACTACAGGCGGGTATTGAACCAGAGCAGATTTCTGAGGTATATGCCGCTTGTCTGCCACCTGCCGAACCACCAAACTTCAATGAGGATGGGGAACCAGTACAAAACGTCATTTCATCCAAAAAATCAGGGTGGGGAAACACCAAGTTTGAAGAACTAACGGGTTGCGGCTATCACCCACAACGTCGAGAACTGGTGTGCGTGGTCAAACTCAAGCAACAGTCTGGTTACGGAGGTACTCCTCCCTATCCAGCAAACATGGGCTCGTTTGAATGGGTCAAGTTTTGTGTTTTCCACTTCACACACCCTATTGGCTGGGAAAGTGTGAATATCTCAGCGGTGCATGTTCACGATAGGCCTGAGATTGCGATGCTCCCGCCATACTACTACGGTGTGGTTATACAGGCGAACCCTAGACTGCACCAGGCTTTAGTTAATGGGCAAACACTCTGGGCACGGGCGGCTCTTTCATGGGGTGCTCTTCCATCGGCGCAAGCGTGGTGTCCACCAGGATACTGGGGTAACTCAAAATTCTTAAAAATCAAACTGGATCCATAGTTCCGATGACTGAAATATTTTCCACCCCTTGACATCACGGGGTGGAGACAGCTAACGCTTAATCCATCCGACGAGCTGAGGCAAAAAGACCTCCAAGGTTTTAAACTGGAGATATCTACTCACACAAACCCGCTCAGTTCCGTAGTTCCCTTTAGGGGCGTTAAATGTCCTATATTTCGTCCGGAGTCCAAGATTTATCTTGGGCGTCTACTTTGTCCGGAGTCCAAGATTTATCTTGGGCGTCTACTTTGTCCGGAGTCCAAGA
>NBMI01000100.1 GCA_002085445.1 Candidatus Parabeggiatoa sp. nov. 2
GCTTGCAACGTATCCATACGCCCATTAATGCCAATACGCGCATGGTGATAACGTTTATCTTGTCCATGTATTCGAATTTCGCGCATTATTTTAGCTAATTCATCGTCATTTGTAAAGCACGCGCCACCATCTCCATAACAACCTAATGGTTTAGAAGGGAAAAAACTGGTGCAGCCTATCGTGGATAAGCCACAAGATTTGCGTCCTTTATAAGTCGCTCCAAAGCTTTGGGCAGCGTCTTCAATTACCGGGAGGTTGTGTTTTTGGGCAATAGCATTAATGGTATCAAAGTCAGCGCATTGTCCATACAGTGAAACGGCTAAAATGGCTTTAGTTTTTGGAGTGATTGCGGCCTCAATTTGGCTTGGTTCTATATTATAAGTGCGTGAATCAATGTCAACAAAGATGGGTTTAGCTCCCAATAACACAATGGTTTCCGCCGTAGCAATAAAACTGAAAGGCGTGGTAATGACTTCATCGCCATGCCCAACGCCCAATGCCATCATGGCTATAAGTAGAGCATCAGTGCCACTGGAAATGGTAAGGCTGTGTTTTACGCCAATATAGTTGGCTAGTTTTTGTTCTAGTTCTTGGATTTCCGGCCCCATGATGTATTTGCCGTGATGGAGAACTTTGTGGATATTTTTTTCTAATTGGAAACGGTTTTGGTTTTGTTGGGTTTTGAGGTCAATAAAATTAATAGGTGGCTTTGTTTCAGTTAATAAAAGGTATTCTGTTACGCTGATGGCATACTCTCCACGTTCGAGCATTTTCTTATCACGGGAGACAATACGCGCATCCGTACCCAAACGTTGGACAGCTTTATAGAACTGGGCATCTTCAGGATCATTGTCTACCAACATAAAGCCAAACGCGATGTTTTTGTTGTTTCGCTTTACAAATCACTTCAAGACTTGACGAGAAATGTGGCGATCTTTCAGTACATATATCCACCACACATCCAGAAGAATATCATTCATAAGTCATATTTCCCACTTTTTTTCAATCCTTCTGCAAAAAGTTCATTATCTGTCAATCCATGATGAAAATCATTTTTTTGGGGTTTTTTGGGTCCCCGAATTCTTCTCATTTTCATAATCATTTGCTTGAGTGATTCATCTTTAACACTCTCAAGCGGATCAGAGGTTTCTACAAGCACTTGCTCTATTTCCTCATCAGGCACGATAATAACTTGACGAAATTGAATTGGGTATAAGGGTATCAACGCACCGTTTTGCCATCTGACTTCAACATTCATACTGATTTATGCTCCGGTTTTACAGCGTATCTGTATTTGTTAAGCTTTTCATTGAAGGCAACCACAAGGGGGCAACCACAAGGGGGCAACCACAAGGGATTGCCCCTACAATATCGTTTATTCTTGTAGGGGCAATCCTTTATGGTTGCCCTTAACTATTGTATGATTGGTACGGCATTTGCCACTTTTTGTCCCAACGCACGCGCCGTTGTCCATTTGCCACCATATACCGTCACTATACGCCCTTGAGTTTCTAGTGCATATTCTCGTGTAGTTTTATAAGCATCTGTAGCACAGTGGATTAGTGGCCGTACCCCTGAAAATGTTTCATCAATGTCATCAACAGACTTTGAATCCGTAAAATAGGCATTGTAGACGTTAACAAGATATTTGGCTTCTGCCTCACTGCATGTGATTGGTTGTTCCAAGGTTTGTCTGACTTCCGTTGTACCTACTAGGGTTTGGCCTTGATAAGGCAACGCAAAACAAATTCTCGGTTCACCGGGTACTGGTAAAAAATAGCCACGCTCCAAAGGATTGTCAAATAAAATGTGGCTGCCACGTACTAAATCTAATTGATATGCGCTTGGAAGTTGGCTGTCAGTCAACAGAGAAACAGTCCAAGGCCCTGCAACATTTATAATGGCATCGTATTGTTTTTTATCAGTGGCTATTTCCAAAGTACCATTAAGATAAATTCGTTTAACGGCTTGTTGTTCAAGAATTTTTACACCCAGCGTTTTTGCTTGTTCAGCCACCCAAAGCCCCAGTCTGTAATCATCCATTTGCCCATCATAGAAAACAAAGCCACCTCGTAAACCTTGAGATTTTAGGGTGGGTGCCAAACGACGTAAGTCTGACGCACGATACCAACGATGGGGGGCAATATTATCACAACCAGCAAGCCGATCATACAACCACAGGCCCATTTTGAGTAACCAACGAGAGCGTTGAGTATTTTCATACACGGGCAAAATCAATTCAACCGGTTGGGTTATTTCTGGTACGTGTGATAACCACCACGCCCGTTCCGTCAACGCTTCACGCACTAAGCGAAATTGAGCTTGCTCCAGATACCGCAATCCACCGTGCAACAACTTTGTAGAGGCAGCACTGGTGGCTTGCATAATTTGGTTACGTTCATACAACGTGACACTATAACCGGCTTTTGCTATTGCCCAGGCTGAACATAAACCATTGATACCACCGCCAATGATGGCAATTTGTTTCATTTAATTAGAGTTGCAAATTAAGCCATGAGCTAAAGCTCATGGCTTAAAGCTCAAGTACCCTAAAGGGCACTAAAACCAAATAATATTATGTAAGACAATAACTTATAATTTTTTAATCACAAATAATAAACATCGGTACTTTTCATTCCTGAGTCGGCTTGAGCCTCCTGTCGCTTTTAGCTCATGGCGATTTAATTTGCAACAACTCTATTGTCTAACTGATAACAAAGACCATTTTTCAACTGATAACGTGTACCCGTATGAGGGCAAGTGCTTTCTCCAGTGCCAGTCAAGGGTAAATTTAAACGTTCTCCATGACAACTCATCCAGCCAATTTGACGTGCTGGCACACCCACCATCAGTGCAAAATCCGGCACATCACGGTTGACAACGCTACCAGCCCCTATAAAGGCATATTGACCAATGGTATAACCACAAATAATTGTGCAATTTGCGCCAAGAGTGGCACCGTGTTTAACCCGTGTCTTTCGGTATTCATCTTTACGAGACACTGCTGAACGAGGATTGTAAACATTGGTAAAAACCATGCTGGGGCCGCAAAATACGTCATCTTCTAACGTAACGTTATCATATACGGAGACGTTATTTTGAATTTTGACGTTGTTGCCAATAATGACTTGATTGCCTACAAATACATTTTGTCCCAAGCTGCAACGTTCACCAATAACGGCACCTGCACAAATATGCACCCAATGCCAGATACGGGTGCCGGTGCCAATTTGGGCACCGTTATCAACAATGGCGGTTTCGTGAGTAAAATAATTCATCAATATTCTAACGGTAAAGGCACAGTACGTCCATCCCGTGCAGATAGGTAAGCGGCAATTAATAACTCTAAAGAACGTAAGCCTTCTCGCCCGTCCGTTTCGGCCTCCGCCTCACCCTGTAGCGTTTTAATCACATTTTCATAATATAAAGGATGACCAAAACCATAGACAGAAGTGGTTTCATAATTGGCATCATGGATTTTTTTATCATCCTCATCCGGTTCGGCAAATTCCCAGTGCTGTATTTCATTCACGGCCACACCACCTACACGCACTGTGCCTTTTTCACCAATAATGGTTATTGAGCCTTCAAGGTTTTTTGGGTAAGTGAGCATGGTGACACTCATGGAACCCACCGCCCCAGAACGCCAACGGACATTCATCACGGCGGTGTCTTCAACTTCAATGTTGCGTGCCAAGGTGCCCGTCATGGTTTGGACACTTTCTACTGGGCCAATCAGCCAATCTAACAAATCGACATAATGGCTGGCTTGGTTCATCAACGCACCACCGTCAAATTCCCAAGTGCCACGCCATTTGGCACTGTCATAATAGGCTTGTGGATATTTTGCCAAAGCGGCCTTTATCAATGGCCTTTTTTAGAAGTTGAATGGTGGCATTACGGCGGTTTTGTTTGACCACAAAAAAGTGAACACTAGCGTCATCACAGGCTTTGACCATTTGTAAACCGTCTTTCCAACGAGTTGCCATGGGTTTTTCTGTCATAACGTGGCAGCCAGCTTGGGCACATTGGATCACTTGTTGAGCATGGAGACCACTAGGCGTACAAATAGCGGCTAAATCAAGCTCAGTATTTTTCAAGAGTGTATCAAGATTAGAGTAGCCACTAACGCCGCTTTCTTGAGTTGCTTTTTCGAGCGCTATTGGATTGCTATCACAAACCGCAACGAGTTCTAAACTGTCATTGTGCGTTTTTATAGCTTCAAAATGTTTGGCGGAAATCCTGCCACAGCCGATTAGGGCTATTTTTATTTTTTTATGAGTCATTATTAATTAAATTAGCTTTTTCTGTGAAACTCTGTGAAACTCCGTGTCTCTGTGTTGAAGAATTTGTGGGCCTTATATTAATTTGAAATCATTCAAAACGTTTCATGGCCCCCAAATCCTATTAACTACAGGGATTCGTTATAATAAAGGATTTAAAAACGGCAATTCGTTTATCCGCGCAATTGACGTTTCGTCACTGCGTTTCGTTGTACTCAATTACCTTGGGGCTTTTCTTGGGGCAACGCCTTTGGCTTTTGGGATAATAATCGGTATTTGTTGCGGACAAACTTTTGCTAATTGTTTAGCCAGCATTTGTTTGGCTTTTTCGTCACCATGCACTAGGCGGATTTCTTTGGGTTTGTGGCGCATGCGTTTGACAAAGTTGATTAAATTCTGTTGATCGGCATGGGCGGAGTAGCCACTAATGGTGTGAACTTGGGCGTTGATGGTATAACGCTGGCCTTCAATTTCCACCCAGCCGTTGTCTGGGCCGTATTTTTGGATAGTACGCCCAATCGTGCCTTGCCCTTGGTAGCCCACAAATAGAATGTCTGTGCGTTTGTCTTCTATTAAGGCTTTGAGGTAATTAACTATCCGTCCACCGTTGCACATTCCGCTGGCGGCAATGACGATAACCGGACGTGCCGTTTTTTGTAAGTAGTTGACGGTGCGTTGATGCGTTTGCCAGTCGTTGATGGTGAGGAGTTGTTCAAAGGATAATGGATGACGGCCTTGTTGTAGCGTTCTGCGTGCTTCTTTATCCCACAAAGGTTTTAGTTGTTTATAAACTTCTGTCAAGCGATTAGCCAAGGGTGAGTCAATAATGATTTCTATCTCATCCCAACGCTTATGGCGGTGGATAATTTGTTCAAACTCATAGAGTAATTCTTGAGTTCGGCCCAGACTAAAGGCCGGGATCAGCACGGCCCCTTTATCTCGCACGCAGCGTTCAATGATTTGTTTGAGAACTTGCCGGCGTTGTTTTCGGTTGGGGTGGCTTCTGTCTCCATAAGTGCTTTCTAAGACTAAAGTGTCACAGGCATAAGGTGATTTGGGGGCCGGGATCAGTGGTGCATAAGGGGCACCTAGATCACCTGAAAATATAACCCGCTGTTTTTGTCCATTCGTAAAATGGGTATCACATTCCACGTAGGCTGAACCAAGAATATGACCGGCCGGTTTAAATTTTATTTTAAATTGGACTTGAGGGGTGAGTTCAATTGTCTCCCAGCGCTGATATGAAATTGAAATGATACTCTGTTCAATTTTATTAATCAAGCGTTTAACCAAACGCCGGTTGCTCGTCAAACCTATTTTAACGGCATCTTCCAACATTAAGGGCAAAAGCAAAGCGGTGGCTTGGCTACAATAAATTGGCCCGTGAAAGCCGGCAGCCAGCAAATAGGGAATGCGTCCAATGTGATCAATATGGGCATGTGTGACGATCAAGGCTTTAATGTGATCAACCGCAAAATCAATGTTCAATTGTTTTGCATGGGCGCTGTCAATACCATGAGTTGAATGATCATCGCCTTGAAAAAGGCCACAGTCTACCAAGATTCCCGCATTATCCACGCGCAATTCATGGCATGAACCCGTTACGCCTTGTAGGCCACCGTGATGAAGGATCATGTTAGTTATCAGTTATCAGTTATCAGTTATCAGTGCGAATTAAGGGTTGAAAAATCTCTTGAAACCTAGGGCGATGCCCCAATGCCATTAAGTTAAGGAATTAGAAACAAATAATCCCCCCGCCTTTGGTAAAGCCGTCGTCTAATAGCTGAAGTGCCCTAAAGGGCACTGAAGACTCGGCTTTACCAAAGGCTCTTTCTCGTTTATTCTTTTGGGTGTGGGCAACCATAAAGGATTGCCCCTACATTACATAACGGTTTGTAGGGGCAATCCCACGTGCAAAGCCTTTAACTTAATGGCATTGGGCGATGCCTGGGGCGATGCCCCAGGCTTTAATAATACGCCCCTTTGGGGCTAAAGCCTTTTTGGTACGAATATCGATCTAAAAATATTATTGGCAAAAGTCGGCCAGTCTTGTTGTATGCCCACCACGATAGGCACACACCATAAATTCACGTCGGTGTCTTTTGATGAGTGTACTCATTAAGTGGGCTTGTTTGTGCATTCCCCGCTCAATCGCCGCAAACACAATTTTGCGGCCCTTTTTGCGGCCCTTTTTGGGGAATTTATACCACGCGGCTAAGCCAACATCCGCCACTGCACGTTGTACAAAAGGTTCCCATGGCCCTAAAACCGCGGTCGACTCTAGTGCCGCTAGAAATTGTGCATCGTATTGGCCCAATCGAGATTTGAGAATGGCAATATTGGCCCATGTATAAGCTGAAACGGGCCTTTGTTTGGCCGCTTTCAAGTAGTAGTCCAACGCTTGTTGAAGCGCCATCAGTTGTTCCGCGGCCGTCATAACGCCCGAACGATAGAGTAAATAGTATGCTTGCCCCGTAGATTCTAACAAGTCTGGATGATCTGGCTCAAAAGACTGTGCCCAAGTCAGCGTGGCGTGGATTGACTTCCAAGAGTCTGTTGTTAACGCTTGATCCTCCCATTGCTGCATGTCGTAGCGGGCTTGTTTGGCGAATAAATCGGCCAGCCCCCACGAAGCTGCGATATAAATCAGCCACAGGTGGAGGCCCATTAAAGCAACCACTATGGCTTGCTTGATGACTTTAGAATGGTTTTGTGATATGCCCCTACTAACCCATTGAAAGTTTAAAATTTCGGTAAGTTTTATGGCAGTCATTATTTGCTAGTTTGTAACGCTCAGGAATGAAAAGTCGATTAAAAAAGCATAAGTTATTGTATTACCTAATATTATTTGGTTTTAGTACCCTTTAGGGTACTTGAGCTTTAAGCCATGAGCTTTAGCTCATGGCTTAATTTGCAACAACTCTATTATACCTTTTTCATTTTTCATTCTTAATTCGCATTTTCAGTGAACTTTTCTTGAGTAATCTGCTCTGGGGTGTCATGCACCATAGTCCACGCCGCTCTTTCTCCAACAATTTGTGCCGCGGCTACCCGTCCACTTTCTAAGTCAGGTGGACGATGGTTTTGGTTGTGAGCGTCTGAAGCGATGACACTAACCCATCCCATTTCCAACATTTGTTGTGCCCGTTGTTGTAGCTGGAGCCCAAAATACCCTGCTATGGAGCTGGCGGTGATTTGTAGTAAGCAGCCAAGTTCAATAAACGGATAAATGCTTTCCAGATGACGCACAATCTCGCCGTTTCTTTCCGGGTGGGCAATCATTGGGCGGATTTTTCTGTTAAGCAGCCAACGCACCATTTTGTCACTGCCCAGCGGTATTTGGTTGTAGGGCATTTCCAATAACATAATACGATAGCCGTCCAAGCTGCCCAAAAATGGGATACGGTTTTGTTCTATCATCCCCATAATTTCTGGGCAAATTCTGACTTCGCCCGCCATTCCCACTTGAAGTGGAATATTATTTTCTTGTAGTGCTTGTTGGAATGCGGTAAAGGCGGCGCGAATGGTGGTGATATCATTGTCATAACGGCCGGGATTGATATGTGGGGTGACAATGCATTTTTTGATACCATTGGTATAGGCTATATCGGCCAGTGCAAGGGATTCTCCCATGTTGCTAGCGCCATCATCTATGCCGGGTAGCAGGTGGCAGTGTAAGTCAATCATGTTTTTACTTGGGACGTGTAACTACAGGGATTCGTTATAATAACGGATTAAAGCGTGGCGGTATTTGGGTTTTATAGTTCAAAAACCTCCTTCTTAATCAAATCCAATCATTACGCAAGTAATCCTTGTAGTTGCGTTTATCCGTTATTACAACGAATCCTTGTAGTTGCGTTTTTTAATCCGTTATTATAACGAATCCTTGTAGTTGCGTTTTATTATAACGAATCGGCCTGTAGTTGCGTTATTTAATTCTGATTCAGACAATTGAGCCTTAACTACCGTAAGTACCGTAGCTGCCGTAGTAGCCGCCGTGGCCGCCATAGCCACCATAGCCGCCACCATAACCGCCACCATAGCCACCATAGCCGCCACCATAGCCGCCGCCATAGCCGCCGCCGTACCCACGTTTTTTGTAATAGCCATATTTATAATAATAATATTTGCCCGATTTCTTGGTATCCACCTGATTTAAAACAACACCCGCTACGGGCGCGTTGGCTTTATGCAGCCGTTTCAGGCCTTCTTGTGCTGCTTGATAAGGCGTTGAATCTGCTTTGACTACATATAGCACCATACTGGCATACTTGGCAAGTACCAACGCATCACTGACTAGCAGTGCGGGGGCGCTGTCAATGATAATGTACCCATAATCTTTAGCTAATTCTGTGAGAATATTTCCAAACCGTTTTGAGGAAAGTAATTCTAACGGGTTGGGCGGTGCCTTGCCACTGGGAATCACGTCAACCTTTGTGTTTGTCTTTTCGTCTGTATGAGAAATAAGACATTCCTTAAACTTCCGTGTCCCTGCCACCAGTTCAGCTAAACCGGGGGCATCTGCACTCAGTCCTAATGACTTGGCGACGGTCGGCCGACGCATATCAGCATCTATCAGTAAGGTTTTTTCCATCTGCCCAAGCGCAAAGGCTTGGTTGAATGCAAAGGTTGATTTCCCTTCGCCCGGAGTGGAAGAGGTTATAACTAATATCTTCAGCTGGGTGTCTAGGGACGATAACATAATGCTGGTGCGAACAGTGCGAATCGATTCGGCAAAGGCCGATCGTGAATCCTTCAAAAACATCCACCGAGGTTCCCCTATCTTGCTGCTGAGTTTAAGTTTCGGCAAGGTGCCTAACAAATGTTGTCCCAACTTTTCTTCGACCTCTCCGGTGTGTTTTATCGTGTTATCAAGATGTTCCAACAAAAAGGCCAATAGGGTTGAGAACATCAAACCTAGCAGCAAGCTAATAGCCACAATAAGTTTCTTTCTGGGTTTATAAGGTGCGCTACTAACTAAGGCCTCATCGACTATTCTCCCCACCGTTGATTGTAGCGCTTGTACGTCTTGCGAGGCATCTGTTTCTTTAAAGCGGGTTAGAAACAAATTGTACATTTGACGGTTGACATCAACCTCTCTTTGTAAGATGCCCAGTTTATATTCCTTTTTGTTCAGCTTGCGGATTTTTTTTTCATTTTCTGTCAAAGAACGTTCAAGGGCTTGCACATTGGCCTTCGCCACCTCATATTCTCTGAAAATTCCCCCAATCACATGCTTAATTTGCTTGGCCGTACTGGATCGCGCCGTTTGCAGTTCCGCTTTGGCCGCAATAATATTTGGATGTCTTTGCCCATAACGTTCACTGAGTTCAGAAAATTTTCTCTCAGCATCCAGTTCGACTGTTTTCAGGCTTTGTACCAGCGGATGGTTCAGAACGGCCGGTATAGATTCCAATGCATCCGTGGATCGACGACCTCTGAGTTTTTTGACTTGATTGTACACACTTTCAGATTCAACAAATCGCTGGCGAGCGTTGACCAATTTGGTGGCCGTTTCTTCGATCTGTCTGGTAGCCACTGTTTTGACACCCGCGACATTGACGAGATTTTGTTTGTCCATGTACTTTTGCAGCTTTTTCTCAGACTTTTTCAGATTTCCGTGTAACTTGTTTACACGTTCATTCAACCAGTTGGAAGCTTTCTTGGTCATTTCTAGTCTGGCATCAAGATCGCTTTCAATATAGCGTTTAACCAACGTATTGGGAACATCAGCGGCCAATTGTTTATCTGAAGACTCAAAGCTGATATTCACTAATTGACTGGTTCGCACCGGCAAAATACTCAAATTATCCATCACGGTATTGACGATAGCCTTATATTTTTCTTCGGACGTGGGGGACTTTTTAGGGGGTAGCCACGCACTGGGAAGCCACTTACGCCAATCAAGAGAAAAAAAACCAGGCTGTTGCTGGGCCGGATCAAAAGTCTGATGAGAGACTAAGTTGAGATCGTCAACCACCTTCTTCGCTAAACCCCAAGATTTCATGATTTCTAACTGGCTGTTGAAATATTCCTTTCTGAAGGAACTGGTTCCATAAACATCTTCAATAGAAATAACCTTTTTGTCCTCAAATTCAATGAGCAACAGAGCCGTTGAGCGATAGATAGGCTGTAACGAAAAGCTCACAATAGTCGCCAATACACCAATCAATAAACTGAGCAGTATAATTTTCCACTTATATTTGGTGATGATGTGCCAGTAATACCTGAGATCAATTTCGTCTTCGTCACTTTGACTGGCCGGCCTTTCGTCCACGACGGGTTGTGGATAAGAAGCGGGCGCTCTTCTTTCATTCGTAGGCCCTTGGTTCATAGCGGGCACTTGCGGCGGCGGATAAGTAGGCGTGCCGGTTTCATTCACAGCCGGTATTTTTTGTAGAGGATAAGCTGGTTTTTGTGAAGGATCAGATGGTGTTGTCATAAATCATTTTTTCCGATTCATTAATGTTAACGAAAATTAACAATAGCACTCCTAAAAGTGGGTGAATCTACCTGCATGCTACCGAAAATTATTGAGAGCCGTTTTATACAATCTGAATTTGCTTGGGGAAACGCAAATTGATAGATTGTAAGTCTCAGGTTTTACCAGTACTCTAGGATGAGTACTGAACCAGATACCTGCTACTTTATAATATGAAATCGTATAAAAAAGTCTCATAAAAGTCAATCAATTTTTCCAGCACCAGCCGAAGAATTGGTTGTGAAGATTTCTTAATAAATTGGTACTATGCATGAACCTTTTCCTTAGTGAACTGTCCATAAATAACTTAATTCGCATTAATAATTAATTTCCCCCCTGTTTTATGGACAGTTACTAGAAAATGCTTTCTTCAACCGTGATAATGTCCCCAGGATGGACAGGCGTATTAAGGCTAACTGGTACTGGTTCCGTTTTGTCTCCGTCACGGAGGATAAGAATTTTACTCCAGCGAGCTGAGCCAAATTGAGTAAATCCACCCGCTATCGAGATGGCCTTCTCAACAGTCAGTTCAGGAATATAGTCATAACTTCCGGGTTTTTGGACTTCTCCATTCACGAATATTTTTTTGTACTCCTTCACCGTGACAATATCTCCCGGTTCGACTTCCGTATGAAGGTTGACGGGTATTTTTGTCTCTTCTTCTCCTTTATGGACGATAAATATATCATCGCGTGAGGCCCGAACAGAGAATCCACCAGCTATCGAAATGGCCTTTTTAACGGTCAGTCCCGCAATATAATCATAACTACCAGGGTTTTTGACTTCGCCAGTGACAAAGATTTTTTTATACTCCTTCACCGTGATAATATCCCCCGGTGTGATCGAAGAATGGAGGTTGATGGGTGATGATTTTGTCTCTTCTTCCCCTTTGTGAATAATAAATATTTCCTCGCGTGAGGCTCTGTCTGTGAATCCACCCGCTACCGAAATGGCCTTTTTAACGGTGATGCCCGGCACAAATACATAACTCCCCGGTTTTCTGACTTCGCCATCCACAAAGAATTTTTGATATTCTTTGACAATGAGAATGTCTCCCGGGCCCACATAAGTTTTGAGATCAGCGGGTAGCGGTGTTCCAGTTTTGTTACCATCACTGATGATAAAGATTTCCTCGCGTGAGGCGCTTTCCGTAAATCCACCGGCTAAAGAAATGGCTTTGTTGACGGTCATACCCGGCACAAACGCAAAACCCCCGGGGTTTTTAACTTCGCCATTCACAAATAATTGTCGATATTCCAAAACGGTCACAGTCACTTTGGGGTTCATTAAGTAATCACCTTTTAGTCCTCTTGTTATCAGTTTTTCTACTTGGCTAACGGTTTTTCCAGCAAAGCTTAACTCGCCTAAAAAGGGGTAAGAAATGGCGCCCTCTTTACTCAAATGCGTTTTCACACTGAAGTCTTTTTCACCAAACACTTTAATACTGATCAAATCACCTTTTCCTAGACGATAGCTTGATAATATTTCTTCTGGATTCCGCTGAAGTTTGTAGATTTGACGTTGACGACGTTGTTGACGTTGTAGTTCTTGGCGTTGACGTTGTAGTTCTTGGAGTCGTTCTTCTTGGAGTCGTTCTTCTTGGCGTTGACGTTGACGTTGTTTTCGTTGTAGTTCTTCTTGGTATCGTTCTTCTTGGCGTTTTTTTTGGATTTGAGGTGGTTTCAGCTGTGCGGTTTGCCTTTGCCGTTGAGTTTGACTCAGTTGTTCTTCTTTACCTCCATTTCGATTCAATTCGTGCGGTTTTAATTCATCTAGCTTCGATGTTTTGATATCTTCGGAGAATTCCTTAGGTTCATCGAATGATTTCGTGGAAAGACAACTGCTTATCAAGCTAAAAACCAGTATTAAAAACAACAAGTTATAAATTTTTTTCATAAATGACATCCTTTAAAAATCCTATTCATCGTGCGAAGCCAGTGCGAAGCCAGTGCGATGCCAGGGGCGATGCCCCAGGCTATATTAATGTCGCCCCTTTGGGGCTTTAGCCCCAACGGGGCGTATTATTTAAAGCCTGGGGCATCGCCCTAGGCTTCTGGCTATATTAATGTCTCCCCATTGGGACTTTTCTACGATTTAAAAGCCAGCTCTGACTGTTAGAAAAAAGACGCGCTGATCGTAGTCGTCGCTGTCATAGTTTGAATCTCTTTTGCCAAAGTTCATCCCCGCACTTAGGCTAACTTCTTTACGCAAGTCATAATTGACAGCGAGGTTGTAGTTCTGGCTATCATCTGAGCGAGCCTCGGTTCTTGTGTCGCCCTTAAAATCGGTTTGGCCCAGATAGAAACCTACGGACGTGGAAAGACGTGGCATCCAAATGTGTGTCCCCGTTATCGAAAAATCTCGGGTTAACAAGTAATCACCGATACCGGTGGAGTCGTTGGTATATCTCCCGGTGGTAATATCCACAGTGGAACGAGCCAACGGTTTCCATTGCACGCCCACTTGCCAACTGAGCCCAGAAAAGTCTTCACGGACATCAGAATCAAAGGTTTTTCTCGAATACCCCAGCTTGGCCTTGCCCGTCGTTTTGGCCGTGGCACTCCACGTCGCACCCATCGAAAAGTCAAACCGATCATTGTCCTGTGTGGAGATGTCCAATTGATAATCGGTCACGGTCTCAGTCGCTTCAAGGAAGAGACGGGTTTTAGGTAAAACCCGGTAAATAAACCTCGCCGTGAGATCCGTGTCATTTTTGTCATCCGCACTCCCATCCAACGCGAGCAAGTTACCATTCCCATCCACCACGGACGAGTTATCCTTGTAACGTTTGGCAACATGTCCCAGTTCGGCCTCAACACGACTTCTCGCTTGATGCCTCCCATAGCTGAACATGCCTCTCACACCCTTGGTGTCCCAAACGCCCGGCTCAGTGCTATCACCACGGTCGGTGCTACCACGAGGATCATGCCCTCTCAGGTAATCCGCGCTTAAACCGAAACCAATCCGACGCGCAAATTGCCAGTCAGCTTTCCCGGAGATTTTCACATCCTCATAATTGTCCGATGAACTGCTGGTGTAACGACCTATCTCTGTTCCCAAGGACAGTGCGTAAGTATTGGCTCGTTGCTTGTGTTCCAGTCTGACTTGGGGAGTCAGCACAGTAATAGCCGAACTCTTTTCCTCCTTAGGGGCCATCAAAATATTGCTGTTGTGTTTGAGGGTCAACCCCAATTCAGGATAAACCCGAAAAGGGCCCGCTGCGATGCCTTGAGCTAAGGCCGTATTGCAGGCGACAGAAAGCATCAGTGTCAGTTTGAGAGAAGACTTCATTGCTATTTACCTTCCTACTGTGTACAATTAAATTTTTTTAGCTAGATAACCCATTTATCCTTTCGCTTTCGCTTGTGCTTAGGGTAACATACTGAGAATGCTAGACGCTGCACCACCCCACCTCACAAGCACGACGATCATCAACTCGACTTATGACGACTTTTTTACTTGTATCAATTCAGTGTACAAGATAGCAATTCTATTGACAACTATTGACATGTCAACAAATGAGTCAACACTATTAATAGAAGTGGAGTATCAGCCCTTTATCCCCTCGCCTAATGATCGCTTAGGTAACATTAATGCTTGAGAGTCCATTTTTTTTGACTTGCAAAGGCTAACCACCTCAAGCACGTTTATGTTACTTTAAAAATAACAAAATGTAAATTCTTTTAGATAATGTCCAGCCAATATCAATAGTTATCAATATTTTTTGGCCGACTATAACGTGATTTCGACTTTAAATATCAAGGCCGGTTATAAAATTATTAATTATATCAAGCATTTAGTTAGAATAACTGAATTATCAATCAGTTAAAAACAAAACCCATAAGTTGTACTGATTCATTCCAGTTGATGGCCCACAAATAAGGAATATTCACGTATTAATTCCAGCCAATATCAATAGTTAGCAATATTGTAGAGTAATTTTAGAAAAAGAGAAACAATAATTTGCTCCGAAAACCCAATCTGGCTAAACATAAGTCAATGCTAATATATCAAGCGATTGAAGTAAAAGCAACTCACTCTATTCACACAGATACCAAGCCTAATCGGGGGTATATTTATGCAACGCGATACCACACTGGGTTTCTTCTCAACTTTCTGGCAACGTTGTCGGTTTCACGGGCTTTGCTTATGGTGCTTTAATGCACGATACGGTGGTTTTTTAGTTAAACGCCTCTTCGACTTCGTTGTTTGTGCAACCGTGCTTATTCTGTTAATGCCTTTTGTACCGGTGATAGCCTTGGCCATTCGCTTGGACTCACCCGGCCCGGCCTTTTTTTATCAAACTCGTGTTGGTAAACAGGGCCAATTGTTTGGGATGTGGAAGTTTCGTTCTATGTATATAGATGCGGAGCAACGCAAGGTGGCTTTAATGAAATACCGTGATACGCAAGATGACGTGTTGTTTAAGATGAGAAACGATCCACGCATTACCCGTGTTGGCAGGCTCATTCGCAAAACTTCTATTGATGAAATCCCGCAATTTTGGAATGTGCTGCGGGGTGATATGTCTTTGGTGGGGCCACGTCCGCCCTTGCAAAGCGAAGTGGCAAAATATGGTGCCTACGAACGTCAACGTTTGAAAGTCAAGCCCGGTATCACTTGTATTTGGCAAGTATCTGGTCGCTCTAAAATTCCTTTTCCACAGCAGGTAGAAATGGATTTGCAGTATATTAACACTCAATCAATTTTTGGTGATATTCTGTTGTTGCTTAAAACCTTTTCTGCCGTGTCAAAGGGTAATGGCGCTTGGTAAGGAAAAAAGGGGGGAAAGGGTTCGCGGCTAAAGTTTTTCCTGAAAAACTTTAGCCGTGAAACAAATTATACGGAATGTACTTCAAAAGGGCATTCAATGATGAATGATGAATGATTCACAATTCATCATTCACTATTCACAATTCACAATTCACCATTATTGTTGTGCTTGTTCATCTTTGTAAAGCTTACGCGCACGATCTTGATCGACAGAAATCCTAATCTCAACGCGGCGATTCTGTGCTTTGCCATCCGTCGTGTCGTTGGACGTAGCGGGTTTGGTTTCACCATAACCAACCGACTTCAGAGCGGAAATCCCCAGATTTTTCGCATTCAGGTATTCTTCAATCGACATCGCCCGCCGCTCAGAAAGTTCTTGGTTGTATTGATCGTCGCCACTGCTGTCTGTGTGGCCTTCAATGACAACTTTATTTTCAGGATACTGTTTTAAAACAGTCGCCAGTTGGTCAAGTTTGACCCTTTCAGAGGGCTTAACACGATCTTCATCCACGTCAAACTGAATTTGCATGATGCTTTCAATCCTTTGATTTCCTTCTGTTTTGTCCACTTTAACGCTTCTCATACCGGGCACTTCTTCCAGTGCTTGCTGTTGCTTGTCCATACGGCTTCCAATGTAGGCACCGAGAAGTCCACCGGCAACTGCACCAATAGCCGCCGCTTCTTTCTCACGCCCGGGTTTATCTCCAATGGCGGCACCCGCCGCTCCGCCTAACACAGCACCTATTGCACCACCTTTGGCTGTATTACTCATACAACCATTTAAATAAATGGGACTGGTGGCAACGCTTACCATTAATAAGCCTAGCGCAAATTTTTTCATCTTTGCTTTCTCCGTTTCTGTTGGGTTTATATTTTCCCCTCACCCTAACCCCCTCTCCAGAGCGAATGCGCCCCTCAGAGGGAAGAAGGGATGCGCCCTTGCCCACAGCCGAGAGGTGAGGAGTGAGAGTGAAATGATTAACTTTAATAACTATATAGTCGCTCGGCGGCAATCTGTCAATGACATCTTTTATAACTTATTAAAACATAATAAATTTATGGCCTTATGCTCTCAGTAAACCACGGCATTTTACCCTAAGCGTTTTTATATTTGCCTGAAAGCAAAAAGTATTCCATCACATGCGCCATGCGCTCAAATTCGTGAAGTCAAGGCAAAATATTAATCACCTTGAATAGAAACCTGCGAGTTTCTGTCACGATAAAGTACCTACCATAATTCAAAATACGTGCCACATTATCAAAGTTGTCCGAAAATAAGGGTTTTGTTATTTTCATTCGCTTTCTTACTTATTGACGCACAAGCATAAGAGCAAGAAAGGGGCGTATTATTAAAGCCAGGGGCACCGCCCCTGGCTTTCTTATTGCGTCAGGTATTTAACGCACCGATAGACTATTTATTGGCCTTATACTTGTCTAAGTCAATTTTTTCACCATCTATGGTGATTGTCCCTGATAAATCCTTTTCTATCAGTAGGTTGATGAGCTTTTGTTTGGCAATTCCTTTCCCCAAAAAATCACCCATAAAGCTGACATTAACATTCCCGGTGATATCAGCCACCGTCATCATCTTTTTCAAAGATTGGTATTTTAAGTCAAGTCCTATTTTCATATTGTACAGCCTTGTGCGGGGTTTTTAAAACCCCGTTGCTCTTAATATCTTAATAATAACCCACCCCACCGGTTTGTCAATTTATCCAGCGGCGAGCATTCCAAAACATTTGCATCCAAGGGCCTTCCTCGTCGTGCCAATCGGAAGAATACCAAGAATAGTGGTGTTTTAAAAAAAGCCTTTCTGGATGCGGCATCATAATTGTAAAACGGCCATCTGGTGTTGTCACGCCCGTGATTCCCAAAGGCGAGCCATTAGGATTCGCCGGATAAGATTCCGTAACGTTTCCATAATTATCCACATAATGCAACGCCACCAAACCACTGTCTATAACTCGTTTTCGTTCCATGCTTGCTTTACCAAACTGCGCTCGCCCTTCGCCATGCGAGACGACTATTGGTAAACGTGATCCGGCCAGGCCTTGCAAAAATATTGATTTAGAATCAACAACTTCTACCATAACTAACCGCGCTTCAAATTGTTCTGATTGATTACGCACAAAAGTCGGCCAATGTTCGGTGCCCGGAATTAAGTCGTGTAATTGTGCCATCATTTGGCAGCCATTGCACACGCCTAGGGCAAAAGTATCGTCTCGGTGAAAAAAGGCCGCAAATTCGTCATAAGCGCGGGGATTAAAAAGGATGGATTTTGCCCAGCCGCCACCGGCGCCCGGTATGAACATCGACACAAGTAAAGCCGGCTCTGTCAAAGGCGGCGGCCATTTCTAGTTGTCCATTAACGCCTTGTTCACGGAGGATGGCGATGCGTGGTGAAATCCCCCATTGAGGGGGGATTTCTGGTTTGAACGTGCAATGCACCGATAAACCGGGGTTTTGTGTATCCAGTAGCGCGTCATATTCTTGTTGGGCACAGTCGGGATTGTCGCGTAGGCGTTGCAAATGATAAGTCGTTTCGCTCCATACGCGTTGCAGGGTGCTACGCGGTAGACTTAAAACGAGTTTGTCGTTTTGGTAAAAGTTGAGTGTGTCGCTGCCATTCGGGGTACCTAATATATGCAGATGTTCACTTAAATGAGTTTGTTGGGCAAACCCATTTTGTATCTCAGCAATATCAGTGCTTTTTATTTCTATTATCGCGCCTAAATCTTCGTTAAAGAGACTGGCAAAAATGTTTGAAAATATTCCCGCCCTAGGGGGATTTCCCTTTGAAAAAGGGGGGGTAGGGGGGATTTGAATGTCCAAACCAGTATGCCCTGCAAACGCCATTTCGCATAGTGTGACAAATAAACCACCGTCGGAGCGATCATGGTAAGCGAGGATTTTATCTTGTCGATTTAGGGTTTGGATGATGCTAAAGAAATCCACTAAATCTTGTGGATTGTCGATATCGGGGGCGGTGTCACCGAGTTGGTTGTAGACTTGTGCTAACGCGGAACCGCCTAAACGATTTTTACCTTTGCCTAAGTCTATTAATAATAGTACTGTGTCGTTGCCTTGTATTTGTGGCGTGAGGCTGCGGCGGATGTCTGATACTCGCGCAAACGCGGAAATAATCAAAGAGAGTGGCGCGGTGACGGATTTATCATCCCAAGCCGCGTGCATGGAGAGGGAGTCTTTGCCGACGGGAATGTTGATGCCTAGCGCCGGGCAGAGTTCCATTCCTACCGCTTTTACGGTATCAAATAAGGCCGCGTCTTCGCCCGGCTGTCCACACGCTGCCATCCAGTTGGCTGATAATACAATGTCACTGAGATTGTCTATAGCTGCCGCTGCAATATTGGTAATGGCTTCACCGATAGCCATACGTCCAGAGGCGGGGGCATTGAGTAATGCCAACGGGGTGCGTTCACCGATTGCCATCGCCTCACCAGTGACACTGCCAAAAGTGGTTGCGGTGACGGCGCAATCGGCAACGGGCACTTGCCAAGGGCCGACCATTTGATCGCGCACGGTTAAGCCGCCGACGGTGCGATCACCGATGGTAATCAAAAAGCTTTTGTTGGCGACGGTGGGTAAATGGAGGACTCGGAACGCGGCTTCTTTTATATTTGACACACCCCTCAATCCGCTCTCAAGAGGGGAATTGGCTTCGTTATTCCTTGGATCGAAGGGGCTAAGGGTGTGTTGTTGAGAGGGGCCGAGATTGTGTAATTCCTCTCTTGAGAGTGATAAGGGGTGTGTTAAGACTTCGCGGCGCATTTTAGGCGGTTTGCCCAATAACACCGACAACGGCATATCAATAAAAGCGGTTTCACCGTCATATAAATATAATTGTTGTTCTGCTGTCGCTTCGCCAACGACGGCATAAGGACACCGTTCTCGCTCACACAATTGTTTAAATAACGGTAAGTTTTCTTTAGCAATGGCGAGTACATAACGCTCTTGCGCTTCGTTGCACCAAATTTCCATCGGCGACAAACTGGGATCAGCCGTGGGAATGGCACTTAATTTAAATTGTCCACCGCAGCCGCTGTCATGCACCAATTCTGGTAACGCGTTGGACAGTCCACCGGCACCAACATCGTGTACAGAGAAAATCGGATTATCTGCGCCCATGCGCCAACAGGCATCAATGACTTCTTGACAACGCCGCTGCATTTCTGGATTGCCGCGCTGCACGGAGGCAAAGTCTAAGTCTTCGCTACTGTGCCCGGCTGTCATTGAGGAGGCGGCACCGCCGCCTAAGCCAATTAACATGGCAGGGCCGCCTAATACTATTAATAGGCTACCGGGCGGTATAGGCTTTTTTTGGACATGTTGCGGCCGAATGTTGCCGACACCGCCGGCTAACATAATCGGTTTGTGGTAGCCGCGCCGTCGCCCATTTACCTCGATTTCAAAGGTACGAAAGTAGCCGCACAGGGCCGGGCGGCCAAATTCATTGTTAAAGGCGCTGGCACCAATAGGCCCTTCTAGCATAATTTGTAAGGCGGTTGCCATGCGTGACGGAGTTTCGTAGGGCGTTTCCCAAGGTTGCGGCGCGTCGGGTAGGCGTAAATGGGATACCGAAAAGCCGGTTAAACCGGCTTTAGGCTTTCCACCGCGCCCGGTTGCGCCTTCGTCACGAATTTCGCCGCCTGAACCGGTGGCGGCACCGGGAAAGGGCGAAATCGCTGTGGGGTGATTGTGCGTTTCAACTTTCATCAAAATGGCGGTGTCTTGTTCAACATAACCATATTGATGGGTAGCGGTGTCGGGCATAAAAATCCCCCCTAACTCCCCTTTTTCACCCTCCTGAACGCCCCCCTTCCGCAAGCTAAAACCTGTCATCACAGCAGCATTATCGTGATAGGCGGAAATCACCGCTCCCGGATGTTGTTGATAGGTGTGGCGTATCATTTGAAACAATGATAGCGGTTGTGCTTGCCCATCAATTATCCATTCGGCATTAAAAATCTTGTGCCGACAATGTTCAGAATTGGCTTGGGCAAACATCATTAATTCAACGTCGGTGGGATTACGTTGCAAGGCTTTGAAATTATTAAATAAGTAGTCAATTTCATCGGCCGAGAGGGCCAGTCCTTGTTGTTGGTTTGTTTGGATAAGGGCTTGTATTCCTTGCGCTAAAATGTTAATGGTTCGCAAAGGCCGCGGGGCCGCTTGGCTAAATAGCGCGTCGGTTTGTTTAATATTTAATAGCACCGCCTCTGTCATGCGATCATAAATTAGGCTGCTAAGTTGTTTGATTTGTGATTCATCAAGGGGCGCGTTGGCAGTGAAATGCCATAACACGCCGCGTTCTATTCGTTTGACGGCCGACAAACCACAGACGGCGGCAATATCAGTAGCCTTACTAGACCAAGGGGAAATAGTGCCGGGGCGCGGGATAACGAGTAAGTATTGTTCAGAAATCGCTCCTTGAGGGAATCTGCTATCTGGCAATAAGGCCAGCAACCGAGCCTCTTCGATTTCTGATAGGGGACGCTCAACATCAACAAAATAGAGATATTGGGCCTCAAGCGTGAGGAGAGATGGTACATAAGTCTTTGCTTTATAGAGTAATTTTTCAATACGATAGGCTGAAAGGGCGGGGCCGCCGGCGTAGTACATAAATACCTCGATAGTTTGATGGGAGAGTTTTTGGAAAATCTCAGATTCATGCCATGAATCTTCAGTTTGCCAGATGTAAGGATTGTATATAGTAAATCATCAATATTGATAATCCTTTCATAAGCAAATAATCCTTGTAGTTATTGAAGGTTGAAAGTGCCATTTTGCCCTAAATATTTTTCAGCTTTTTCGGCAATGTCTATAGTTGATGAGAAAGTTTTTGGGGCGCATTCCCATTTTCCGGGTAACTTCAAGTGATAAATTCTTAACAATAACTACAAGGATTGCATTTTATAAAGGATTTGATTGAAACCCATTTCAATTTGACGACAATGGGCATTAAACTTTATACCGTCTTTCACTTATCCATAAGGAGGCTATCCACCTAAGGCGAGACACCTGACTTAGTTTGTCATTCCGAGCGAATGCGAGGAATATTGGACTTGGATAATGACAAGGTGTCGCCGCGATGAAGGGTAGCCCATAAGGAGTTTCTTCTTTTAAAAGCGCTTACAAAGTGCATGCTAATGTTTGTTACAACCCTAATCCACGTCACCTTTGTTGATCCAAAAATCCGTTTTTATAAATATAGGACTTACGCATTGACAGATTTAATGTTTTATGCTATATATTATAATACAAAGCATCTCTGGTTTGTGATTGATGATTTTGGGGCCATTTTCCTTAGGTTTAATCGTCAGCCAAATATTCCCAAACCCGTGATATTTCCAGTGAAAACCTATTTTGTGAAATTTGTCAATGCTTAAGTCCTAAAATCCTTTCTAAAATGCAATCCTTGTAGTTATTGCCCGTTCAATAGGAATGCACCCGTTTTTGGTGTCGTTAAAAACCGTCGAGCGAAGGGCAACTTATGATGAGCATAAGCGTTATTGCTTTCACCAGTGCCATCATTTTATCGCAGCGTAACTCCTGGAAATTGGTAAACATCAAGCTTGCTCTCGTAAATTCACCTCATTGATAGGCATGAACTCGCAAACTGAAGAAGTTTTTACATAAGGCAAAACCTTCGATGTTTGCCAAACGTCGTCTCAAGCGAAGCGAGATCAACCTCGAAACTTTTTAACCGAAATGATTGAGACTGCAAACGGTTAGAATTTGCCGCCCCCTGACACATTCCCTACCCCTCTCACTTACCTTTACCTTTAATCGAAAAAATTCATTCACTTATTTTACAATGACTCATTCATTAAGCACTCACACTTAACGCAAAAAAACTATTCTTTTCAATAACATACCTACTTTTTTTTAATATTATACTCCGGAAAAGAAGGGAGTAAAATAGTGGCAAGTGGGTAAACAAAAACGAGCGGTAATAGTCGCTGAAGCGACTACTACAAACCGGTTGTGCTAGGGTTGTTTGAGAAAATTTTGAGACAAACCGCCAAGGTTGTGCATTGTAAAACGCTTTATACGGAACGTACTTCAAATCCGTGAAAATCACACCGGAAAATTTTCATAAAATTCATCGCAAAATTATAGACTTATAATTAATTTGAACATTTTTCATTTTTCATTTTTCATTAGTAGACTGAAGCCCTTGGCTTTGTCGGACGGACTGTCGTTACAAAAGTGTTACATCGATCAGATTGCCCTGCGACAAAAAAGCACTAGGTTTTTTATTTGGATTGGTTTATTATTCGCCGCCTCACAAGATACCCCTTTTAATTTAAGGAGAAAATGCTATGTCAAATCGACGCCATTCACGCCGTTTTATCCGGCTTATTGGGTTGGTTTTGTTTTTAAGTGGGTCGTCCTTGGTACAGGCGGCGACAGACTGCACGCACCAAACCCAAATACCACAATCCGAGTGTGAGGCCCTTATTGATCTGTATAACAGCACGAATGGGCCTCATTGGAACAATAACACCGGCTGGAATGACACAAATGCCCCCTGTTCTTGGAATGGAATCGCATGTCGCGGTGGGCATGTAACGACACTCGTTCTGGACGAAAACCAACTCAGCGGTTCTATCCCTGACTCGTTGGGGAACTTGAGTCGTTTGACGCACCTCTATCTGCACAATAACCAACTCAGCGGCTCTATTCCTGAGTCGCTGGGAAATTTGAGCAATTTGCTGTCTCTTGAACTATACCGTAACCAACTCAGCGGTTCTATTCCTGATTCGTTGGGGAATTTGAGCAATTTGACGTACCTTTATCTGCACGTCAACCAACTCAGCGGTTCTATCCCTGACTCGCTGGGGAACTTGAGTCGTTTGATGTACCTCTATCTGCACACTAACCAACTCAACGGCTCTATTCCGGACTCGCTGGGAAATTTGAGCCGTTTGCAGTTTCTCTATTTGGCCAAAAACCAACTCAGCGGCTCTATCCCTGACTCGCTGGGGAACTTGAGTCGTTTGACGTACCTCTATCTGCACAATAACCAACTCAGCGGTTCTATTCCTGAGTCGCTTGGAAATTTGAGCAATTTACTGTCTCTTGAACTGTACCGTAACAAACTCAGCAGTTCTATTCCTGACTCGTTAGGCAATCTAAGCAATTTAGAGACGCTCTATCTGCACGTCAACCAACTCAGCGGTTCTATCCCTGACTCGCTTGGAAAATTAAGCCGTTTGATCCGCCTCTATCTGCACACTAACCAACTCCGCGGTTCTATTCCTGACTCGTTTGGGAATTTGAAGAGTTTGACGCACTTGCAGATGTACACTAACCAACTCAGCGGCTCTATTCCTGATTCGCTTGGGAACTTGAACAGTTTGCTGTATCTCTTACTTTAAAACGCCAAAACAACAAAATCTGGCTTTAGTTATGTTTAAGGGGCAAGCTCCCTTGGGTGATAAAACATCTATCACCTTTGTCAAAAACCGAATCAAAATATTTCTTGCACCATGTATATCTCGGTTTACCCTTTTTCCTTGGAAAAGAATTGAAGCTTTCCCTCCCAAGTTTTTCAGAATAGAACCGTCCCACAAGGTTTTTGAAGTATATGATTCGTTGGCATCTATCACCGTTTTGCCATATTTCTTGGCCATCCACTTCAAAGTTTGCTTAAACTTATAGTGGGCCAACCCAAGCATTCCCCTAACCGTTTTACGTCTCAAAAATCGTTTGCGTGTTTCATTACTTTTTTTGGCCATTTGTTGGGTTTCAAAAGTGGGCAATAAAATCACGTCATGATTTGAGACCAAATCATAAGCCACGCGCCGATGTAAATCACTTACGAGGTTTTGTTGTCTCGCTCGAACTTTTGCAATTCGCCAGTTGAGATTTTTCAACCTATCCTTAACCCATTGTTTAGACTTATCTTCATGATGAAGCTTATCGCGTGCAGACAAAAGAGCATCAAGCTCCAACATCAAGGGTACTAGCCGGTCATTAACAAAGCCATCACCATAACTCACCGCAGAATCGAAACTAAAAGCGGTTTGAAAGGTTCTAACACCTGGGTCAAGAGCAACAATGGATAAAGATTGAGTTTTTGTTGGCTCAACAGACTGATTCGATTTAACACTGGCAAACCATTGGTTATTTGTGTAAGTCACGATAACTGTTTGACCTATAGCTTCAGATGGAGCACATTCTGTCCACCTACAACCCTTCAATATTTTAGGGAAAATCTGCTTATTTGATGACAACCTTGGAACCACAAAATATTGTTGAGGTGCATTTCTTGACATGAAAGACATCTCAGCCTTTTCGCCTTTCATCCGTTTTTTAATCACAGCAGAGCGTGTGTCACACGCTTTACGGTAAGCGGCCTGAACAAGGTTGCTGTTGTAAGTTATGTCATGTTCTTCACACTCTAATTTACACCAATCGCAAATCTGAGTTCTGAACTCGCTGGAAGACTTGCGCCCCTTCTTCATGAACTCAATGGTTAAATTGTAAGCCCGACGATAAAGATTCAAAGACGCAAACCATAGAGGTTCGTTTTCAGGATAAATCCTTATCTTTTTGCTTGTGATTACGTCTTGCGCTTCTTTTTCCGTAGTGGGAGTTGATGAAGCTGGTAACGAAAGCGATAAACTGCTCGGAATAATCTGGTTCTTCCAAAAGCTCGATTCGCCCACCTGATAGTTCGATAATCCACTTGATAAGTGCAAATCCACTTCGGGTGATTCTATCTGATGTGGTTGCCACAATATGTAATGGATTTCCCTCGATAGCTTGTTCCAAAATGGCCCTATATCCACGTCTATTTTGGTTAAATCCTGAGGCAATGTCAGATATAATTTTCGCATATGGGTATTTTTTTCTGAGCAATTCCTCTTGTCTAACAAGTGAGCTTTTTTGTTTGGCGCTGGAGATTCTTGCGTAGAGAATAGTGGTAATTGGTTCATCAACCCAAACCCGGTAATGTCCCCCTTTGGTTTTTTTGACTTTCTCAAATTTGCCCTCCTTTATCCAATGAAAGGATAGTTTCATTTGTAACAGAATATTCTTTAGCTAAAAAACCAGTTGATTTATACATAACCTAAAATCACCGTTTTGTTTTCCTTTCAATTTTAGTGTTTTTGGTTTGTTATGTCAACTGCACGATAACCAACTCAGCAATTCTAATTATAGAGTAACTGACTGAATATATGGAAAATAATTTCCTTTATTTTCCTTGGGATTTTGACGTGTAAAAGGAGTGAGTTTTAGGTGCATTTTTTGGAGTCATCATCTTAAGAGCGATATGCCGTGGCAGATTTTCACCCAGTAGCCCACACCTCAGTTCATCGGCCGGCACAGCACCTCGACTTCATTATTCAACTCATTGAATTCATTCAATTTCAAAAATTAGAATTGCTGTAACCAACTCAGCGGCTCTATCCCAGCATCGTTGGGCAATTTGACCAATTTGCAGGTTCTCTATCTGCACGTCAACCAATTATGCGGCGATATCCCAGTTTCACTGATGAATTTGACTCATTTAGAAACGCTAAGATTAGACAGCAACCACTTAACCGCTACTGATCCGGCCCTTCTCAACTGGCTTAATCGTAAACAGTCTGGGTGGGTAACGAGTCAAACACCGTGTTCTGAAGGCGAAACGTGTTTAGTCTACGCCCTACACGATGGCGGCCGGAATAACTCACAATTATTAACGATTAACCCAGACAATGGTTTTGAAGTCAACGCGTTGGGAGATATTCATACGGGCTACGACATCGAAGGCATGGATATCCACCCACAGACAGAAGAACTCTACGTTTCTTCTGGTGATGATCCCGCAGACGGTTTGGCGCATGGCTATCTTTATAAAGCCAATAAAAACAACGGAACACTGACACCCGTGTGTAGTACGGGCTTAGGCGAAGTCTCAGCCATGTCATTCCACCCACAAACTTACCAATTATGGGTTTGGGCCGATGGTGAAGGGTTGTTTACCATTGATATTAACCAAATTGACAACGGTGTTTGTGAGAAAACAGAAATATTATCTTATCCGGCAAAAGTGGAAGGCCTCGCTTGGGATAATGACGGCCAAGTACTCTATGGGAGCGAAGGCACGGCCTTATATAGATACTTCTCCAACACGGGCATCGTGGAAAAAGCCTGTGACAACTTTCCATCAGAAGTGGAAGCCTTGGATATGTTAGCGGATGACTCGTTGTTGTTTGCGTTGCATCAAGCCAGTGATACCAGTATCCATTCGTTTGACATTGAGACTTGCGCCGTCAAAAACAGCGTACCTCTGCCAGTGGAAACGCCCTACACCGATATTGAAGGGATGAGTTGGAACTGTCCGATTCGCTAAGGATAACAAAATGCAGCAAGCCCCTAGTCGAAAGACTTGGGGCTTTTTTTTCATGCGAATATTGTGTTTAAGATATGCGACACCTCAATCGCAAAGGCTCTTTACCCCGAAGGAGTCAAATGTGAATAGCCACAGGTGAAACCTGTGGTAGTGGTAAATAAACTCAACCCCAAAGGGGTTGAATGTGAATAGCAACCGGTGAAAAAATTTTTAATACGATTTTGCTCAACTTGAAAACGACTTAACTCAGAAAACGGCTCCCCGTCATTCAACAGTACAACGAATTACGCGGATAAACGAATTGACTTACCAACAGTTTTGCTCCTAACTCACTCAACCTAAAAACACAGTCTAACGACGTTTTTTCTCTGTGTTCCTCTGTGTCAACTCTGTGCCCTCTGTGTGTCTAAAAGTGGGCCATGTTGTCGGATTAATAGGTATAAGTTTTTATCGCTCATATAAGCAAGGACTGATTGGCTTTATCCTTGATTATACCCAATCCTTGTAGTTGTTATAAAAAGCGCATTCACCAAGGATACCAACCATCCGACGCCCATCAGTGCTTTTATGAAAATAAAAAGTGGGCCATGTTGTCGGATTGATAGGTAAGAGTTTTTCTCACTCAACTTAAAAACGACTTAACTCAGAAAACCGCCAAAGTCACTCAACTTGAAAACACCGCATACTTATACCGTCGGCCAGTTTTAACACTACCAAACGTTAGTTTGGACGACTGCCAAACTAGCGTCATTAGATGTACTAACAAATGTACTACGTTACTACTAATTCGTTTATCCGCGTAATTAGTTGTACTAGCGTAATTAGTTATACTGTATTTGCCCAAAGCTAAAGCTTTGCACCCCACGTACTCATGTTTTGCAAATAACTTTGCAGTTTGCTTTGCAGTTTGCTTTGCAAATTAAAAATTACGCGCTTTATGCAAATCAGTATTCTTTAAAAACAAGCGGTTACAATCTGGCATTCTACTTGCATCGATAAATGAAACATTCAAAGTGCGATTGTTTAACTATTTTATTTTTAAAGGAGAACACACCATGTCAACTACATATCCTTCACGGCATTTTATTTCGCTGACTGGGTTAACCTTACTGTTAAGTGGGTTGCCGTTGGCGCAGGCCGAAACTGACTGCACGGCAGTCACTGAAATTCCACAAGCAGAGTGTGAAGCCCTTATCGATCTCTATAATAGTACTAATGGGGCTAACTGGACAGATAACCTGGGCTGGAATGTAACAAGTAACCCTTGTGAGTGGGGAGGTGTCTTCTATGATATTAAGGAAGTCACCTACGAAAAGGGAGTCGTTTGTGAAAATGGGCATGTCAGGAAGCTCGATCTATACACGAACAACCTCAATGGTTTTATCCCTGAGTCCATAACGACGTTGACTCGTTTAAACTCACTCAAGCTGGGTAACAACAAACTCAGTGGCAACGGTAGTCAGCCTATCCCAGAGTTTATCGGGGATTTGACCAATTTGCGGACATTGTCTTTATCTGGGAACAAATTCATCGGCTCTATCCCTGAGTTTTTGAAAAACTTGATAAAGTTGCAGTCTCTGTCTTTGTCCAACAACCGTCTGGTTGGGACTCTCCCAACGTTTTTGGGAGACTTGATTAATTTGAAAACGCTGTCTTTGTCTCGGAACAAACTCACAGGTTCTATTCAAGTTCTGGAGAACTTGACCAATTTGCAGTCTCTTTGGTTGTACAGCAACAAGCTCGATGGGACTATCGAAGTTTTGGTGAATTTCACGCAGTTAAAAGAGACTTCTCTGTCCTACAACAAATTTCGCGGAACTATTCCTGATGGGCTGGGCAACTTGACTAATTTGGTGTATCTGTCTCTGCACCATAACAAACTCAGCGGGCTGATTCCAGAATCTCTGGAGAACTTGAACCGTTTGGAAACGCTGGCTTTGAGCCACAACAAACTCCGTGGTTCTATACCTAACGTGTTGGGGAACTTGAGCAATTTAAATAAACTCTCTCTACAGTACAACCAACTCAGCGGTTCTATCCCTGACTCTCTGGGAAATTTAAGCCGTTTGCAAGAATTGTGGCTGTACAGAAACCAACTCAGCGGTTCTATTCCAGAATCTTTGGGAAACTTGAGTCAGCTACAAAAGACTTCTTTGTCTAACAACCAACTCAGCGGTTCTATCCCTGAGTCGTTGGGAAATTTGAACCTGTTGGAGCAACTGTCTCTGCATAAAAACCAACTCAGTGGCACGCTCCTTGAGTCTATCGGGAATTTGAGCAATTTGCAGAGCCTCAAGTTGAATGAAAACGAATTGTGTGGAAAAGTGCCGGCTTCGCTGATGAATCTGACTCATCTAAGCGTACTTACCTTAGACAATAACCATTTAACGACTTCTGACGCGGTGTTGATGACGTGGCTAAATGACAAAAACCCGACGTGGGCAATGACTCAAACGCCTTGTTTTGCCAGCGGACAAAGCGAAACGTGTTTAGTTTATGCCGTGCATGATGAAGGATTGAATAACTCTCAATTATTAACGATTAACCCAGACAATGGTTTTGAAGTCAACGCGTTGGGAGATGTTCATGCGGGCTACGACATCGAAGGCTTGGCTATCCACCCACTGACAAAAAAACTCTACGCCTCATCAGGCGATGATCCGGCCGACGGTTTGGAGCATGGCTACATTTACCGCGTCAACAAGGCCGATGGAACACTAACACCCGTGTGTAGTACGGGCTTAGGCGAAGTCTCAGCCATGTCTTTCCACCCACAAACTTACCAATTATGGGTTTGGGCCGATGGTGAAGGGTTATTTACCATCAATCTTGACCAAATCGAAAACGGCACTTGTGAGAAAACCGAAATAGTGGGCCATTCGGCCAAAGTGGAAGGCCTCGCTTGGGATAATGACGGCCAAGCACTCTATGGAAGCGAAGGCACGGCCTTATATAGATACTTGTCTAACACGGGCATAGTGGAAGAAGCCTGTGACAACTTTCCCTCAGAAGTGGAAGCCTTGGATATGTTAGCCGATGGCACATTATTATTTGCTTTGCATGACGCCAGCGATACCCGCATCCATTCGTTTGACATTGAAAACTGCTTAGCCAAAGAGAACGCACCGGTACCGGTGGAAGCTTTATACACGGATATTGAAGGGATTACTTTGAATTGTCCGAGTCGCTAAGGATAAACTCTAAAATGCAGCAAGCCCCTAGTCGAAAGACTTGGGGCTTTTTTTTACAATTAATTATTAATGATTAATTATTAATTAGCCCCCAACCCCGTAGGGGTTAAATGTGAATAGCCCTAGGTGAAACCTGGGGTAAAGTGTATCGGGACGCGCCAACCCCGAAGGGGTTGAATGTGGGGTGGTGAAAATAAATAATTAGGCCCCAGCCCCGAAGGAGTTGATCGTCAAAAACTCCTTTTTTATATTAAACTTGTCCCTAAATAAACGTAACCCATTGAAAAGACGAGATACCACGATAATCAAGGACTTAGCTTATTAAGGGACAACTCTATTTAATCCTTGTAATTATTAACATCGGCCCTAAATTCAGCAATCACTTCGATAGAACCGACGATATTTTGATTAAATTGCAATAACTCCTCGGCCGGAATCCAATATTCTTGATGCATTGAACTACCAACCGTCCGTACTGGAGGTCACGATTTTATAGATATATATCAACATTAAACCGAAAATGTAAATATTATGTATAAGGATGTAACCAATCCGATATCCCCTCGTCAAAACTTAGGGTTACTTGCTAGGCAAGTCGATTAAAATTCGTTCAGTTGGATGTAACCAAGCTTTGAAATAATTACCAAGCTTCTTAACCAATTTATTAAACGAGAATTTAGAATCGTTTTTTCTTAAAATGTTGTACGCGCCGTTCACATCGGCATTAATAGCTACGCCGTTTTGTGAACGATATAAGCCGCGTTTGACTCGTTTGCCATTGAATGTGTGGGTAGTCTTAGGCTCATACTTTTTAGGCAAAATATCATCATCAACAAAACTTGCTTTTGAAGTGTAACTCTCATTTATGACTTCCAGCGTAATGCCATGTAACTCAAGCTTATAGCGCAATTTATCTATAAACTGACCAAGAGATAAATTCACGAAGTTCTGATTAGTCTTTTTACCCAAGTTGATTTGGTTAAGTGATTTAGTAACGTCACCTACCACAACCTTAGAAATACCTTGTTCTACACAAATATCTGTGACTTTACGAGTTGCCTTATGCAGATAATCCGTAATCCTTGCATTACGCCTATCAGTCAAGCGCTGTAAACGATTGGACCACTTGCGATCACGGGTCTTTTTTAAGTGCGATTGAAACTTGGCATATCGCTTGTTATAGTGGTGATTGATGGACTTAAGTCTTCTACCATCAACAATAAAAGGCCTTGTCACACCATTAGTCACACAGGACGCTAAATTGTTGAGGCCTAAGTCAATCGCCATAACCTTATCGCTCGGCGAAACCGTGTCAACAATTTCATCATCTTCATAAACAAAAATCGCTTCAAAATGCCGGTACTTAGGCACAATTTCAACCTGTTTAATTGTTTTACCAACCAATTTCTCAGGTAAGGAAAAACTCAAACCCTTTTCCAGAAATACCATCTGATCTTTAATTGAAAAAGCCTGATAATCGTAAATCAGGTTATCGTATTGCTTACGTTTAAATCATGGTGGCTTAGGTTGTCCACTATATTTACTCGGATTTTGTTGAAAATCCTTTATACATTTGAAAAACGATTTAAAGTTTTTATCAAGCCTCCGTAAAGTTTGTTGAGATACCTTAGCTTTCAACAACTTATAGTTAATCTCTCCCTCAATATTTTCAACTTGTTTCATAACCTTATCCATTTTTGGATAGGCAAAATATAAGCCAGTGGCTTCAAACGCTTGACGTAGTATCCATAGAGTTTGGTTATAGAGATTTTTAGCATGATGAGTCAATTCTCTCAACCGCTTGAATTGTTCTCTATCTAAACCTCTAATTTTCATCTTCAGTGCTTTTTTCATTGAGCACCTCAATAGCACGTTTTAGACTTCGTTTAGAATAATATTTCATTGAGAAACAATGAATAAGAGTAATAATTTCAGTCATGATTCCTTCACTGTCCAATCGGACATTGTTACTTTCATTTATGACAACTATTTCAGTTCCTTCCTGACGAAATAGATATAAAGAAGTCCAAAACCAACACGGGAAAGTCTATCCTTATAACTTATAAAGACTTTATCGACCAAACATCAATAACTAACTTAAGCAAGGAAAAAAAGTTTAAATTTTGACGTTCTTCTTTACCAGCGTATTTATAAATGATAACAATTATATTGTCAACATTATCAGTTATAATGTTTATATTTGTTTATATTTTTTGCAACTATACACGAAAACGAGTCACATAGCCAACAAATCCAGAAGCCGCATCCTTCGTATTCCAATCACGCGCAATTTGCGCCGCATAATCTTCCTGAAGAACGGGATAAAAAATCGGTTGGAATGGGAGACGCGGTGGAAAGGCCGTATAACCACATTGTTGAATCAACTCCATTTCTTTTTGCCCAACGGGGCGAAAGAGTGTTAATATTTCGTGATTTAATACCATATCCAAGAAGTAATTTCTATAATTTTTTGATTTTACAAGTGACATTGAATGTAGACGCGCAGCAATATCCGCCCGACATATCTTATAATTAACGTGAGTTCGACTTTAAATATCAATGAGTTATTAATTTATTAGTTATATCAATTATTTAGCTATAATGACTTAATTATCAATCAGTTAAAAAGAAAATACCTAAGTTGTACTTACTTCTTCCAGTTGATGGCCCACAAATAAGGGTTATTCACCTATTAATGCTAAGGGTTTAATATCACAAAATGTCTTTTTAATCAATTAATTGTAATCAACTATTTGATTAACATAATATTTATATAAGTTATTGAAAAGTCGAGCTCACGTAATTATATAAAGTACAACAAATGACGGGAATAAACGCATTAACTAAAGAACATAGACTGAGAACATCTAGCTTGATTTTAAATCGTCCCAATTGACACGCATGGATTCTCTATAAAAAGAAATATTAATTCGTTTATAGGACTTACGCAGTCACGGAACTAACTAATTGATTTTATTTAAAAACTGTTATGTTAAAATAAAGGCTGTGGCCTTTTTGAGGTAACTGATTGAATAGTCAATCAATTTATTTTGTCAATGCGTAAGTCCTAGTTTATTCCAAGTCTCGTTGTACTATGAGACGTAATATTAACTCGTTTAGGAGCAAAATTCGTTTATCCGCGCAATTCGTTGTACTCGTTTAGGAGCACAATTCGTTTATCCGCGCAATTCGCTGTACTCGTTTAGGAGCACAATTCGTTTATCCGCGCAATTCGTTGTACTCGCTTAGGAGCAAAATTCGCTTATCCGCGCAATTCGTTGTACTCGTTTAGGAGCACAATTCGTTTATCCGCGCAATTCGCTGTACTCGCTTAGGATAAAAATTCGCTTATCCGCGCAATTCGTTGTACTCGCTTAAGCGCAAAATTCGATTATCCGCGCAATTCGTTGTACTCGCTTAGGAGCAAAATTCGATTATCCGCGCAATTCGTTGTACTCGCACAGGCGCAAAATTCGATTATCCGCGTAATTCGTTATACTAATAAATCAACCCAAAAAGGACATCATCATGCGTACTACCCGCTTTTTACTCGCCACACTCAAAGAAACCCCCTCTGATGCTGAAATCATTAGTCACCAACTCATGCTCCGAGCGGGCATGATACGAAAACTCGCCGCCGGCCTATACACATGGCTACCACTAGGGCTGCGCGTTTTACACAAAGTCGAAAACATTGTCCGTGAAGAAATGGACAAATCAGGCGCACAAGAAGTCCTCATGCCAGCAGTGCAACCGGCCGAATTATGGCAAGAATCAGGCCGTTGGGACGAATACGGCCCCGAATTATTGCGTTTTCCAGATCGCCATGAACGAGAATTTTGTTTTGGGCCTACCCATGAAGAAATCATCACCCACCTAATCCGCCACGAAATTCGCAGTTATAAACAATTACCTGCCAACTTTTACCAAATTCAAACCAAATTCCGCGACGAAATTCGGCCTCGCTTTGGCATCATGCGGACGCGTGAATTTCTAATGAAAGACGCTTACTCCTTTCACCTAGAACAAGCCTCGCTGCAAGAAACATACAACGTGATGTTTGAAACCTACGCCAATATTTTCAAACGCTTAGGCCTAAGCTTCCGCGCCGTGCTAGCCGACACCGGCAATATCGGCGGCAGCGGCTCACATGAATTTCATGTCTTGGCCGAGTCTGGAGAAGACGCAATTGCTTATAGCACCACGAGCGATTATGCCGCCAACGTAGAAATGGCGCCCGCGTTGCCGCCCGAAGCTGAACGCCCCGCGCCAACGGCAACAATGACGGTAGTAGATACGCCCAATCAACACACGATAGAACAAGTCAGCCAGTTCCTAAACGTGCCACCTTCACAATGCCTCAAAACGCTGCTCGTCAAAGGCGAAAACGAATTAATAGCGCTCGTGCTACGCGGCGATCACACGCTCAATGCTATCAAAGCCGCTAAACTGCCCCAAGTTGCCAGCCCACTGACTTTTGCTGATCCGGCCCAAATCCGCGAAATCATTGGCTGCGATATTGGCTCAATTGGGCCAGTTGGTTTAACAATACCCGTTTTGGTCGATCATAGCGCCGCCCACTTAGCCGATTTTGTCAGCGGCGCCAATAAAGACGGCCAACACCTCACAGGCATCAACTGGGGGCGCGATTTACCAGAACCGCAAACCGTTGATTTACGCAACGTTGAAGCCGGCGATCCTAGCCCAGACAGTAATGGCGTATTAGCGATAGCGCGCGGCATCGAAGTTGGACACATTTTCCAACTAGGCGACAAATACAGTAAAGCCATGCATGCGACAGTGCTTGACGAAGAAGGCAAAGCCATTACCTTAACCATGGGATGTTATGGCATTGGCGTATCTCGCCTTGTGGCCGCAGCCATTGAACAAAACCATGATAAAAATGTGCACCGTTTTCCGTTGCCTTATTACCGATGAATATGCACAAATCGCAACGGCTACGCGAAGCAACACAAGAAGTATACGCCAAATTACAAGCGGCCGGCATAGAAGTCTTATTTGATGATCGCAGAGAACGCCCTGGAGCGATGTTTGCCAATTCGGAATTGATAGGGATTCCGCACCGCTTGGTTGTCGGCGAACGTGGTTTAGACAAAGGCGAAATAGAATATAAAGGGCGGCGCGACCAAAAAGCGCAATATGTGCCAATAGACAACGTGATTGAATTTATTAAGGACAAGCTGCATTAGATTAAAAACAGGGAGCATTCCCATTTTAACGGACAGTTAAGTACAACGGATACTCGAAATAAACGGATAGTGTTCAATTAATTATCCTAATCTTTTTAGAGGCACCAATAGATCAACTACCGTGACTTTGAACCGTTCAAAATCGATCCCTTTGATGACTTTTAAAAAAACCGTTCAAGTGACTTTGGATCGAGGAAAAATTAACTTCCCCCAATCTCCTCATGGCGCATCAATAGTGGTGTATAAGGATTGAGGAAGTTATTTTTGAATTGTCACATTACATCTAAGTCATTGATTTATATAGCGAACATAACATACATACCATTCTTTTTAAATCAATGAGTTACATTGAATCCAACAAAGTAAGATTAGTTTGGACTCCTTTAAAGGCACTACCAAACTAAAGTTTGGACTCCTGCCAAACTAAAGTTTGGACTCCTTCCTTCCGTTTGGACACCTACCAAACTAAAGTTTGATCATTGAACACTGATAACTGATAACTGATCACTGAACACTGATAACTAACCATGAAATTAAACGCCATCAAATACTCTCGAAAAGAAGGTGAAAAAGCCGAATGGACGCTTGAAGGAAAACCTGAAAACGGTCAATATGGACAATGGTGTACTTTTGGTGATCTCAATTTAATTGTTGGACAAAATGCCACAGGAAAAACAAACACACTCAAAGTCATCAGAGAACTCGCGGATTTACTGGCCGGAGAAGCAGAATTACCAGAACTATTATATGACACAGCCCGTTATGACATTGAATTCTCAACGGGCGGGCAGAAAATCGCTTATGCTTTCAAATTCAAAAAAGCCAAAGTGTTAGAAGAAAAACTCTTTATCAATGGTGAATTATTTTTAGACAGAGACTTTGGCGGAGTCGGAAAATTACGGGTTGATAAGAATGCGGGTAATCTGTTTGAGTTTAAACCCTCAGAAAATAAGCTCCTCGCCTTAATAATAAGAGAAGCTTTACAACTTCCTTTATTTGAAGAATTATACCAGTGGGGAAAATCACTCACACATTATCGCTTTGGTGATCGTATGGGAAAGGACACGATGGCACCTATTCGTGATCAAGATAAAGAACTTGATCTCAAAAGCGCATCAAATGCGATTGCGGCCTTTGAAAAAGGCAGAAACAGCTTTGGAGAACCATTTATTGACACGATTAAAGCCGATATGGAAAAAATGGGTTATTCGCTAGAAGAAATTGGAACGGCTCCGTTAAAACGGATGAACAAGCGTTTTAATTATTCGGTGGGCGAATATCCAATGGCATTGTTTGTAAAAGAGGCCGATATCAACGACACAACCGATCAATCTGAAATGTCACAAGGCTTGTTTAGGGCGTTGTCTTTACTGATTCAATTGAATTACTCGCTGTTCGCCAAAATGCCGAGTTGTATCTTGATAGACGATATTGGCGAAGGACTAGATTATGGACGCTCCAAAAGCTTGATTGAGTTAATAATCAACAAAGCGAAAGACTCATCAGTACAACTATTTATGACAACCAATGATCGATTCATCATGAACAAGACTTCTTTAGAATATTGGTCAATTATTAAAAGAGAAGGACAAAAATCTCTCTTTTATAACTATCGAAATTCTGAACAAATCTTTGATGACTTTGAATTGACAGGGCTAAGCAACTTTAACTTTTTTTCATCAAACTATTTCCTCAAAAAGGATTAGGAACCATGCCCAAGCAAAAAATTGCCATTTTTGTAGAAGGATAAGGTGAACTGATATTTACCAGAAACCTGCTTTATCATCTCAATGATCCGGCAAAATTTAGCTTTGAGTGTTTTAAGTTACATGCTCGTTCACAACAGGAAGTTCCCTACGAGTACAAAAATCCTAATGCTGAAGTACACTTCAAAATTATCAATGTGGGAAATGATGAAAGAGTATTGGATGTCATAGAAGAAAATGAAGAAGCGTTGTTTAACAATGGTTTTAGCAAAATCATTGGATTACGTGATATGCATTCAAAAGCCTATCGTAAAAAGTCTAAGAATGTCATTGATGATGAAGTGACGCAGCAATTTATTGAGGCGGTAACAACGGTTATTGCTTCGATGAATAACCCAGATAAAATTAATTTCCATTTTTCCATCATGGAATTAGAAGCATGGTGGCTTTCTATGTATAACTTGTTTGCAAAAATTAATGATCAATTAACAGTGAGTTTCATTGAAAACCATTTAGGTTACAACTTATCTGATATTGATCCAGAAAAAATATTTTTTCATCCCTCCTTAGAGATTGATAAAATTTTTCAATTAGTTGAATCTAGCTACAAGAAACACTTTAGTGATGTAGAAAGTCTCACTTCAAAAATAGATTCTTCTGATATTAGTGACGCGACAACTAATAATCGATGTAGTTGTTTTAGAAAGTTTTGTGATGAATTAACCTTATCGGATGAGCAAACGTAGCACGGATAGAACTTCATTAAATTCACAATGACTTCCACCAAATCAAAAAAATCCCAAAAAAGCAAATCAGCCAAAGGCTATTGGCTTCCTTCAAATCCAATAACCACAAGGATTCGTTATAATAACGGATAAAGCCAAAGCCATCAGGTAAACAGTATTTAAGTCCAATAACTACAAGGATTCGTTATAAGAACGGATAAAACGGCGAGTGATCGTCGTTTATGGAGTGATCGTTATTATAATAACGGATAAAGCCAAAGCCTTCAGGTAAACAGTGTTTAAGTCCAATAACTACAAGGATTCGTTATAAGAACGGATAAAACGGCGAGTGATCGGAGTGATCGGAGTGATCGTCATTATAAGTACCGAACCAGAAATTTTCAGGTATTTAAATGTAGGGGCAATCCCTTGTGGTTGCCCTTTTTCTTCCTGCAAAATACCTGATAATTATTGATTCAGTACTTAATAACGGATAAAGCCAAAGCCATAAGGTAGATTCACAATAACTACAACGAATCGAGTACAACAAATCCACAATTCACAATTCACCATTCATCATTCACCATTCATCATTCACCATTCATCATTCACCATTCATCATTCACAATTCACCATTCATCATTCATCATTCACCATTCATCATTCACATCCTCTTTCTAACCAAATTAAACTTGCCATCCGCCCCGTCACCTTATCGCACCGAAAGGAGTAAAAACGTTTTTCTGTATAAGTACAAAAATCGCCACCATACACCGCCGTCACTCCTTGAAGAGCCAAACGTTGACGCGCCAGTAAATACAAATCCGCTAACCAACGGCCCTCATGGCTAGGCCTAAACGCCTCCGCCGCTTGAGGCATAAAATCCATAAACGCTTCGCGCACTTCATCGCCCACTTCAAACACTTGTGGGCCTATAGCTGGCCCTAACCAGACTAAAATCTCCTCGGCCGACAACTCCAAACGTTGCAACGTCGTTTCTAAAACACCGCTCGCCAACCCACGCCAGCCGGCATGAGCCGCCGCAACACGAGTGCCAGCCCGATCACAAAATAACACTGGTAAACAATCGGCCGTCATAACAACACAAACTTGTCCAGGCGCGGTAGCAAAGGCCGCATCGGCCGAGCAATTGGCGTTATCGGAATAGGCAGTAACTGTTTGAATTCCATGAACTTGTTTCAACCAAACCGGTTCGCCGGGCAAAGAAAGCGCTTCAACAAGCGCGGCCCGATTAGCGGCCACCGCCTCGGCATTATCGCCCACATGATCAGCTAAATTGAAACCGTCGTAAGGTGGTTTTGAATAACCGCCGTGACGAGTCGTTGTATAAGCCTTGACTTGTGATGGGGCCGGCCAAATTGGCGTAATGAATTTAAGCATATCAATGTTCGTAGTAGTCGTAGTTCGAATTTATAAGTTTGTAGTTTATAAGTTTGTAGTTATAAGTTTGTAGTAGTCGCTTCAGCGACTTAATTTATAAGTTTGTAGTTATAAGTTTGTAGTAATAAGTTTGTAGTAATAAGTTTGTAGTAGTCGCTTCAGCGACTTAATTTATAAGTTTGTAGTTATAAGTTTGTAGTTATAAGTTTGTAGTAGTCGCTTCAGCGACTTTTAGTTCTGAGCGTTCGTAGTAGTCGCTTTAGCGACTTTTAGTTCCGAGCGTTCGTAGTAGTTGCTTTAGCGACTTTTAGTTCGTAATAGTTAGGCGATAAATCGCCTACTACAAACTTTTACTTTAGTTCGTAATATACGGAACGCACTTAAAATCATTTAAAATGACAAAATGAGCATAAAATTAATCTAAAAATTATCTACTTCTCATTAATTTAGTCATTTTTCATTTTTCAGTTTTCAGTTTTCAGTTTTCAGTTTTCAGTTTTCATTAGTATGTTCTCGCCTATCCTTCTCAAGTGCCACCTGTAAGTTTTGCATATCCTCTGGTAAGGGAGCTTCCCATTGCATCCATTCGCCGCTACTTGGATGAATCAATCCCAACCGCTCAGCATGTAACGCTTGACGCGAGAATGTCCGCAACGTTTCCCTAAACGTGTCACTACTATTGGGCGGTATCTGTAAGCGTCCACCGTACACCGAATCGCCTAGCAGCGGATAACGTTTATACGCAAAATGGACACGAATTTGATGAGTGCGTCCCGTCTCTAGTTGCACACGCACAAGCGTATGGGCGCGATAACGCTGGATAACGCGATAATGCGTAATCGCCGATTTGCCGTTTTCTACCACAGCCATACGAGTGCGGTGCGTAGGATGCCGCCCTATCGCAGCATCCACCGTGCCCCCAGCAACCAACACACCCGTGACAATGGCCCGATATTCTCTCATAAATTCATGGCCTTGCAATTGCGCCACCAAATGCGTATGAGCTGGCAGAGAACGCGCCACCACCAACACGCCGCTGGTATCTTTATCAATACGGTGGACAATGCCAGCACGCGGCAATTGTGCCAACTCCGGCGCGTGGTGTAGTAACGCATTAACTAATGTGTTATCTTGATTACCGGCCCCCGGATGGACAACTAAGCTAGCCGGCTTGTTGACGACTAACACCTCTTTATCTTCATAAAGCAGCGTCAAGGGCAATACTTGCGCTTGCCAAGCCACTTCTTCTTCAAATTGCGCGGTGATTTGTACTTCTTCACCGCCTTTGACTTTATCTTTACCACGCCACGGAGCTGCATTGATTAGCACATACCCATCGCGTATCCATTGCTGCAAACGCGCCCGTGAATAGGACGGGAATAATTCGGCAAGCGCTTTATCAAGACGGTAGCCCTCCATGTCGGGTGGAATTTTTGTGTTAAAATATTCCGTTTGAGTCATATTTTATTACCAATTACCAATGCGAATTAAGGATTGAATTGAATCAAAAAAAATCAATGACTTATAAAAACGTCTTTCAGATAAGTGATTCTATAAGGTTTCTCAAGTTCAAGTTCCCTCCGATCAAAGGGATCGTCGGGACTCGAAATGACATCTTTGTTCATTCTTCATTTTTCATTTTTCATTTTTCATTTTTCATTCTTAATTCGCATTACCAATGACCAATTATGAAACCAATTACGCTTGTTTTCGCTTTATACACTTTCTTGAACTTGTCAGGATGCAGTATTTTGGCAGACCCTAAACTTGAAGACTGGTCAACCCTGCGTCTTTATTCAGAAGCGAAAGATGCGCTCAACTACGGCGATTTTGCAAACGCCATCAAATATTATGAATTGCTAGAAGCCCGTTATCCGTTTGGAAAGTATGCCCAACAAGCGCAACTCGATCTCATTTATGCCTACTACCAGTTTGATGAACCAGAATCGGCGATAGTTACCGCTAAACACTTTATTCAATTATACCCACGCCACCCAAACGTGGATTATGTTTATTACCTCAAAGGATTGGTTAATTTTGAACGCAATCAGGGCGCTTTGGATCGCATTTTGCCGCTTGACGAATCGCAACGTGAGCAAAGCGCCGCGGTAAAGTCATTTTATGATTTTTCCGAATTAATTGAGCGTTTTCCCAACAGTAAGTACAGTGAAGATGCCAGACAGCGCATGATTCATTTGCGTAATCGGCTGGCTGAACATGAATTACATGTGGCGAGGTTTTATATGGTACGAAGGGCTTATGTGGCCGCCGCTAACCGTGCCAAGACAGTGATTGAAACTTATCAACGCACACATGCTGTGCCTGAAGCGTTGGTGATTTTGGCAAAAGCCTATAAGATTATGGGCTTAAATGATTTATCTGACAGCACTTTGAAGGTATTGAAGTTGAATCATCCTAACCATGAGGGAATTGCTGAGGTGGAATATTTGGTGGTTAAGTAATCGGGAGTGAGTCATTGGGACGGAGTTTGTAGTAGATTAATATGGAAGCATTAATGATTAATGATTAATGATTAATGATTAATGATTAATGATTAATGATTAATGATTAATGATTAGCCCCAACGGGGCGATATTAATATAGCCAGGGGCAACGCCCCTGGTTAAACCCACCGCATCATCCCCATCATATGAGGATCAGCAAGCAACTCATGGAACGGAAACACGCGAATGCGGTAGCTTAATCCGCCACACAAATCCGGTTGAAAGGTTAGACTGTAAAGATATTCTCCGCTGTCGTGCAACGGATGTTGTGGCTCAAACTTATAAGAGACTGTTGGTATATTCTTGTTCTGCCACAGGTTTTGCAAATCGTGCTGAGTCGGTACGAGAATCTCCGGGTGATAAACCTTGCGCGACAGCAATAATTCTACCGTCAAATCAGTCGGCTGTAGGTGATTTAAGCGCACGGCCACTTGTAGAGTTACCGGTTCACCGTAGGTGAATTGTTGTGTCTGGGGGGGCGTCAACAAGCGAGCCTGTACACCGGCCCACTTCGCTCTTACAAGCGATTTCCAATCAGCTAATTCTCGTGCCTTGGCACAGTTATCACGGTTCAACCGCTGCCCTTGACGACTCGCTGGCAAATAAAGCTTACCCAAGTAATCATTGAGCATCTGCATGGTGTTAAACTGGGGCAGTACCGTCGCCATAGAGCGTTTGGCTTTCTTAACCCAGCCCTCCGAGTAACCGTATTTGCCTTGATCATAGTAAAGCGGAATCACTTCATATTGCAGAATTTCATACAGGGTGCGGGCATCTTCATAATCACGCAGTTGCTCGTTGTCGTTATGCGGAGAGGGTTTAATTGCCCAACCATTTTGCCCGTCATAGCTCTCCGGCCACCAACCGTCAAGCACACTGAGGTTAATGCCGCCATTAATGGCGACTTTCATACCAGAAGTTCCGCTGGCTTCTTGGGGATATACCGGGTTATTCAGCCAGACATCAACCCCGGACACTAAACGCCGTGAGAGCGCTAAATCGTACCCTTGTACCACCAGAATTTTACCGATAAATTCTGGCTCACAACCCATCTTGTAAAGCGCTCTGAGCAAGTTTTGCCCTGGAACATCAGCAGGATGGGCTTTGCCGGCAAAGAGAAACAAAACCGGCCGATCAATATCACTGAGAATAGTCCGCAACTTGTTTATATCGTTAAGCAACAGCGTGGCACGTTTATACGTGGCAAAACGCCGTGCAAAACCAATGGTCAAAATATTGGGATTATTGGGATCAACAAATTCCAGCAACCGTCCCAAATGCGCTTCTGAGATTTGATGGCGCAAATGTTGGGAAGTCAAGGCTTCGCGTATCACGACTAACATGCGTGATTTAACCCGTTGCCTCACTTCCCAAAACTGTTGATCCGGGAGGTTTTCAAGCTTAAGCCAAAACTTTGCATCACACAAATGGTTATGCCATTCTACTCCTAACGATTCGTCAAAAAAATCGATCCATTCTCGTGCCAGCACAGATGAAGCATGCACACCATTAGTAATATAGCGCACGGGATTTTCTGCCGGACTAATTTCCGGCCAAAATTTGGCACAAATTTCAGACGACACATCCCCATGAATACGACTGACACCATTCATGTGCCGCGAACCCTGAATCGCTAAGGTGGTCATATTAAAATCGGGGGAATCATTGGGCCAACAACCCAGTGCTAAAAAAACGTCTTTGGACAGTTTCAAATCGTGATGACAGTAGGAACCAAGATAGTTCATCATCAAGTCTTGTGAAAAATGATCATGTCCGGCGGGCACCGGGGTATGGGTGGTAAATACCGTCTTAGCCGCGACAGCTTCAAGTGCTGTTTCAAACGCTTGTCCCATAGCCATCCGTTCACGCAATCTTTCCAGTATTAAAAAAGCCGCGTGGCCTTCATTGGTATGCCAAACCGTTGGCGCAATTCCCAGTCTTCTGAGCAATCGCACCCCGCCGATGCCCAAGACGATTTCTTGTCTGATACGGACATGTTCATCACCACCGTAGAGTTGGTGAGTAATCGCACGATCATTCTCATTGTTCTGTGGCACGTTGGTGTCGAGCAAATAGAGGTTAATATGGCCGATTTGTATTTTCCAAGCTTTGGCAATTACCGGCGTTTCGGCAATTTTGACCTCAATATAGATTTCTGAACCCGATTCATCCACCACCGGACTTATTGGCAAATGGCATGGCTCATTCTGGTTATATGTGGCAATCTGATTGCCTTCACCATCAATCAGTTGAGAAAAATAACCTTTATGGTAAAACAAGCCGACAGCCACAAAGGGCAAGCGCATATCACTGGCCGTTTTGCAATGATCGCCCGCTAAAATACCTAAACCGCCAGAGTAAATAGGCACACTTTCGTGAAAACCATATTCAGCGCAGAAGTAAGCAATCAGATCATCTTCGGCCAATTGTTTAGCACCATTGCGCCGTTCTTTGGCATGACAATAGTCATCATAAGAGGATAACGCTTGGTGGTAGGCACTGAGAAACAACGGATCAGTAGTTGCCTTATGGAGACGGGCTTGATCAACATTGCGTAAAAATAATTTGGGGTTGTGTCCAACCCGAATCCATAATTCCTCATCAAGGCGCTCAAATAGCATCCGGGTTGAGATATTCCAGCTATACCACAAATTATTCGCCAGTTCTTCAAGGCGTTTCAAAGCTTCTGGCAAGACTGGGGTGACTTCCAAAGTAAATTCTTGTGCAGACATGTATGTTATTAATGGCTAATGGCTAATGCGAATTAAGAATGAAAAATTAAAAATGTAGAATGAACCATGTAAAACGAACTTTTCGTTACAATCCTCAAAATCCAAATGTTACAAGCTGTAATACATATCAAATTCCACCGGATGAGTGGTCATACGCAGACGAGTAACTTCTTCCATTTTCAGTTCGATGTACGCATCAATTACGTCGTTAGTAAACACGCCACCGGCCAGCAAGAAGTCACGATCTTTACTGAGTTCCTCCAAGGCCTGATCAAAAGAGAAGCAAACGCTCGGAATGTTCTTCTCTTCTTCAGGCGGCAAGTCGTACAAGTCCTTGTCCATGGCTTCACCCGGATGAATCTTGTTTTGAATGCCATCCAGTCCGGCCATCAGCATAGCGCTAAAGGCAAAGTACGGATTACCGGTAGAATCTGGAAAACGCACTTCAATACGACGAGCTTTGGGACTGGTAACGAACGGAATACGCACGGCCGCCGAGCGGTTACGTGCCGAGTAAGCTAACAATGTCGGCGCCTCAAAACCAGGCACGAGACGCTTATAGCTGTTGGTTGTGGCATTGGTGAAGGCATTGATGGCGCGTGCATGTTTCAGAAGGCCGCCAATGTAATACAAGGCCGTTTCTGACATATTGGCGTACTTGTCGCCCGCAAAGACGTTATTGCCCTCTTTCGAGAGGGATTGATGCACATGCATGCCGTTGCCATTGTCACCAACAAGGGGTTTAGGCATAAAGGTGGCCGTTTTACCATAACCGTGCGCGACATTCATTATCACATATTTGAGGATTTGCACCTCGTCGCCTTTTTTGACCAAGGTATTGAAGGCTACGCCGATTTCAGCTTGCCCAGCCGTTGCAACCTCATGATGATGGACTTCGGGTTTTATGCCCATTTCTGCCAAAGTCATGCACATAGCAGAGCGGATGTCATGCTGAGAATCGACCGGTGGCACTGGAAAATAACCGCCCTTCATGCTAGGACGATGCCCTAAGTTGCCGTCTTGATAGACTTTTTCTGAATTCCAACCGGCCTCTTGTGAGTCAACTTTATAGAAAGAACCGCTGATATCAGAACCCCAGCGCACATCATCAAAGATGAAAAATTCATTTTCAGGGCCAAAATAAGCGGTATCGGCAATGCCAGTGGACTTCAGATAATTTTCCGCCCGTTTTGCCAGCGAGCGTGGATCGCGCTCATAGCCCTGCATAGTGGCAGGCTCAATCACATCACAACGCAGATTTAAGGTGCGTTCATCGGCAAACGGATCAAGGACAGCTGTCTCATCCTCCGGCATCAAAATCATGTCAGATTCATTGATACCCTTCCAACCAGCAATGGAGGAACCATCGAACATTTTGCCATCAACGAAAAAGTCTTCATCAATGATATCCACCGGCATAGTGACATGCTGCTCCTTGCCTCTGGTATCGGTAAAGCGGAGATCAATGAATTTGACCTCGTTATCCTTGATCATGTTTAGCGTGTTTTCACCTGACATGTGGTTTGCTACTCCTTTGTTAAGGATTGGTAATTATACTCAACGTGGGCATAACTTGGATTTCCTGGGGCGATGCCCCAGGCTATATTAATGTCGCCCCGTTGGGGCTTGCCTGGTAGTTACACTGGCTATATTAATCTCGCCCCGTTGGAGCTTTTCGGTAGTCCAGGTAGTTACACTGGCTATATTAATCTCGCCCCGTTGGGGCTTTTCGGTAGTCCAGGTAGTTACACTGGCTATATTAATCTCGCCCCGTTGGGGCTTTTCGGTAGTCCAGGGACATTGCCCCTGGCTATATTAATCTCGCCCCGTTGGGGCTTTTCGGTAGTCCAGGGGCGTTGCCCCCTGGCCATATTAATCTCGCCCCGTTGGGGCTTTTCGGTAGTTACTTAAGTTATGAAAGGTTTCTCAAAAAGTCTTTGTTCCCTTCTTGAGTATATTCAATGATAATAAACATTAATGGCATGAATACCCGGCTCGTCGGCCGCTAATTCGGCAAAACGTCGGGACAAAGCCTGTGCCTCTTTTAGATTTTGCACGACTTTTAAAGACAAATAAATATCTATCGTAAGTCTACCCGCCAAATAATGCAAAGTGATTTGCTCAATCGCACGGCCCGCCTCCAAAGATTGCCAGTGTTGCTGCAAACGCGTTGTGATTTCATTGCGTAACGGCAACTTCAAATTGGGCCGATAATCCTCATCATTTTCGGGGTCAATATGCACAAATACATCGGCGATTTCATCTATCTTATCAATCAAACGTGTTCGCACCATCTCACCGATTTGATGGCCTTCTGACACACTGATACGGGGATTAACTAAGATATGCACATCCACTAACGCATTGGCCCCCATTTTGCGACTGCGTAGCTCATGCAAAGTGCGAACACCATCCACAGATTGAATAATCTTTTTAATTTCAGCCAGTTGTAGACTATCTAACCCGGTATCCACCAATTCACTGACACCGCCCCAGCCCAATGAACCGCCGATTTGTGCAATCATTAAGCTTACCCCAATCGCCGCCACGGCATCCAGCCACTGGACACCTGCCATACTACCTGCCACGCCAACTAACACCATCACCGAAGAAATCGCATCACTGCGATGGTGCCAGGCATTTGCCCGCAACATTTGTGAACGCACACGCTTGGCGACATAGATGGTATATTGATACAAGGCCTCTTTGACTAAAATGGATAACCCGGCGACGGCAAGGCTCCATGCTGTGGGATGCCACAAAAGCGCGGGATCAAATAAACGCCGAGTGGCATCTATCAACATTCCCCCCGCCACTAATAATAATAAGCCCCCGACTGCCACCGTTGCCAGCGTTTCAATGCGAGCATGTCCATAAGGATGATTGGCATCAGCATCTAGTGTACTATACTTGGCGGCTATCAACACCACGCCATCACTGATTAAATCCGACAACGAATGCAAACCATCGGCAATCAACGCTTGCGAATGCCCTATAATACCAAATACCAGTTTAACAATGGTCAACAAAATATTGCCAACCACGCCCACCAATGTGACATTGCGAATTGCAATATAACGTTTAGAAGGTGGCATCTGGGACGTTTCATATTTCAGCATGTTGAGTGTCTCAAACAAGAAAACAATGTGATTGTGTAGCGGTTGTTGGGGCTATGCGTTTTCGGGGCAATGAGGAAAGTCAATAATTATAGTGCAAAATGGTTATGTTGCCTAAAGCGATAGCAATGAAAAATGAAAAA
>NBMI01000347.1 GCA_002085445.1 Candidatus Parabeggiatoa sp. nov. 2
TGTACTAACTCAATTCGCTTATCCGCGTAATTCGTTGTACTAACTCAATTCGCTTATCCGCGTAATTCGTTGTACTAACTCAATTCGCTTATCCGCGTAATTCGGAATGACAGCCAAAGCGATTTGGCGAAGATATTGTAATGTGCTAGGGTTTTTAAAATGAGACCTGCGGGGTTTTTAAAACCCCGCCGCTCTTTAGACAGAAGGATTTTTCTATGCTTGACAACAAAACGGTACTCAAACAACAAACGCGCAGACTTGCCCAATGGGTGGGAGCAATGGGTATGTGTGGTTGGCTAGTGGCCTGTACTGGGCCAACGGCCAGGCCGGGTGTCGAGGTTAAAGCGCAAGATATTGATTTTTTACCGGATTCTCTCGAAGTACAGCCATTTTCTGCTAATCAACGGAATTACGGTGCCAAGCTGACGGCATTAGTAAAAACAGGTATTGCCAACGAGAAGTATCTCAAAGTCGTCGAACATGGCGGACAGACAATCCTGAGCGGAACACTGACTATTGGTCGAGTGAATACCAATTCTCATTGTAAACCTTATGAGATTGAAGATAAGGACGGTAAAAAAGTCACCAAATACACCTGTTATTACCGCAAACAGTTTACAAGTCAAGCCACTTACTCTCTCTCAAAAGGCGGTAAAGTGATTGCCGGTAATAACTTTACCGATAACTATGATAGCGAATGGCATGGTGAAACAGCGGCTGAAGCGAGAACAAAAGCCATTTCAGATGAAAATATTCTCACGAACAGTTTGAATACGTTAGCGCGACAAATTGTTTCGGCCGTGTCTCCACATCAAGAAACTTGGTCGTTTCCATTAGCAACCGGAGTCGCTTGGCAATTCTGGAAACGTCATCCCAGTCTCAAACTAGGAATCCAATATTATAAAAGCCGTCGCTACGATCAAGCCGAAAAATACTGGAATCAAGCCATTAAACAAGCCGTTGAACCTCAAGACAAGGCCGCCGCTCATTACAATATTGGCGTATTGAGAGTGCATGAAGGGAAATATGCTAACGCATTTCGTCTCTTTAAAAAAGCGGATGAACTTGACCCCGGCAATTATCTCTACATGCGGGCCTTGACTAAAGCAGAAGAAGCGGGCTGGAATCAAAAAATAATAACGGCTATGGGTGCGAGAAAGTCATCCACTCGCCCACCTGTGCAGCGTCGTCATGCCGGTACCCAAAAATATCGTCTTACCGTCAACGCCACGCCTCGTGAGAGCAAAATAAGAATTCTGGGTATCAAACCAAAATATCGGCCCGGCATTGCGCTTAAACCGGGGAAATTTACAATTGAGGTGACACATCCCGGTTATCACAAAAAAATCAAGCCTGTAATAATAAAAAACGCTGACTTATTGGTTGACATAGAATTGAGGCGGAAATAGCCAGTTTGACAGGAGTCCAAACTTAGGAGTCCAAACTTTAGTTTGGCAGGAGTCAGGAATCCAAACTTTAGTTTACCCGTCAAAACAATGTTGACAGACTACTAGGACAAGTCGGACACACACGTCAAAAGCTCAACCTCAGAGGTTTTTGCAAACCGCTTACAGATGAGAAGGCTTTTGTTAATATGCTTTCACCAAAAAACCAAGGTTTTGTCGCTCAGGCGGCTTTTTTGAGGGCCATGCTGTCAAATTTAATCACTTGATTTGCTTGATGGCCCTAGATTGAAACCCGACAAGTAGGACACACACGTAAAAAGCTCAACCTCGGAAGTTTTTGTAAACGTTATTTTTGTCTTATCCGTTTATTTCGCGTATCCGTTGTACTAGAGGGTAGTACTCAAGATTAATGATAATGACCATTTTTTTTGGAATGCGCCCTTTGTAAACAGTTTATTACATATGAGAGGGTTTTTGTTAATATGCTTTCACCAAAAAACCAAGGTTTTATCGCTCAAGCTGTTTTTTTGAGGGCCATGTTGTCAAATTGAATCACTTGATTTGCTTGATGGCCCTAAATTTAAACCCGACAAGTAGGACACACACGTAAAACGGAGGTTTTTGCAAACCGCTTACAGATAGGAGGATTTTTCTATGCTTGACAACAAAACTTCACTCAAACAGCAAACGCACATTGGAAAACTTGCCCAGTGGGGAGGGCTAATGATTGCGTGTTGTTTGCCGATTGCTTGTGATAATTGGATCAAATCACCGCTGCCACTTGAAACAAAAAGAGTAGTACGTGAAGCCATCAACGTGAAAATGCCAGCACAAGATATTCGTGCTGATATCTGCATTAAGTCTATTGAAGTACGGCCCTTTTCTTCTAATCAACGCAATGACGGCACAAAACTAGCCGCTCTAATCAAGAACGGAATTGCCAAACAGGGGTATATCAAAGTCGTCAATAAAGGCCGACAGACAGCAATCTTAACCGGAAAACTCACCCTCGGTGAAGTTAAGAAAAGCAAGCCTTATCGTCGTTCTCAGGAAACCAAAGATGAGCGCGGTAGAAAAGTCATCAAATATAGCTCTCATTACCGCAAAGAGTTGAGCGGTTCAGTTACTTACAGCTTAAAAAAAGGGCGTGTAGAAATAGCAAGTCATCACTTTACCGAGGGCTATGGTAGAACATGGACGGGGCAAACCGAGGCCGAAGCCAAAGCAAGGGCCGCTCCTGACGATCAAATCATCACTAGCATTTTGAATGCGCTCGCGCGGAATATTGTTTATGCCATATCTCCACATCTGGAGATAAAATCGTTTTCTTTATCAAGTGGCGGAAATCATCCTGGTATCAACTTAGGAATCCAGTATTATAAAAAACGTCGCTATGATCAAGCTGAAAAGTACTGGCACCAAGTCATTGGACAAACCAATGAATCTAAAGACAAAGCTTCGGCGCATTACAATATTGGCGTCTTGAAAGTGCGTGACGGAAAATATGCCCAAGCGTTTGAGCGATTTAGACAAGCTGATATTCTTGCACCGGGCAACGATCTTTACATCTCAGCATTGACTAAAGTGGAAGACGCTGGGCGTGTAAAAAACAGTACCTGTCAACCCGACGTGATGTAAAAGGAGAGAAAAAAATGATGAATTGGCAATTAATATGTGGGCCAGTGTGGTTAGTTCTTGCTATAGGTTGCAGTAATCAGAATTATATTCCAAAACACCCGCCGGCCACTTCAGAACTTTTTGGGATAGGCAATGATGATTCCGTCTCACCGTCTACAAGCACCACCGCTCAACAAGATACGACACCACCTCGTATTATATTGCACAACCCTCAACTCGATGAACAACGCGGCATCACTCCCACACCCAAAATCACCAGCGCCCAGACAACGTTGCGAGGCCAAGCCATTGATGAGTCTGGAGTGGCAAAAGTGACAATCAACGGCAAAGAGGCGGCATTAAATGCTTCCGGCCATTTTTCGGCCCCGCTGCGACTCAAACCAGGCAAAAATCCTCTCCACATCACCGCCACCGACATTCACGGCAATCAGGCTAACAAAAACCTGAGCATTGAGCGTAAAACCAACAATGTCGTACAATCAGATGAGAGCCAAAAGTTGTCTACGGGCCGCTATTATGCTTTAGTCATTGGCATCAATCGCTATCAACACAACATACCTCAACTCAAAACGGCCGTCAACGATGCTGTGAAAGTGGCGGATGTCTTAAAAAAACAATACGGATTTACAATCACCACGCTTTTAGATCGGCAAGCTACCCGCGAAGAAATACTGGGCAAACTCGAAATACTTGAAGAGACTTTGGGTAAAAACGATAACCTGCTCATTTACTACGCTGGACACGGTTATTTTGACAAAAAACGTCAAAAAGCTTACTGGCAGCCAGTTGATGCAAATGAGTTTAGGCACATCTGGAACCCTAGAAAGAGGATGGACTCCAACTCCGAAAACCAACCGCCACCGTTATTTACAACAAATGCTTAATAAACGTTCACGCCTACTCCTCGCCAGTGGCGGCAATGAACCCGTCTCCGATTCAGGAGGAATAGGACATTCGATCTTTGCTAAGCACTTCTTGAAAGGACTACGAAATATAAGCCAATCGGCATTTACGGCCGAAGAATTGTTCAAAAAATATATAAAAGAACCCGTTCAATTTGGGAGCGATCAAACGCCCCAATTTCAACCGATTCATAAATCCGGCCACGAAGCGGGAGATTTTGTATTTCAAAAAAGATAACAAAACTCCAAACTTTCGTTTGTAGTAGGCGCTTTAGCGCCTAAGTTTGTAGTAGGCGCTTTAGCGCCTTAGTTTGTAGTAAGCAATTTATTCGTTTATTTCCTAATTCGTTGTACTCATCAGGAATGGACAAAACTTATCTGGACAAGTCTAAGCACTTTAGCGCCTAAGTTTGTAGTAGACGCTTTAGCGCCTAAGTTTGTAGTAAGCACTTTAGCGCCTTGCGTTTATAGTAAGCACTTTAGCGCCTAAGTTTGTATAGATATTCAGATAATTATTTAGTGCCCTTTAGGGTACTTGAGCTTTTAGACAACTGCTTTAGCTGTTGGCTGCCAAAGAAATAAATACCCACACAACAAAGTTAAAAAAAAACTTTATTTCTCTATGGGTATATTATTTACTTAGGCGCTAAAGCGCCTACTACAAACCTCACCTTATGCCTACTTAATTCAATACAATTGAATGAGTTAATTCGTGCGCGTTCCTAAATTAAAGTTTGCCAAACTAAAGTTTGGACTCCTGAACAGTGACGATAACACCGTCCGTCGTTGGGATATTTTTTGAAGTCTCAATCGCCGACATGGGCGCTCAGTGCTTAAACGTTTTATAAGGTTTCTTGCAGCTTAGCAGCCTGCCCCCTACTGATAATTGTTCGTTGAATGAACAGTGTTCATTATTGCATAAACGACATAAGGGGCAACCTTTGCGTGTCACTTTCTTGGTTAGTCCACCGTCTGCACCGTCTTGCTGGCCTGTAATCCTAAAAATCCTTTTATAACAACAACTTGTCCGTTTTTTAGGCCCTCCAATATCTCCACGCTATCGGCCAAACGCCGCCCACTGCGTACTGTTTGGCGTTGCGTTTTGTTGTTGGCATCCACTAAAAATACATATTCTCCGTTACGATCACGCCGTAAGGCGGTATAAGGTAAAGTCAGACGCTTTGAGCGGTGGCTTTTTATCGTTACGCGGCAAAATTGTCCTTCTCGGACACCCTTGGGCAAAGGGCGCAAAGTGACTTCTATTCGGCCTAAACGTGTGCGTGATTCAATGGTGGGATGAATGCGTGAAATCGTGCCTTTAAAGGTTTTTGTCCCTAGCGCGTCAATTCGCACGTCAACGCTATCTGTTAATTTCAGTTGTGAGAGTAGCCACTCCGATACATCCACGTCTATCACTAATGAAGAAGGCTTTATTATCGTTAAAACGTGACTGTTTTCAGAAATGACATCGCCCGGCTCTGCTAAACGGGCGGTGACGATGCCGGTAAACAGGGCCGTGATTTTGGTATAACTTAAACGAATTCGCAAAATTTGTTCTTCAGCGCGAGCAATCGCTTGCTCGGTTTGAGCGCGTGACAATTCATCGGCGGAAACCAGCCGTTTTTTTGCCAACTTTTGCAAGCGTAGCGCATTGATACGGGCATATTTATGGGTGGCTACCGCTTTATTTAATTCAGCTTTTAACAGGGCACCGTCTAATTGCACTAACAGCGCGTTGGCTTTGACGGCATCGCCTTCATAATAGGGCAAACGGATAATGCGCCCCTGTTCCTGCGTAAAAATCCGCACGAAGTGCCGTGCCCGTAAAGTGCCCGTGTAGACAGCCGTTGTGGTTAAAGGCTGCGGACTGACGCTCGCCGTTTTGACGAAATGAGCGGTAGGTTTTTGGGCCGTGCGTTTAGCGGTGGGTGGTGGTGGTTGGCTACAGGCGGTGAACAGTAAAAAAATAACGGCAAAAATGTACCAAGGCAGGCTCATTGGTAATGGCTCATTGGTAATGGATCATTGGTAATGGGTAATGGATATAATACCAAAAAGGTTGCATGGTGGTGGCAACTTCTTGAAATCTGGGGTAGTAAAAAAAGGTTGTGTCCCACTTATCCTACAGACTTTGAGTTGTCTTGCCGCTTTAAAGGTAAGGTTTCTGTTGAGGGCCGGATTTTCAAATTGATTTGGTAAACTTTTGTTAATGGCTTACCAGAAAAAAAATCATTTTTTGAGGGCCAGGTTGGCGAATGATTTGATTGATGGCCCTATCGATAAAAACTTGCTACTTGGACAAGTGGGACACACCCTAAAAATTCCGAAGGCGCATAAACTTGATCCCATTTTTATGCCGCTGGATTTAATTATCACTAAAAAAACAATGAGTTACTTATGTGTTGTTTGACTCCCAGAATTGAAAGGTAGGCGGTTACTAATTATTAGTCAAGGGCGTATCCTGGGGTGGTGAAAATCAGGTTAATTTGACCCAAAAACTGATCCCGCTTTTATTCCGCATTGAAAAAAATTCTATAAAAAATAGTCACTTAAATAACCCCATTTTCATTCACAATTAGCTCCACTGAGCTTCGGTTCACAATTAGCTCCGCTGAGCTACGGTTCACAATTCACAATAGAGTTGTCCGAAAATAAGGGTTTTCCTCCAGGTAGATACACTGGCTATATTAATGTCGCCCCCGTTGGGGCTTTTCTATGAGATCGATCGGGGCGTATTATTAAAGCCAGTGTAACTACCTAGAGACTAATCCTTTACGACTCCTAAAGAGTACTTTTTTTTGTAAAAATGAAATGTAAAGAAAGCGCCTACTTTAATCTTCGATGTTTTGCCCTCAATTTTTTGGAGTAAAGCTAAAAATATAAACGGCACAGTACCACGTCCTATCAGTCATTAAACGTAAGAATTATTCATAATCAGAGACGGTTGCTATTAATAGGCAATACTCACGATAATATTAAGAACAATTTTGGGCAAGCTGCCGTTTATAGGGATACCAGCACTCTGAAATTTTTTCTGTGTGCGATTAAAATATAAGTGACTGTTTTATAAACATTAAATAAACTATTTTTCAATAATAGTGGCTATATTATTATTTCAACTCGTAGTCGTTATAAACAAAACGTGTATTTTTAGTAGGGTTAATACCAAAATACGCGGCTTTTCATAAGGTCGTTCACGGCCTATTTTAGCACTTTTATTAGTAAAATACGGTATTTTAGT
>NBMI01000101.1:0-18685 GCA_002085445.1 Candidatus Parabeggiatoa sp. nov. 2
TGTGTCCGTTTCTACTCACAACGCCCGCCCCACCGTACCTCGCCGCACAAAACCCTTATGGTATAAGGCTGCTTAACTTAATGGCATTGAGGTGAAACCTGGGGGCGGAATTAACCTCCTCCCAAACAACCCCGATAGGGGGTGAGTAGAATAGTATTTAACCAAATCGGGAAATGCTATAGTAGCGCATTTTTGCTAAGTTAGTAGTAGCGCATTTTTGCTAAGTTAGTAGTAGCGCATTTTTGCTAAGTTCGTAGTAGCGCATTTTTGCTAAGTTAGTAGTAGGTGCTTTAGCGCCTAAGTTCGTAGTAGCGCATTTTGGCTAAGTTAGTAGTAGGCGCTTTAGCGACTTAATCATTATGTGAGTTGTGGCTAAATAAAATACCCACACGAAAAACTTTTTTTCTCTACGGGTATATTATTTTCACGCCTCTCCCTTAGTGGGCCGGTTCGTCATCGGCGAACGCTCAGCTTTAGTGGGCCAGTTCGTCGTCGGCGAGGGCTTACCTTTAGTGGGCCAGCTCGTCGTCGGCAAGGGCTCACCTTTAGTGGGCCGGTTCGTCATCGGCGAACGCTCGCCTTTAGTGGGCCAGTTCGTCGTCGGCGATTGATCGTCTCGCGTAGCGAGTTACTGCGTTTCACATTCAACCCCTACGGGGTTGGCGCGTTGGGGGGCATATTTTCCACAGGTTTCACCTGTGGCTATTCACATTCAACCCCTACGGGGTTGGCGCGTTGGGGGCACATTTTCCACAGGTTTATCTCGCTTCGCTCGGAACGAAAGTTTCACCTGTGGCTATTATCTAGCTACGCTCGGAACGAAAGTTTCACATTCAACCTGGGGTGTTAAATATGGGTTTATTTTGCTCGTTTTTTTTCACCCTCTTTTTATTCCATATTCATATTCAACCCTACGGGGTTGGGGCCTTCCTCGGCCCTTTCCCCAGGTTTTCCTTAAGGCTATTATCTCGCGGAGCGAATTACTGCGTTTCATATTCAGCCCCTACGGGGTTGGGGCTGGGGTGTTAAATATGGGTTTATTTTGCTCGTTTTTTTTCACCCTATTTTTATTCAATATCCACATTCAACCCCTATCGGGGTTGGGATTCTAATCGACCCTTCCCTAGGTTTCACCTGGGGCTATTCATATTCAACCCCTATCGGGGTTGGCGCCTTCATCGGCACACAGAACAAAACTAGGGTGAAAATTTTGGCAACAGATTTAACACCCCAGGTTGGGGCCTTCCTCGGCCCTTTCCCCAGGTTTTCCTTAAGCTATTCACATTCAACCCCTACGGGGTTGGGGCCTAATTATTACAACCACACGGAACAAAACTAGGGTGAAAAATAATCAAGCTTTTGGCAACAGATTTAACACCCCACATTCAACCCCACGGGGTTGGCACTTTGATAAGGTATCAACAAAATCTGTTAGAATCAGCAAAATCCTAATAACAAAGATTTGGAATGGAAATAAGCTATGAATGAATACCCTTTCCGACTGATTAACCATGACAAAGACGGCAGCATCAATCCTGACATTTTAGCAACGCGTCCCTTTTTAGCGGTGGATACCTCTTTTGCTGCCGAAGCAAAACACTTTATCCCCGGGGAACGCTTAGAAACGGCTATGAATACCGCCATTGCTGTCGGCTCGCCCTTACTCATTACCGGTGAACCTGGCACTGGAAAAACCCAAGCGGCTTATTATGCTGCCTATAAATTAGGCCTTGAGCCAGTGATTCATTTTCAAGTAAAATCCGAAAGCACCGCCAAAGATTTACTGTACAATTTTGACACGGTGCGCTATTTTCATGATGCCCATTTGGCTAAAGAAGACTCCGTGCTGAAAAAAGCAGATTATGTAGAAAAGCAAGCACTATGGAAAGCGATGGTATCCGAACATCCTCGCGTGGTGCTAATTGATGAAATTGACAAAGCACCGCGAGACTTTCCCAATGATTTACTGCATGAACTGGATCAAATGGAGTTTAGCATTACCGAAACAGGATAAACTATAACACTCAATGATAAAAAACAGTATCCGATTGTTTTTATCACCTCTAATAGTGAACGCCGTCTGCCAGAACCCTTTTTGCGCCGCTGTGTTTATCACAATATTCAGTTTAATGAAGAATTGTTAAAAAAAGTGCTAGAAAAGCGCCTGCATGAATTTGCTAAACTCAGTGACGGTTTTATTGAATTGGCACTGCGACGATTTTTAGACTTACGCAATCAAGAGATTCGCAAGAAGCCGTCTACGGGAGAGTTTTTAGTGTGGTTGCGCGTGTTAGCGTTAGCCATTGGAAAATCGGAACAAGAGCTAGAAAAATTGCTAGACGGCAAGAATTTGGCGAAATTGCCTTACTTGGGCACCTTGTTGAAAGATCGTCAAGATATGGACGGTTTGTATGTATGAACGCGTTAGGAATATATGTAGCAGCAAATAAATTAGTCGTACTCAATCTTATTAATTCGTTTATCCGCGTAATTGGCGTTTCTTAACGAAGTTTCGTTGTACTAGATATCAATAACTACAAGGATTCGTTATAAAAAGGGATTTTTCATCCTTGCTTATATTCAATCCCTGTAGTTATCAATTCGTTTATCCGCGCAATTAGTTGTACTCAAGCGTAATTCGTTGTACTCAATATTAATTAGTTATACTCGATATCAATAACTACAAGGATTCGTTAATCGATGCGGATTTATCATCCTTGCTTATATTCAATCCCTGTAGTTATTAATTCGTTTATCCGCGTAATTCGTTGTACTAGATATCAATAACTACAAGGATTCGTTATAATAAAGGATTTATCATCCTTGCTTATATTCAAACCTTGTGTAATTCGTTGTACTAGATATCAATAACTACAAGGATTCGTTATAAATCAATAACTACAAGGATTCGTTATAAAAATGGATTTTTCATCCTTGCTTATATTCAATCCTTGTAGTTAATTCGTTTATCCGCGCAATTCGTTGTACTCAAGATTAATTAGTTGTACTCAAGATTAATGTGGTTCCCTGCTTATCCTTTAAATAATTCTCGATCATTGATAAACCTTCTTCGTGAAGTCCTAATTTCTTGGCAATATCCACTGTGATCGAATTGGATAACCAGACAATTTCCCAGTCATGATTGATGAAATCATCCGCTAGAATGACCATTTTGCCTCGACGTTTTGTACGGTAAAGGCGAAGTTGTTCTCTTTTATGCCACCAAGCATAGCTGCATAGCTCCGTGCAGGAAAATCCATGATCATAACGTCGCAGATATTTTTGAGATGCGACCAAGTCGGTTGAAGCGCCACTGCTATCAACTCCTTGATAATAGTGGAGTTCTTCTTCGATATCAAACTTAAAATCAACATCATAGCCGGTACCAACAACGCGGTTGACTTTATTACAGGCCCCCTTTCTTTCTTCTTCCGTGGCATCGCGTGGCCTAAGAATCATCGTATAATCAGAGAACATCGGATAAACTGCGCTACGCTTGATAACGCCCTCACTGACGGCTTCAACGATTTGTGGGCGCGTTATCCCATCTACAGTATGAATCCAGGCATGTTTCATAAACCCAGGTATGGCAATATTGGACAGATATCCCCAGTCACGGTGTAACCCGATATCGCCATAACGAATTTTAGACAAAACTGGCAAAATTTCGTCGTATTCTACACTATGATGATGTTTCGCCCATGATACCCAAGGAAAACGGTGCATTTGGCGAATATCGCCAGTAAAAAATACCAAGTTTCTCCAGATATCATCCGTTATCGATGATAAAGACATGATGAGTTGTTCCTCTTTTCAGTGCTCACAGATCAGTGATCAGTTATCAGTTATCAGTTATTTCAGTGCTCACTGATCAGTTATCAGTTTTCAGTTTTCAGTGAGCAGTTATCAGTGTAAACTGTACCTCTGTGTACTTCTGTGTTAGTGATCTCTGTGTATTTTGATAACTGACTCAGTGATCACTGAAATATGATCACTGATTACTGAAATATGATCACTGATTACTGAAATTTTGCAAGATTTCCCGCACAATCAGAGCATCTTCCAAGTCCAACTGGTCTTTTTCAGACAAAGTATCCCAATCTCTCTCGCCATCCAAGATACGACGAATAGCGGCAACCAGTTTACGCCAGCCTTTGCTCTCCCTTTGCTGTAGCATGGCTTCCAATTGTTTCCGTAGCTTGGGTTGAGCAACGGTGGCAACCACCGCTTCAACGAATTTCTTATGCTGTTCTAATTCAGGGTGTCTTCCAGCATAATTTGCTTTAGCCTCTCGTGCCAAACGGCGGTAGAGTTTAGCTTGGGTGACATCGTTTTGCTTGTCGGCAATTTTTGCCAAGACAAGATAGCTTTTCCAAATCTCCACTTCGTCTGGATCGCGGGTTTTGTCGATGGCTAAACCGGTTTCGGCCAGTTGCCGCGCTTCGCCTAGGCGATGGGGTTGGTGTTGTAGCAACAAGTCGGCGAGGTTGCCACACCCTATTGAAAGCCCTATCAAATTATTGGTGGCCTTGTCTGCTTCAATCGCTTTGCGATACCAGTTTTCCGCTTCTTGGACATTGCCATGAAGTTGATTGATTTGGGCGAGTTGGTTCCAAGTGGTTGCGGCGCTGGTCATGTCGCCTTGTTTTTCAAACATGTCGGCGGCTTTCCGATAAGCTTGTACGGCAGCATTCCACTGTTTGTTTTCTTGGTAAATTCTCCCCAGTTGATACCAAGCGTTGGCCTCGTGTTTCGATTCATTTAAGGGTTGGAAAAGTGCCAACGCCCTGTGGTAGTGTTGTTCGGCCTCTTTGGGGTGGCCTTGTAGTTGTTCCAAGGTACCCAGTTTGGCTTGTATTATGGCCTCACTGCGGCTATCTTCTCTTGCTTTTGAAATGGATAAAGCGGCCTCGTAAGCATTTCTGGCATCGCTATAGTCGCCATTTTCCGTCAAGACATCCGCCAAGTGAGTCTGCACACGGCCGATTTCTTGTTCGACTTGTGGGGACGATTCTAACAGCGCTAAGTCGGCCAGTTTTTGCCGATAGTAATTGACCGCTTGGTCGTATTGTTCTTGCATTCTCATACAACGCCCCAATCGTCCCAAGGTGAGGCAACGATTGTGACTGGGTGTTTCTCCTAATTGGTCAAGCATCTCCTCAAACAAGCCCTGTGCTTCGGAAAAGCGTTTTTCGGCTAGGAATTGTTGGCCCTGTTCCGAATGGCTGATAAACCACTGCTGGAAATCTTCTTCGTCTAGCGCTTCGATTTCTTCGGCATGTTCGGCCAATGCTTCGCGTTCACTCTTGAAGCCAAAGTCAGCCATGAATGATTTGATCTTGTCAATAAATTCTTCGGCCCACTCTTCTCCCGTTTCCCAAGCATCATGCAGTGCCGGTAGAAAATTAGGCATTTCCCTTTGTTCAATGGCACGGGCTTGGTAGGGATTTTTGCTGTCTTCTTCATATAAGAAGTTAGACATTTCATAATAGCCCCGACGGTAACGGTTTCTCAAGGCTTGTCGCTCTTGCTCCGATAGCCGCGCCCCAAGCACGGGGGCGAGGCCAGGATGGAATTTGAGATAGGGCACTGTCACACCATTGATGCTTTCAACTTGAACGAGGCCGGTGGCTTCTAAGTTGTAGCGTAATGTGTGCCATTGCGCGTCGGGAATGTTGGTAATGGCTTGTAAAACGTTTTCAAACGCGCCACCCTGAAATACGCTCAATCTCGGCAAGTAAGGTTGCACCGGTGCGTCTATCTGTTCTAAAGATAAGTTCACCGAGGCAACCTGCCATTTTTCAGAGTGAGGGGTGTCGGCGGGCAGTGCCGCTAACAGTTTTTCGACGCGCTCGTTCAATGCGCTGACGCTGTCGTTTTTGATGTGACAGGTTAAGATGTTGATAGATAAGGGATGATAGTCGATTTGTTCAAATAACTTTTCTACCACATCTCGGTTTGGCATCCCATACGCAGGTCTGGGCGGTAATGTCATTAAGGTATCAAAGTAGCGCAGGGCCTCTTTTTCATCCCATTTCCCCAGCGACATTTGACAGTGTTTCAGGCGGCCTGATTTTGGAAAATCGGCATGAGCTAAATCGGGTTGGCGCGTGGTGATGAGGACGCAACTTTGGCCGGTTTCTGACCATTTTTTAGCCATATCAAGGAGTTGCGTGAGTGGACTGGGTTGAGAATCCGCATCCACCCCGTTCTTTTCATCAAGGGATTTTTCCTCCGGAGGTTGAGTATTTTTATCCGCCTCATCTCGGCCATCTTGCATGTTGGCGTGGGCGTTTTTTTCAGCCACGTCGTGGCTTACGTCATCAAAAAAAGAAGTTTTGGTTTCAGGCACGTCTTCAAAAAAGAGGGGGTTTGTTTCGTCCTCATCCCGGCTTTCTGTCTTAAGGGGGCGAGTGTTTTTCTCTTTTTGAGTTTTCACCAAAGATGGGGGTGTTGGTTTCGTCTTTGTCACCCCCACCGTTGGTTTTGTCACCCCCACCGTTGGTGTTGTTTCCAAAGATGGGCGTGTTTTTTTCGTCTTTATCTCCAAAGATGAGGCCGTCTGTTTCATCTTCATCGTCGATGATGAGACTGTTTGCTTGACGCTCGCGCAGTACGTTACCGGTGCCTTCACCTCCTAAAAGGGAGAGGGAGTTAAGCGTGGCGTTTTCGCCCTCAGCTTGAGTATTTCCAAAAGAGAGGCCGTTAAGGTTTCCGAGGGAGAGGTCGTTGGGAGAGGTAGCGTTTTCACCCTCACCCTGGCCTTTTCCCTCAACGGAGAGAGAGTTGTGATCGTTAGGGTAAGGGGTCGTTTGCTCTAGCGAGTCCACATTAGCCAAAATCAGCAGAGTCGGCACACGACACAAGGCTTTAGTGGCCGCGTCAGCGTCCAGCAGATGTTTCTGCAACACGGCGGCTATTGCACTGACTGCCACGCTTACCGGATCAAGTCCTTGACAATGGGCAAAATCGACAAAGACGACGCGCTTAAAGAGCAAGGTTTGATGCAACCATCGGCCCACTTCTTGCACTAAATAGGTTTTACCTTGCCCTCCGATACCAGTGAGAGTGATACGCCGTGTGCCGCGCACAAATTTGCGTTCAATATTCCACAATTCTCGTTGCCGCCCAAAAAATCCGGCCTCTTGCAGCTTGGGCAAATTCGAGCCAGAAAACGGCGTTTTTTTAGAAAACGCGCTTTCTTCGGAGGGTAGCGTTTGAGTCAACAAGGCCGTGTCTTGTCCGTGTTGGTATAACACGGGTGTAAACCAGTCGTGTAAATGGACTTTAAGGGGCCCCGTCAAACGCATTATTTGGCGCCGCTCGGTATTTTTACAGAGGCTAAGACGGGCATGATCCAAGGCGGAGCCAATTTTGTAGCCTTGTGCCAAACAGTCATAAAACGTTTCAAACAATTTTTGTGTGGCTGAGACTAGGACTAAAGCGTTTACGGTTAATACGAAAGGAGTGCCTATCGCTGTCATGGTGGCCGCCGCGCTGCTGATGTTTTCTTGTATTTCGTTTTGCGCCGATAAAATCACTAACGCGATTTGTTGACGGTTGAGCAGATAGGTTAACAAGGGGGCGGGCACCGGGTGAGTTGCGCCGTTGTCTTTTTCAAACAGGAGATAACTGGTGTTTTTGCCGGTATTGATAGTGGCGGCTTGCTTTTTCAACTCGTCAGGCAGTGTTTTAAGGCCAGCTTTGGCTTCGTCTTGCAAACTGCCCTCTTTGTCAAAGACGTAGTGCCCGTCAAAATGCAGAATATCGACGTGGGGTCGTTCTTTATTTTCGAGCCGCTCGCGCAAATTCTTTAAAGTCGCGGGGCGCAAAAATTCCACCGTGATTCGTTCAGCGGGACGTTTGTCTAGGGCCTCCAACACCGGTTGCGCGTTGGCGCGGGGATCGGTAAAAGCGGCGTTGGTGGGACGACTGACTACAAATAGGAGGTGCAGTTGCTTTTTGGGATTGATTTGAAAGGATTTGCCATGAGGTACCGGCATTCGGCGACGAATAGAGGTACGGGGGCTTCCACAAATCAAAAACTTATCGCCCTTGCCGGATTCGTGCAATAATTCCCAAGGTAAGGATAAAATAGCCGGGTGGTTGGCGGTAATCGTCAGCAAATGGCCTTGTTTTTTGTGATCTTGAAATTTTTTCAAGAGACGTTGAGCGGCCTTTTGGGAAAATACCTTATTAAACAGTATATTACCCAATAAAGGCCATTTGTTGGCGATCCGCCCGGCGGCAGAACTATCTATATCGACACTGTATTGGGTGGCGTATTCGGTTAAATACCAACGGATTTGTTGATAGTCTTTGTCAGAAAGCGGTGAGCTGAAATTGAGCAAATCCGTTTCTTCACGGCCGGTGTCGTCAATTAGGCTGACGACGACGTGTTGGGGATCGGGAAAGTAGAGGTTGAGTTCTAGGGACATGATTAACTCTCGTTTTCGTTGTCGGGTTGTGTGCGTATTCTAAAAAAGGAATAGTGGTTCGGTTGGCGTGGTGTTGGCGTTGGTTTTTGACTTATGTTAAGTACCCGTGCAAAATATTTCCAGTAGTATGGATTTTATTAGGTTTATTTTTAATAAAACCATGCACGACTACTGACTACTACCATGTCCAGATTTTTGGTGCCAAATGAGACTATACCTTATGTGATGCCCGGTTTTATTTTTGCGAAAAAAATTGACGAGATGACGCAAGATATCGATTGGGCACCATTTATATGGAATAACCATTTTAATGATTGTAATAAAATCAATTACTTATACTTTGCACCGTTACAAACTGCGCTTTTGTCATTTTTAAGACGGAGAAATCTTGGGCGACACAAGAGAATAGTCTGCGGTGTGAGACATGACAAAAAGGTTCAGTTGTTCAGTAGAATTTAAATCGGTATAAACTCTATTATAAACCCGATTTTTTAATTTAGCGAAGGCATTAATAATGAAAAGTTTGTGGAACAACGATGAGGCGGCTAAGTTTGCACTTAGCAATAATGATTTATTGGCGTTACGAGTCTATACCTCTAGGCTGTTGGGGCAAGAACCGGCATTGGTGCTACATGGTGGCGGCAATACTTCCGTCAAAGCGAGCGCCACTAATCTGTTTGGAGAAAGCGAAGAATTATTATATGTCAAAGGCAGTGGTTGGGATTTAGTCACAATCGAAGCGGCTGGCTTTGCGCCCGTCAAGTTGGATGTCTTGAAAAAAATGGCGCAGCTTGAACAGTTGAGCGATTCTGAAATGGTGCGTGTTCAGCGTGCGGCGATGACGAATCCTAACGCGCCCAATCCGTCGGTGGAGGCGATTTTACACGCCATTATTCCTTTTAGATATGTTGATCATACGCATGCAGATGCGGTTGTTACAATCACTAACACGGAGAATGGTGAGGAACGAATTCGTCAAATTTATGGGAACCGTGTTTTGATTGTGCCTTATGTAATGCCCGGTTTTATTTTGGCGAAAAAAATTTATGCGCTGACGCAAGATATCGATTGGGCACCATTGGAAGGCATGATTTTGCTCAATCATGGCGTTTTTAGTTTTGGTGATGATGCGAAAACCAGTTATGAGCGGATGATTGAACTCGTGACGGCGGCGGAAAATTATCTTGAGGCGAAAAACGCTGTGCTTGCGCCGCCACCTGCCACCGCCGCTGCCAAAGAAAATCTCTTGACATTGGCGCGTATCCGTAAAAGCGTCAGTGCCCTCAAAGGCGCAGCGGTAATCGCTCAGCTAAATACTACCCCAGAATCGCTCAGTTTTGCAAGTAGGGCTGATGTGGTCGGAATTGGCACGCGGGGGCCGTTAACGCCGGATCATGTGATTCGTACTAAGCCGACACCAGTTATTGTTGGCGATAAGCCTGAAGAGGATATTGTCCGCTATGTAGAAGCCTATTGCGAATATTTTGAGCGTAATACGGATGGGCAGTTGACGCGCCTCAATCCGGCCCCGTGTTGGGCCGTTTGGCCGGGTTTTGGTGTTATTAGCTTTGGGCGCAGCGTGAAAGAGGCGCAGATTGTATCTGATATTAAGGATCATACCATTGAGGCTATTCAGATGGCCGAATTGTTGGGCGGGTGGAAGGCGTTGCCCGAAAAGGATATTTTTGATATGGAATATTGGGAATTGGAGCAGGCTAAATTGGGTAAAAAAGGCAACCCATTGACTTTGCAAGGAAAAGTGGCATTAGTGACGGGGGCAGCCAGTGGTATTGGGCATGCTTGTGTGGAGGCCTTGTATGCCCAAGGCGCGGCCATGATGGCGTTGGATTTTAGCCCTACCATCTCGACACTCTTTGGCAAAAAAGAGATTCGGAGCATGCTGTGTGATATTACGTTTGAGGAGAATGTCCAAAGGGCTGTTGAAAGCACCATTCGCCATTTTGGTGGACTGGATATATTAATCAGCAACGCCGGGACTTTTCCTCTTAGTGAGCGGATTGCTGAAATGAATCCGGATACTTGGGATTATAGTCTCGCCATTAATTTGACCAGTCATCAGCAACTCCTTAAAGCGTGTGCGCCCTATTTGGCGTTGGGCGTTGATGCGGCGGTGGTAATGATTGCGTCTAAAAATGTTCCCGCACCGGGGCCGGGTGTTTCTGCCTATTCGGTGGCGAAGGCGGGGCAGACGCAATTGGCGCGAGTTGCGGCTTTGGAATTGGGCGAACTTGGGGTGCGGGTGAATGTAATTCATCCTAACGCGGTTTTTGATACGGGCATTTGGACTGAGGATGTGTTGGAAAAACGGGCGAAACATTATGGCATGACGGTGGAAGAGTATAAAACCAATAACGTCTTAAAAACGGAAGTCACGTCAAAAGATGTGGCGGCGCTGGCTTGCGCGCTGGTGGGGCCGTTGTTTGCTAAAACGACGGGCGCTCAGGTGCCGGTTGATGGCGGTAATGAGAGGGTGATATAGTAGAGTACAACGGATTTGGGGAATAAACGGATTTTTGAGAGGCATTATCCGGTTTGGTTGAAAGTAAATAAGATTACCCCGAAGAGATAAAATGTGTTAAGTAGAAAGACCACTTCAGCCAACAGTTGTCTAAAAGCTAAAGTAGGCTAAAGCCTACTAAGTACCCGTGCAAGAGTTTGAAAGGTTTATGGGCACAAAAGTAATTGTTTTTGTTAGGTTTATTTTTTTTAATCCCTGCTCAGTGCCCTTTAGGGTACTTAAGCTGTTAGACAACGGCTTTAGCCGTTGGCTAAATGATACCGGGACTTCCGCTTTCTTGCACTAGTGCCTTGTCAAACTTATTTTGTCGGGTAGGGTGCGTTCAACGCGCAGGTTGAGCATTTGATGTGCGTTTTACACACCCGACAAAATAAAATTGACAGCGTACTAGTCGTCCAAACTTGAGTTTGGCAGGAGTCCAAACTTGAGTTTGGCAGGAGCCCAAACTTGGGTTTGGCAGAGTAGTGATACGCGGGCCCCTGTTATTTACCTATTTTTGGCAGGTTTTTGGACTATCGATTTTGAGGGCCATAAAATAATAATTAAAATTTAATTATTAATCATTAATTAATAATTAACAATTAATCATTAATCATTAATTATTAGTAAGGGCCCCCTATCGCGCTTACAGTTTGAGACTTTTTGTAGGTGTTTTGTTGCTTAACTTAATGGCATTGAGCTTTCACCTGGGACTATTCACATTTTAGCCCTTTGGGATAAAGTGAGTGTCATTTTAAATTCGTTTAGGAGCAATATTACTCGTCATTCGCTTATCCGCGCTTGTGTCGTTGTACTTCGTTCAGGAGCAATATTAGTTGTACATGCCGTAATTCGTTTATCCGCGCTTGTGTCGTTGTACTTCGTTCAGGAGCAATATTAGTCGTCATTCGCTTATCCGCGTAATTCGTTGTACTTGCCATCATTCGCTTATCCGCGTAATTCGTTGTACTTGCCATCATTCGTTTATCCGCGTAATTCGTTGTACTTATTTCGTTTAGGAGCAATATTAGTCGTCATTCGTTTATCCGCGTAATTCGTTGTACTTGCCATCATTCGCTTATCCGCGTAATTCGTTGTACTTGCCGTCATTCGTTTAGCCGCGCAATTCGTTGTACTTACTTCGTTTAGGAGCAATATTACTCGTCATTCGCTTATCCGCGCAATTCGTTGTACTTGCCATCATTCGTTTATCCGCGTAATTCGTTGTACTTATTTCGTTTAGGAGCAATATTAGTCGCCATTCGCTTATCCGCGCAATTCGTTGTACTTACTTCGTTTAGGAGCGATATTAGTTGTACTTTGCTATAGACAGATTATTGACAAAACCGCGGTATTTATTAATAACAAGTACCGAGATTATGTAACAACATCAATTCATTTATATTCGTTATTTATCAATAGCGCCGTTGGAATGAACATTATTATGTAGTTCCACAGGTTTCACCTGTGGCTATTCACATTCAACCCCTTCGGGGTTGTCGTGGGGGGCGAACAGTTCCACTTAGCATTGTGGCTTTGAGTACAGTACAACCCTTTTTCATTTTGGGATGACAAATATGGCTTACAAAATAAGTATATTGGTACTGCTTTCCTTGTTAACCGCTGGATGCTTTGCGCCAGCCATTTTGACTGAAAAACCACCAGAATGCCAATTAGCGACCAAAAAGCTAAAACTGACAGTCTCTAAAGATGGCAGTTTGCTATTAGGTGGAATCGCATTAGAAGGGATGTTGAGTTCGCACAACTGTCATACCCCTGAATGCCTACTCATTATTCCGTTAGCCACTTTTGCTGTTTCTGCGACTTCAATGATCGTTTCGGGAAGTATTGTCGTTGTTGGAAATAGCATTCACTGGATAGAAAAACAGGGAAGATGTGAAAGCAGTGTGACTCGAACCTTTGTGAGTCATTTAACTGACTCCATAACAGCGATTGGCGGAAAAACGATTCAGTCAACGACTGATCTCATTACTTGGTTTAAACAGCGATTACAATAGAACGGGCCGATTACGCGACGCTAAGGAGCACTACATTTTCAAAAACCGAAATATTCACCTCGAAAGAGAAGTTAGCGGTGTGTCAAACGTCCAAATCAAGGGCAGGTAAAAAAACTTCCAATGTTTTCAAAACATTGGAGGTTTCTACTACGCCAACGTCGGCAAATCTATCGGTTCGTTGTATTTTTTTTAGGCCTATGTCGGCAATTGAGACGCAAAAACAATGGCCTGTTCCAGATTATCGTTTACTGACAATGTGCCAATGTAGGCAATTAAGACTTGTAGGGTAACTGAAACACTTCTTGAAGGGCTTTCTGAAGGTGATCAATCACCTTTGGCTTACCGACTTCTTGAAGGACAATCAAATCGTATCGGGATAAAATCAAATTGATGATGCCCAGTTTGGTTTCTTTGCCGCGATATGCAAGGTTGTGCATATTCCAACTGGCTACCGTGATGGTTTGCATCGGAAACGGTGGATTATCCTGTAACGCGGCTTGTAGCGCGGCTACGGCGACTTTTTTACTGGGAAATGATTGTTCAGCTAAAGGCCCTTTATGGAAGTGATAAGTGGCGGTTTTTCTATCCCAGTGCCCACCATTGTCATCAATTCTCCCAGAATGGGCGTGAACGTTGGGCACAAATGCGGCCAACAAGTAGAAAATAAACGAGATTGATAATGGAAATAGTCGCATGGTATGTCTATTTTGTCTATTTATAGGGTATTTCCAGGTAGCTGCAAGCCCCAACGGGGCGAGATTAATATAAAAAACGCCCCTGGCTTTGGGCTCGGAGGTTTTGTCTGCAACTAATGAGACGTTTTTCGAGACAGCGACACATACGCCGGTTTGTTATCCTGCAAAACCATTTGCCCGACAAATTCTTCGGATTTAATGGTGGCTAACTGATTTTTGTTCTGTCGTTGTTCAACTTGTGCGCTTGAAATAAGTAATGTTTGTAACTTGTCCGTCAATTCATTGACTCTCTTTTGACGACGCGCCACTAATTCTGTCCAACGCGACTCTAAATCGTCTAAGTCAGTGAGTTTGTCCACTGCCAACGATTCTCCTGTCCAAGCTTGGGTGCCTTCAATATCATTGATAATGCGTAGCGGTGCGTAGCAATACATGACCAGCGGCGTGTGCAATTCATTCCAAAAGGCCGCATCGGGTGCCAGTTCAATGCCCATGATGGTGTTATTATTTAAAAAGAGGGCCCCGGTTTGTTCTGGGTAAGGCTCTAAATGGTAAACGGTTTGCAACAATTGTGGCTGATAGGCGCGTTTTAGCTCATCTAAATGCCCCCGTTGTTTTAGCCTGAGACGATTATTCAAAGTACTAATATCGTCCCACAATTTAGAATAGTTTTCTTTGCCTCGCAAAGCGAATGCTTTATCGCGTAGCGGCTGCGGCAGAATGATAAAACGTTCATCGGCTTCATGGATATAGCCGCCTTGTGCTTCTTGAATGCAGCAGGCATCCTTAAATTGCTTGGATTCACCGGCGCCTAACAGCGCGGAAACACACATGGCATGATTTTGGGCGGCATTTTGAAAATAGCCTAAATTGAGCGGCACAATGGTTGGCAGTTTGCCCTTGTTTTTCAATATCATTTCGCCATAATTCGTGACTTGAGTGAGCCGCAGTGAACTTTCGGGTGGGGCAAACGCGCCAGCGGCACACGGGCTACCAAACAGAGGTATCATTTCCAAATGTCCCCACCGCACGGCCGTGCCGCATTCTCGGCCTTGTAGTAAGTCGGCTAGAGAGGTGAGTGTTGCGCCGTTGGTTTTTTTCTCGGAGGATTTCCAGATGTCTAGTTTCATTATTGGGTACCATTCACTGGAGTCCAAACCTTTAGGTTTGGACATTCCAAATTAAGTACAACGAATTACGCGGATAAACGAATTTAAAAGCGCTCTCGTCCAAACCTTTAGGTTTGGATATTCCAAATTAAGTACAACGAATTACGGGAATAAACGAATTTTTGGACTCCTGCCAAACTAAAGTTTGGACTCCTGCCAAACTAAAGTTTGGACTCCTGAGTAAAATAGATTAATTCGTTTATCCCAAGTGTCGTTGTATAGTTATCCAGATAAATATTGCGACTTAAAAATCCGAGTTTTATAAAAAATAGGCTTTTTTGCAGGACAAAACTTTTATGGACAACTAGACTTTGTTTATTCCAAGTGTCGTTGTACTTCGTTATATCCCCGTAATTCTTTGCTTGGAATATATCTACTTATTTGAGCGTACCGGTGTCTGCTCCTTTATTAATTAGAAGCTCAAGGATTTTGTTGTTTACCTTTAATTGATCATTCATGATTTTCATCATTTCAAGCGTGGACTTTTGTGTTAGTTCCACATTTTTGCTTTGAATCTTTTGCGTTTCCAATATATGATCAGCCATTGTCCCAATTCTGTCGGCCATAACCCCAATTTTATCAGCCATTTTTCCAATGTCATCGGAAAGTCTTAACATAGACTTTTCTGGATCATGTTTCATCGTCAAATTCCTTGCGTGAAAATTCAATAGGGGGTAGTTATACTAATGAAAAATGAAAAGAATGAAAAATGAAGAAATTCATGATAAGTGGATAATTTTAGACTTTACAAATTTGCGCTTTTGTCATAGCGAAGCGAGAAGTCTTGTAGCGCGTCCAAAATAAGATTTCTCATATCAAAGAAATGACAGAAAGGCTCAGTTTATAGCAGTGTTCAGTAGACTATAGATTTTCAGATAATTATTTAGTCCCCTTTAGGGGACTTTCGCTTTCAGTTGGCTGCCAAAGAAATTATTTATCTGAAAAACGATAGGAATTTTATAAGCTGGGTTTGATGTCATTTTCACGGGTTTGAAGTACGTTCCGTATAAATAAAAAATCTTCGTAAGGGCGGCGAAAGAAAAAACACCTTTTGCCGGCGTTTTGGTGGGCAATAAAAACACCTTATTGGTGGGCATTGCCAATTAAGGGTTGAATTGAATCATAAAAATTTCAAGGAATTATGAAAACGTCTTGATTGAAAGCTTTTTTAGGCTAAAGTTGTTTTCCAAAAAACTTTAGCCATTTTTCATTTTTCATTTTTCATTTTTCATTTTTCATTCTGAATTGTCTGCCGCAACAGCGTCGAGAGTGATCCTGACTCTAAATGGGCACGCATTTGTAGCCAAGTTGACAGAAAACCCCGTTGTCCGGTTTCTAAAAAGGCCGGATATTCCGTCAATGGTTGACGTTCTTCAATCCTATCGCGTTCAGTAAAGGCCGGGATGATGTGCAACATGGGCAGAAAGATGCCTAGTTGCTCAATTCCCGCCAACACGGTGGCCGTGTCGCCTTGTTCGACGTTTTCGTAACCGTCTGATATTAAAATAATTAAATCGGGTTTCTGTTTGACGGCTTCGATTAAGGCGGGCGCGATGGGGGTTGCGCCGGCCGGCTGCGGAAAAGCGTCATCATCACTCGGCACTGCGCCAATCCAAGCCACTTGTGTTTGACGGATACGCTTTTGAAAGACTTTCAAAATGCCCATCGCTATCGCCATATTATTGTATTGGCGATGTCCAAAGCCGCGCATAGAGGTGGACGCATCCATAATAAAATAAACGTGAGCGTCCCAGTTGGGAATCCGTGCGGCTTCTTGTTCAATCGCTTCATTGATTTGTGCCAGATGGGCCGTTTCGGCGGTGCGATAGTAGCGGCGAATCCTTCCAACCAGCGAGTCATCAGCTTCTTCGATTTCTTCGGAGACTTCGCGTTTGGTTTTTTCTCGGCTGGCAAGGTGGCGAAGACGGCGCTTGGGAAACTTTGGATGAAAACTGCCTTTGAGGCCTTGCAAGACTTTTAGGGGTAATCCCTTGCCGGCTTCCATCTCTTGACGGGCCGCCAGATAGGCGCTAAGTTGCGTAAATTGGCTTTCTTTCAATTTGCCGAATAAGAACAAAAATACGTCACGCACTAACGCGGCATTTTCTTTGCATAGCGTAGCACATAGTGGCGCAGATAGGCCGTTGTTTTTTCGTCTTTTTCGTTTTTTTCGTCTTGGGCAAATTTATGTAGACAAGTCAATGTTACTGGATTGCCAAGGGCGTGACAGGTTAACTTTCTCAGGGCGCGTCGATGAGTCACTGCCCACGATTCTAATTGCGGGGCACCAAAAATATAGGCGCGAATCCAGCCAGAGGTGCGCTGATTATTCACTCGCCGTTCAACCAGTTTTGAAAAGCCTTGTAAGACAGTGGCAACCGGTAAATGAGGCAAGACTTCAACAATCAATTTATCTTCTTGTAATCGTTGTGTTTTTTCTACATGATTGCCCGGGGTTGTCTCCGTTACGGCCAATAGTCGTTGGATAATAGCCACGGCGGTTTCTGGGAGTAAGTTGGGCAAGCGCAACAAAGTGGCGTAGAGTTGTCGATCTTTTGTCAAAAAGGCATCGTGTTGCTCATCGGAAAGTTGTGCGTCGCCCTTGAGTAGTTGAGAGATCAGGGTATCGGTATTTAAGGCTTCGTTCATTTCGAGTCGCACAGAGAGGGATAGAGAGGGGAGCGCCGAGAAAGGTGGACAGGCATAATCCCGTATAGTTCTGATACTGAGTCAGATATTTGTTGTAGGAAGACAAACACGAGACCCATCCAGTTCTCGGACGCGGGGCATGTTAACAAAATGAAAGCCGGCTGTCAACAAGAAAAAGCGTTAAATTTGGATTTTTGTCACGCACAGAAAGGAAAAAAGGAGAAGGGGGCGCCGAGAAAGGTGGACAGGTATAAAATCATTTTCTTTTTAGTTCCACCCCGTTTGTAGTAGGCGATTTATCGCCTAACCCGCCACCCCGTTTGTAGTAGGCAATTTATCGCCTTGCCCCGTTTGTAGTAGGCGATTTATCGCCTTGCCCCGTTTGTAGTCGGCTTGTAATCGCCTAACTGAGTCGCTAAAGCGACTACTACTAACTCAGTCGCTAAAGCGACTACTACAAACTCAATACTACAAACTCAGTCGCTAAAGCGACTACTACTAACTCAGTTGCTAAAGCGAAACTCAATCGCTAAAGCGACTACTACAAACCAAAGGCTTTTAGCCTTGAGATTTATCTCAAGCAAAAGGGGCCGATTATTTTTGGAAAAGTCCCTTAATTGATTTGGGTACAGTTTTACGACGATTTATGCCATAACAAGGGACTACAACAATAAAAGTCCAATAATATCAATAGGCTACGTTTATCACCTCGATTCATCACGCCCATACAGTAATTTATTGATTTTGAAGACATTCGTCGAAAAGGAACGGCACCCAATTGATTTTGAGGCTATTGTGTCTTGTCGCTCTGTTCGCTAATTGGTGCTTTGGTATCACCTTTCAAACTCGTTTCGAGTTTAGTTGATGGATGGCCCAATTCTTCTGTCGGATTATTCTGGGGGCGATCCGAGGCGGTCGTTTTCAACGAGAGCAAAGCGGTCTCGATTTGACTGGCTTTCTGGCTCAGTCGGCCCAACTGGGCATTTTGCTGTTTATCCACGGCCGCGGTGTCCGTTTTCAAGGCCGACAATTGCGTCTCAAGGCCTTTGAGTTTGTTGTTTTGCTCGCCAGCAAGGGCCGTCATGTCGCCTTTCAAGGCCGTTTTGAGTTGAGTCGTTTGACTAGTCAGTTGCTCTAACTGGGCATTTTGCTGCTTATCCACGGCCGCGGTGTCCGTTTTCAAGGCCGACAATTGCGT
>NBMI01000101.1:18700-19108 GCA_002085445.1 Candidatus Parabeggiatoa sp. nov. 2
TTGAGTCGTTTGACTAGTCAGTTGCTCTAACTGGGCATTTTGCTGCTTATCCACGGCCGCGGTGTCCGTTTTCAAGGCCGACAATTGCGTCTCAAGGCCTTTGAGTTTGTTGTTTTGCGACAAAGCCAAAGCCATTATGTTAGCGGTTAAGGCCGTTTTGAGTTGAGTCGCTTGACTAACCAATTGTTTTATTTGGTCATTTTGTTGTTTTTCTGAGGCCGCTGTGTTCTTGAAAAAGGACAGCCAAGCCATCTGGAGTTGATTGGATTGATCGACCAATTGCTGTAACTGGGCATTTTGCTGCTTATCCACGGCCGCGGCGTCCGTTTTCAAGGCCGACAATTGCGTCTCAAGGCCTTTGAACTTGTCGTTTTGCTTCTCAGCCAAGGCCGTCATGTCGGCGCTTAA
>NBMI01000348.1 GCA_002085445.1 Candidatus Parabeggiatoa sp. nov. 2
GCCTTTTTGAAACGATAACGAACTTGCTTATTAGTCAGAGACAACAGTTGAGCGATTTTTTCGATGGTAAACCCATCTCGCTTATGTAGCCGGAAGATGAGGTATTCTTCCTCTGTACAATGGATAGACTTGGCTAAATAACCCAACAACTCTCTGAGTTCAAGCGGAATATCGTTTTCGTCTATTTCGTTATTCAACAAGCGAAGTAGCACTTCCTGTAGAACTTGTTCATTCTGCCCTTCAATCTGTTTTTCCAACGTGTTTTCTAACGAAGCCTGAATAATAGCCGAGTTGTTTTCATGTTCTTCCTCAAGACCTTGATCAAGCGAAACGTCTTGAGTTTCCAGCTTGATTGGGCACTTTGTCGCCACTTCGTCAACCACTTCTTCGATTTTCCATCGTTGCCGATCCGTTTCTGTGGTTAGGAGAATTTCAACCACCTCTCGTTTGGAATATTTCTCTTTCACCAGCAATTGATAGGCCTTTCCATAAATTGGGTCTTTTTGCTGTTTCAACCAGGTGTTGGGACGATCTCGGCCGAATTTGTTACGTCTAAAGATTCCAGTGGTCAAAAAATAGCGTTTTAGCCGCTTCGGCCGTCATCATGGCAGCAGTTGGCAGCTTTGGTGGTGAAGACTCCATTGCCGGTTTGTCACCACCACCAAATTGACTTATGTCTATCGCCGACATTTGTGCTGTGGTTGCACAAACACAAAGTTCTTGTTGGTACGGTGATAGGCAAGTTTGCAGAAAATCCTTAAGCGGATTTCTTTTGGATAACCATTGAACAAGGTACATAATCGTATTTCCTCCCTAATGGAACAGTTACAAGTATTCCAGATAAATATCTTGGCTTAAGCAGCTCAAAGGATTTTTCTGGAAAGCTAGCTATAATAAGGTATCATTATTGTTACTTATTAATAGACGGACAAAACCGGCAATTTTGCAAAAAAATATTTTTGTTTGTAGTAGGTGCTTTAGCACCTAAGTTTGTAGTAGGTGCTTTAGCGCCTAAGTTTGTAGTAGGTGCTTTAGCACCTTAATCTTTATGTGAGTTGTGGCTAAATGAGTACAACGAATTACGAATTGAGTACAACGAATTACGAATCGAGTACAACGAATTACGCGGATAAACGAATTAAGTACAACCAATTACGCGGATAAACGAATTAAGTTTCAACCCCTTTGGGGTTGGGGCGCTTTAGTTGTGCCGCACAAAAGTGCAATTTGTGACGAGTAGGACGATAGAGGGCCTTTTCATAATTTGATCAGAATTTTCATAATTTTCAGGATTTTCAGAATTACTAACGTGAGTTCTGTTTTTCAATAAGTTATGTAAATATTATGTGAATAAATTAATTGATTGCAATTAATTGCTTAAAAATTAATTTTTATTCTATGAGATACCCTTAGCATTTATATGTGAATAACCCTTATTTGTGGGCCATTAACTGGAATGAACCAGTACAGATTAGGTGTTTTAGTTTGTAGTAAGCGCTTTAGCGCCTAAGTTTATAGTAGGCGCTTTAGCGCCTAAGTTTGTAGTAGGTGCTTTAGCTTTATGTGAGTTGTGAATGAGTACAACGAAACGCAGTGGCGGAACGCCTATTATTCAGCTTTGGGAGACCGGTTGTTGGAGTCCAAAGCTTCAGCTGCCACACTAGCCTGTTATGACGACGGAAACCAATTTTGCAACGTTTGACGTAACAGTATAAACGCTTTATCTTGACAGCGTGTCAACCCAACCCGACGAGCAATGGCTTGGAATATGGCCGACGAGCGGGGACGATTTTGTTGTCGTAAGATAGCTTCCAATAATTCTTTGGGGCGGATAGGCTTAGGTTGCCCCTTGAGCCAGTCGCCACGTTTTTGGGCCAGTGTATAAATACTGTTCCAAGGCTTGCGGAGTTCTTCAGCTACCACTGGCGAATCTGACCAAATCCATATCTCTAATTCTGGATCAATGACAATCACCTCGGCATTGTTCGCGTTCCATCCATTGTTATATAACTGTTGTTGTAGGGTACCGCGCAAATAGACCGCATCCCCTGGTGCGCCCGCCCATTCAGAATCTAATAAGACTAACGCATGTTCATATTCTCCTTGATAGGATTTCAGAAAATGGGCTGCTTCCTTATACACGCCTGGGTCTTTACGCGGATGACGAAAAATGTCATAAGTCATTCGTCTAATGTTCAGTGACTTGTAACGTTCATCCAGCAAGGTTTCAATGGTTTTTTCCTGTTGTACATCAGCCACCAAGATAATCAAATCTTTGTTCATCCCAGCACCCCCGCTGCATACAGTGTCGAAATATCTACCTCGCCACGCCAATTTTTGAGGGCCGGATGTCGCTCACCGCTCACAATGTCCACGGCACCAGAGGGATTTTTGGCAAAACAAAGTAGTTGTGAGGGTTCAGATAAACCTAAAAAAAGGGGTGAATGTGTTGCGACTAGCACTTGTCCACGATAAACTGATGACAGTGATTGAAAAATGCCTTCTACGGCCTTTGGATGAATGCCGTTTTCTGGTTCTTCAATCAGATAAATGCCGGCATTTTCGGCCGGAACATAAGCCAGCAATGTCAGCGCCAATAAACGCAACGTGCCATCAGAAATCAGCCAAGAAGGTACCGGTTCGGACGCACTGGCGACACTGAGGGCTAGATATAAATGTCGATCTTCACTGCGCTCATAAACCTGAATTTGGGTTAAGTCTGGCAGAATCGTTTGGAGATGAGCTACCCAGTCTTGGTACGATTGCGAATGATGCCGTTTTAAGTCCTGAATCACTAGCGGTAAATTAGCACCGTCTAGGCTAAAACGCCGTGAAGCCGAGGGACTCACCGGCCGACGCATAGCGGCACTACTGAGTGCTAACAAACTCATGCCGCCCCGTAGCAAATCACGCACCCAAATGGTTATTGGAAAACGTTCAGTATCTTCTGGTACGCCAGAAAGTGCGGCCTTGTGGGGCCCCACTCTAAACATAATGTCCCAGTTGCTGGTTTCGGCCCGAAAATAATCTTGGCCGGATTTCAGTATTTTTTGGACGACCATTTTCCAACCAGGTGGTGTTTGGCTTTCTTGAGTCATGAGCGTTGCCGGTGGCTGCGGTTCAAGCGGAAACTGGTTGACTGGCTCAAGCCGATTGGGTTGCCGTTGTTGGCTATCAAGCAACCAAAGTGTTTCAGCGCGTATTTCCAATTCGCGGGTTTTTTCATTGTTTCCAAAGGCCACCTCATAGCGTACTGTATCGGGTTGCCATTGATATTCTCGTTGGTGAATTGGGCGCAAGTGTTCTGGGACGACGAGTTCAACGGCCAGTTCAAAGTGATCGGTGCTTTGGTTAAAGATTAACTCATCTAACCGACTAGCGCGTCCTTTTTCTCTATCGGAGCCAAATAGTATCGCATCGCTCATTCCATAATGCACAAAATCACCCAACAGTGCGACGACATCAAGGAAAGTCGATTTGCCAGACGCATTTGGGCCTACTAAGACTTGAAATGGGCGAATTTCTTGTGATACATAGCGTAGGCTTCGATAGTTTAGGGCTTCAATACGCTGAATCATTATTAGTAGGTGCTTTAGCACCTTAATCTTTATGTGAGTTGTGGCTAAATGAGTACAACGAATTACGAATCGAGTACAACGAATTACGCGGATAAACGAATTACGAATCGAGTACAACGAATTACGCGGATAAACGAATTGAGTTAGTACAACGAATTACGCGGATAAACGAATTGAGTTAGTACAACGAATTACGCGGATAAACGAATTAGTACAACGAATTACGCGGATAAGCGAATTATTGTATCAGAAATCCGATTTTTGCGAAAAATCGGATTTCTTTTAGAGAAATATTTTATGTCATTTAAATAGTAATATGGCCCTAAAATGAAAAAATCAAGGTATCGAGGTCTCAAAAATCCGATTTTTGCGAAAAATCGGATTTCTTTTAGAGAAATATTTTATGTCATTCAAACGACAATATGGCCCTCAAAAATGGTGTCAGAAATCCGATTTCCTCCCAAACTAAAGTTTGGACTCCTGATGTTATTGTGTGTTATTAGATTGACTATAATCGTTCAAATTCTTCATCTAAAAACGGTTGAAAATCCTCTGGTAAATTAAATACCCACCGACACAATAACCTCAACTGTAAAGGGGCTTCCCGATTTACCTTTGCAACTGTCAACAGTATCTGGTGTTCTACCCATCGCCAAAGTGGCTTAGCTAAATAAGGTGGGCAATAACCCACTTTTACTGATTCATCGGTTTGTAATGCAATGGCATAAGCCACTGGCTCATTCTGATGTTCTGGCACTAACAACAACGGTTCGCCTGGTGGAAGATGATTGATTCTGTCCAGCGTTTCTGTTGGTAAATGGCGCAGTTCTCGACTGAAAAAATAAAATTCCTCAATTCCTTCAGCATGACGTTCATGAGAAGAAAACACTTCTAATGAATCGGTGGCTCGTTTTCCGCCTGAACGCGCTAACAACAAAAGCAGGTTATCTTGTTCGGTGCTAGGGACATTTAACCACTGTAAATAAGCCTGATATTCAGGACGTGATTTGGAAAGCAACCGATTAGCAAACACCGGAAATAACTCGGTAGCAAAATACGGTTTGTGTAAATCTTTCATTCGGGCAAAGGGTACAAAGTGTGGCGATTTTTTGGCACCTTTTGTATACGCAAACTGATAAACGTGTTTGTCGCGATGATAAGTTAATTCACCCACAACCAACCAAGTTCTGGTTTGCGGCTCTTGCCATGCCACATATAATGAGTTCATAGTTTAGTTATCCAAGCCGGTTAAGAGTCGTTGACGGTTTAATGCTAAGATTTTTTGTGCAAATTCAGAGGCAAGCGGCGTCATTTCGGTCGCCGGAATTTTTGCAAATATCTTTTGTATTTGGGCTGATGACACTTTTTTCAAACAATTTATCCCTATTCTACCAGCAAATGGTCTTTTTTGAGCGGCTTTTAAAAAAACTTCCAAGGTGCTGAAAGGTAATTTGATCAGAATTTTCAGAATTTTCAGGATTTTCAGAATTACTAACGTGAATTAATTGATTGCAATTAATTTTTATTCTATGAGATACCCTTAGCATTTATATGTGAATAACCCTTATTTGTGGGCCATTAACTGGAATGAACCAGTACAGATTAGGTGTTTTAGTTGTGCTTTAGCGCCTAAGTTTGTAGTAGGTTAGTAGGTGCTTTAACGACTTAATCTTTATGTGAGTTGTGGCTAAATGAGTACAACGAAACGCAGTGGCGGAACGCCTATATTGCTCCTAAACGAATTGAGTTAGTACAACGAATTACGCGGATAAACGAATTACAATAGTTAGTACAACGAATTACGCGGATAAACGAATTACGTACAACTAATTACGCGGATAAACGAATTAAGTAGTACAACGACTAATTACGCGGATAAACGAATTAAGTAGTACAACGAATTACGAATTAAGTACAACTAATTACGCGGATAAACGAATTACAATAGTTAGTACAACGAATTACGCGGATAAACGAATTACGTACAACTAATTACGCGGATAAACGAATTAAGTAGTACAACGCGGATAAACGAATTACGTACAACTAATTACGCGGATAAACGAATTAAGTAGTACAACGAATTACGCGGATAAACGAATTGAGTACAACGAATTACGAATTAAGTACAGACGAGTAGGACGATAGAGGGCCTTCATCAAATTTGATGTCACTCAAATGAGAATATGGCCCTCAAAATTTGATCAGAATTTTCAGAATTTTCAGAATTTTCAGAGCCGCATTAAAAATTTTCAATGCTTTTCTCCTGTTGTACATCAGCCACCAAGATAATAAAATCTTTATTCTACGGAACGTACTTCAAATTCGTGAAAATGATATCGTTCCTATAGCCAAATTATTTATTTGCTGACGTAATCTTTTCAGTTTTTGTTGGAGTCCAAAGCCTTAGCTTTGGGAGGCAGGTTTTTGTTGGACTCCAATCCCAAACCTGAAGGTTTGGACTCCAATCTCATTTTAGTGATGGCGACAACCCATAGATAGCCAGCTTGTTTGTGATTCCAAAGCCGAGGCGTTTGATTCTAAAAACTCGCTATGCCAAACTAAAGTTGGCCGACTCCTGCCAAACTTTTCGGCGGCTAAGTAGTTGATAGATAAAGGTATGATATTGTTACTGATATCAATACCATTAATAAACAAGCGGCCGTTTAGGCCTAGCTCTGAAGAAGCATCTATCACGCTGTCGCCTAAGGGCCTGATTTGGGTGGCGCGAACGTCAATGTTGCCGCCCTTTCCTCGTTTGGCGTTGGCAAGCAATTGGCTGTTATCAAGTGTAAACAGTCGAGGATTTTCGATAGTGATATTGCCGCCGTGATGATGTGGTTGCTTGCCTTTCGCATAGGCGGTGATACCACTGTCGAATAAATAGAGGTGATCTCGCACATTAAATTCAATATTACCTCCACCCGCGTCAAGTGCTAAAGTAGAGATGATACTGATATCATTCAGCGAAGCCGTTTCAGTTGTGACACGGATTGAACCGGCATTGCCTTTACCAACACTGCGCGACTTGATTGAGCCACTATTCATTTCTATATCGGTGCTGAAAATCTTTATAGTACCGCCGCTACCACTGCCCACCGTTGAGCTAATAATAGTGCCTGAATTATTAAGGATTAAATGATCGGTCTTTAACCAAATATTGCCGGCATTGCCGCTGGTTAATCCGAAGGCACCCGTTTGCACTGCGCCCCGATCTTTGAGTTCTAAGCGAGGTGTCGTAATACGAATTTGACCACCATCACCTGAAATTCTTGTGAAAGAGTCACCCACGCTGCTGGCAATCAGACTTGGTTGACTACTCATATCTTGCCCAAAAAGTGAAATACCCTGAGTTGCCATAATGGTTATGTCACCCCCTTTACCACTACCCAAAGTACCACTATTGAGAAAACTACCCTCTTGCAGTGTCAACTGTCCAATATTCAACTGAATAGTGCCGGCATTACCGGTAGTTTCTGGCCCAGAAGCAACGGAAATACTACTGCCTATCATGGTTAAATTATCAGTCGCCGTAATGGTTATATCACCACCCTCACCACTGCCATAAGTCTTCGTGTCAATATAGGTGTTATCTTGCAGTGTCATTTCTTGCGTTTCAATCGTGATGCTGCCCACCTTGGTTTGAGTTAGGCTGGGTGCCACTTGTGACGAAATACGCCCACCACTGGAGAAAAATTTTCCACCCTGAATAAACACATTCCCACCATTCACACCACTGGTATCAATGTTGGCAATTTCGGTGTCATCAATTTTTTTAAAAGCAACCTCTGGAGATTGTGAGAGTGTTATTATGCCCAACTTATCAGCCGTGTTGGATAAACTCGGTATCACTTCACCACCAGACGCGACAGATACCAGATTGACTTGTCCATCGGGCGCATACAAAGCACTATTGTCCATTTGCAAATCACCGCCTAAAATAGATAGGGTTTTGTCTTCATGGACGCTCAGAAGACTGTCTTGGATAGTAATCGGGGCAGGATTATCTAAAAAACCAAACGCTTGTGGCGGTGCCACCGTCAACAACGAATCAACTGGATAACGGGCAGAAAAACGTCCCTCTTCTCCTAAACGCAGATAGTCGGCGGTGCTGGCATGAAATGAACCGGCAATGTCCAAACGGGCATTTTTGCCAAACAGGATACCACTGGGATTGAGCAAATATAAATTTGCGTTAGGAATTTCCGAGCGAAGTGTGCCGTTAATAACGGAACGATTGCCACCCGTCACTCGTGCCAGGATGTTTTCCACTGAAGAAGGCCCGATAAAAGTAGCACGTTCACCTGTATTGACGCTGAACGACTCAAAGCTATGGAACAAATTACCGCCGATTTGTTGTCCCATTGTGTTTTTAATCAGAAAATATGGGCCGACTAATGCGCCCTTGGTACCTAGTGTACCGTCTAGCACAATTTCGGCCAATACCGCTGAACTCAAAGAGAATAAAACCACTGAGAGAGATGATTGTAATCTGTTGATTTTCATTGTTATACGCAACGTACTTGAAAAGGGTGAAAATAAAACAAATGGCTCTTTGAGCGATAAAAGCCTCAAATCATTAGACTTGTCCGTAAAGCCTCAAATTATTAGACTTGTCCGTAAATTATTTTTTAGCTAATAAAAACAAATAGTTAAATTAACAAAACCCTTATTTTCGGACAACTCTATTATTTAACCTAAAAAGCTTAATTCGTTCTGAGATTCGTTGTATTCTCAGTATATAACTCCATTAAATGCCCTCTTTGTATGTACAAAGAGGGCGATGGAGGATTTTGTCATTATCTAAACCACGCCAATGGGGGAAATTTTTTATTGTTCGTGCTAAGGTGGACTTACATAAAACAACCAATAGGGACACCATTCACTATCAGTCCATAATGGTGGGGTGTAAGGAGGGAAACTTTGATGGAAACTTTTGCAATGGTCTGTAATAATCCTCTTGCATTCTTCAACATCTATTGGTGGTGGTGGTAGTATAGGCCAATGATACAGTTGAGAATCAACGATTTGTTGCGGCACGGTGGAAGTTTCTGAATCAAACCCCCAAGTATTTTTAAGAAAACGATAGCCAAGTGTCTTACCTCGAAGTTCTGGTTCAACGAAGGAATTGTTCTGCAATATAACAGTGAAGGATTGCTCAGGCACATACCTGATTGCTGATATGATCGAATCGGTCCCGTTTTTTAAGAGATAGTCCACAAAGTGATTGAAAGTCGCTTGTGGCACCGCCAGTTGGTATTGTACCCGATAGGCTTTAAGAAAATTGATGATTTCTTCTCCAGTCTTGAAAGCATAATCAGCTTGTAGACGGGTTCTCGCCTCGGAGATTATCGCCAACATCGTGTTGTCAGCGTTTTCTTCAACAGAACTAGCCGCCAAGGACTGAGCCAGATGGCACATATCAGAGTTAGCAAACCAGGGGGCGGTCGATTTTTCTTTATCAAGCACCCATTTCTTATTTTCAAAACGATAGACAAGTGTCTTGCCAAGTAGCATGGGTTCAACAAAAGGCGCTTTCTGCACCTGAATTTCTGGCGTTTGACTACTCGTTATCGGACGAACGGTACGACTGTGCATGATAAAGGTGAGAAATCGCTCAGGCACATAATAAACTTTCCGTACTATGGGATCATTGGTTAACAAACCGTTCACAAACTCATTGAAAATATCCTTTGGCACGGGACGTTGGTACTGCGCCTGATAGTTATTAATAAATTTGATGGTTTCTTGTCCTACCATCGAAGTATAATCAACTTGTGTACGGGCTCTCGCACCAGCGGTATAGAGATCAGTAAAAACGAGATCATTACCCGGTTCAGCATAGACACCCACTCCATGCAATATGTTCAGGATGATGGGTATTGTTATCAACTTGCTGGGCTTAAACCAGCGGCGCATTTTCTTCATGGCATGTCTCCTTAATATATTAATGTGTGCGGTACCCAGGGCGTTGCCTTCAATGCCATTAAGTTAAGGGCTTTGCACGTGGGATTGCCCCTACAAACCGTTATGTAATGTAGGGGCAATCCTTTATGGTTGCCCTCACCCAAAAGGGGTTTGGGCTGTATTAATGTCGCCCCGTTGGGGCTTGCCCAACGCGTTGGGCTTTGTGTATTAATGTGTGCGGTACCTAGGGCGTTGCCCTGGGCTGTATTAATGTCGCCCCGTTGGGGCTTGCCCAGGGCGTTGGGCTTTGTGTATTCCCAGGGCGTTGCACTAGGCTTTTTTGAAAAATACGAGTGGTTTCAAGCGTCAATATGGCCCTCAATTGACGATGTTCCATAGTTCAGTCTTTGTCGAAAGCTTGTCTAGCCGATATTTGTGGCTTTTGAAAAATACGAGTGGTTTCAAGTGTTGTGGCACCGTTTTTTTGAAATACGACTGGTTTCAAGTGTCAATATGGCCCTCAATTGAGGAGGGTTGCGTCTCTGTCTAGTGCTTTGACGTCCAAGATAAATCTTGGACTCCGGACGATTTTGACGTCCAAGATAAATCTTGGACTCCGGATAAATTTGGACTCCGGATAAATTTGGACTCCGGATAAATTGGATGTCCAAGAGAAATCTTGGACTCCTCTTTTTTTGGTTTAGCTAGTTTCCTGCGAGGCGCAAGCTGAGGATTGTTTTTGGTGTTCTTCTGACAAATTGCGTAGCCATTCCATTGCTGCTTTATTGCCTATAATACAATCCTTTATGAAGGAACCCGTTCTTGGCTTTTGCCAACGCGCTCTTTTTCGGTTCTTAATTCTGTCTCTTATTGATCTCGTTATCATTTTGATTCTCCAAACATTCTTGAGTGACGTGAGAAATGAAAATTTCTTTGTCATCATTGAGTTGGCGCATTTTCTATGTCGGCCTCGAATAGAATGATATCTGCTTTGGCGTTTTCTGACAACGATAAAATCGTACTGCAAAACTCTTTAACTTCTGTATTTGACATGACATGATAATTGTCTGGTTGTGTTAGAGCGATCACTTGTTCTTCAACGAAAAAATTGTGGTGTTTCATCTTTCAGTGGCATTGTTCAATAATTTTATTAGAATCAATTATTTTTGAACCTCCCCGCCTCGCACGCAGACGCGCATCTGGTTCTTTTAAATGTCATTGCCAACATTGATAATATTTATGCTTCAAAAGGTTTGGGGCAAGTTGCCAGATGTTTCAGTGGATAATGGTTCGCCTTTAGTTGCAATTTGTAGGGTGGCTTTAAATCCGTCATTGCTACCGTCAATTTTTAGGGTTGTTCATGTTGGTATCTTTTTTCACATATTCCATTACTTGGAATAATCCCTACTATTGCTAAACTATTGACGCAATTGGTTTTGAGTGCCGATTCTATATGGAGTCGATGGCGTCGCAGACAGATTTTAAGCAAAAAAAAGTAGAGCATAATTTTAAAGCAAATTGCAAATATTTTTTTTAGATAATTTTTGGTGTCAGTGTGGCTATTGTCAGTTTGAAAGACGATTAAGTCGCGTCGCTGGAATTTACCACAGACGTCCAAGATTTATCAATGACTCCCCTCCACTTGGACTCCCCTCGTATCAACTTTTTACGTCCAAGATAAATCTTGGACTCCTTCCCAAGATAAATCTTGGACTCCCCTTGTCCCTATTTTTGAGAAATTCTGAGCTGTTTCAAGTGTCAATATGGCCCCCAATTGACGAGGCTTGCGCCTCAGTCTAGTGCTTTGACGTCCAAGATAAATCTTGGACTCCAGATAAATCTTGGACTCCCCTTCTTTTGCTTATCTTGCCGAGATTTGTGGTACCGTTTTTTGGCGAGAAATTCTGAGCTGTTTCAAGTGTCAATATGGCCCCCAATTGACGAGGCTTGCGCCTCAGTATAGTGCTTTGACGTCCAAGATAAATCTTGGACTCCAGATAAATCTTGGACTCCCCTTCTTTTGCTTATCTTGCCGAGATTTGTGGCAGCGTTTTTTGTCGAGAAAATCTGAGTGGTTTCAAGTGTCAACATGGCCCTCAATTGAGGAGGGTTGCGCCTTAGTGTAGTGCTTTTTTTTGACCGGACGATTGAGTCTTTTACTCGTCAAAACAATGTTGACAGATTACTAGGTGTCACATTGATGATATTGAATCTCAGTGAAGTGGGAGATTCTAGTTGCAATTCCAGTTCGATAGTTTGTGATCCCTCTGTTGTTATCGCAGCCGGTACATGTAATTGTCCGGTGCTAGGCTCGAATATTGGGCACTCCGCTCGCGTTGCGGCGTTATCAGGTAACGGCGTTGCGTCAATGAATTTAAACACTCGTGGGAGAGAGTCCAATTGTAGATTGGCCTCAAATACTTGCACGGGTTCACCGGCTACTTTCACCGTCGGGAAATGCAATAATCCACTACTCTGTGTGTACGTGGCTGGCAAACATTGGGCTAACCAGATTGGAAAGGTTATCAGATTCGACTGCCAAACCGTGGTATCTGCTACTAATGGATTGCTACCTTCTTGCGCGTAAAGCGCGTAAAGCATGTATTTTCCTTCCATGCCCGAAGGCACTTGAAATTCAAACACAGAATGCACCGTTTCTGATGGATTGAGACTGGTTTTAAAGGGCAGCGGCTCCAAACTAAACGGTTCTGATGGCGAGGATGTTATATACACTAACTCACCAGTAGGCATTTGCGCGCCTACCCAAAGATCAACGCGCTCTGAGCGTGACGTACCCGACGATTCGGCCACTGTAATCGTCAGGGTGTCGCCGATATCGTAGGCGTTTTTGAGCCCGTCAAATAGAATTTGAGAAAGCTGATCATCGTCATGTTCATCACTGTCCACGATTCTGTACAGAAAAGCCGTTGAATACAAAGGCTCTTGAATCCCTTCACCATCCACGTCAGTCATAAGAATCGCTTCGGCGACACTAAATGGATCGCGTTGTGTCAACGCGGCGGTAAAGGTAATCTGACCGGTTTCGCCCGGATTCAAGAACAATTTATCAGAAACGCCAATGCCGGGTTCTTGACCATTTATACTTAATGACGCTTCACGCGATTCGTCCATGTCTGAACGCACTGGAATGAGCGTATAATCAAGCGTTTTTGCAGTGTCGCCGGTGTTGGTGACATTTAAAGTCACTGAAGTTGGCTCTGATAAATCTAAGGTTTGGAATGCCATATCAGGGGGGCCAACAACGCACCATTCAGTAGGGCCCAGTATTGATCCTTCATTACTCAGATTATGCCCAGCAGTCACGTTATTGACTGTCGCCGTATAACAAGCGGTGTCACTAGCCGTCAACCCGGCCGGTACGTCTATTTGAACGGTAAAGGTATTGCATTGCCGCGGCAGCACGGTGATTTGTGTTGGACTGACATTATAATTGATGATCGGCGGTGTCGGAATAAAATTACACTGAGAGTGATAACTTGAAGGTAATACGGACGACAGTTCATACGTTTGAGGAACAGTTGAATTATTGCATACCGTTGCCGCAACGTCCACAGTGTTTTCTCCTATGCAAGGCCGCCTATCCCATGGCATAAGGATAAAATCTTTGCATTTTCCAGCGGCGCCGGCGTTGTAAATATCCTGAATCTCCGACTCAGTCAAGGCCCGGTTGAAGAGTTCGACTTCATCAATAATACCCGCGTACCTATCACTATTAATTGTATTATAGCCGATAAACAAAGAATCGCCAGCGGTAGCCGTACTACCCATTATTGAATCAGTGATAGTATCACTTAATACACCATTGACATAGCACTTAGCCGTATTAGTTCCCCGATCAATTACCGCAGCAACATGTGACCATGGCGCGGGTGGCACTTCACCACAATCATAATAAGAAAGTCCGCCTTCACTGCCAACAACCGTTAATATTAATGCTCTTGTACCTGATGGCAAATCAGTAGACATTATGATATCTGATCTTAATTCATACCCAATACCACTGTTTGAAAGCTTACTGACTATTGGGCCTATTCCGTTGTTAAACCAAGCGTCTATTGAAAGATCGCCGGTTCCAAAGTTTAATGACGGACTATCAGGGACTTCCACATAAGAGA
>NBMI01000349.1 GCA_002085445.1 Candidatus Parabeggiatoa sp. nov. 2
TACTATTATCTAAGGATACCGGGCAGTATTGACACTTTCTATTACAGTATGTGCTGGTTTCTAAATTGACAATGCAAATATGCTTTTTAAATAGGGCTATTTTTTCATTAAGAGCAATATCCTTAGGATAAAATAAAGACTTAGGAATATTGTCTTGTTTTAAAAAATAGTGCCAATAATAGCGTCCTGGTATTTTATTTAGGTTTACTTTATCCCACATAAATTTTACTCAGTTATTTTCTTTCTGATAATATTAACTAAACCACCAATAGTCTTAAACTCTGGCGATTCCATATCCGATTCAAAGAAATTAAAGGGGCCAGAGTCGATTTTTTAAAACATTACAATTTGTATAAAAATTCAAGATTAAAAATTAAATCAAACCTGGCCCCTTTTCATATGCTCGCTGGTTTTTTAAACCTTTTGCCTTTTTGGAATAAAGAACATGACGGTTTCATCAACTCCTTCCGTATAATGGCGAAGATAAATGTCATAGTCGTTTCGTATTGATAATATTTGTTCAGGAATTCTCCAAAAATCGTCAAACTTATGATAAACACAAATAGCAAGTCTTGGATGATTTCTCAAAATGGTTTGTTTTGCACCTTCGATTGCTAAACCCTCAGCACCTTCAATATCCATTTTTATGAAGGTCACGGAATCGCTTACACTCTGATCTAACGTATTGACTTGTATCTCAATTTCACCATCTTCGCTGATTGCAGAATATATTCCCGCCACAGAAAATCTAACTGTCTGTTTTTTGTTTGATAAGCCTTGTTGGATGAAATTGATATGAGCGTACTCTGCGAGTTTTGCTTTTGCTACTTCCATATTCTTGGCTTCAGGCTCAAAAAGATAAACAGCTCGATAATCAGGGCATCTTTTTATAAATTCCAAAGTGGTGAAGCCGTCAAAACCTCCCACATCCACAAAAACCTCGTCTTTTTCTTTTAAACCAAGAAAATCTTCAAAGTATTGTTCCTCAGGGCGGTATGTAAAACCTTCCATATAGGATAATTTTCCAGAAAGGCGAAAGTTGACAATCTGGTTGTAAGTCTTTTTTGATTCCGCATCGCTTAGAAGTTCATCTACCCATAGATATTTTGTTTTGTTGTTTTCAAAATCATTTCTAAATAAGTCCCAAAATGTAACAGGTATAATTTCAAGTCCTGAATATTCATAAAAAGCAAAGTAATCTAATTGCTTGACACCTGCATCAGATAATTTTTTCCTAACGGTCAAAGATCTGGCACTTGTCACTGTTACCACTACCAGACCATCAGATGGTATGTCTTCTGTTTTTATGATTGATTTGCCCAGATAGGTGACATCTCTGGTAAAATCATCTATAAATGCTTTGACTTCAATTTGGTTTGCAATACTCTTTGCGTATTCATTTCTGCCAAGAATATAACGTTTTTTTGGGTTGGCATCCAAAAATTCTTTGCAGAAATTGATTGCTTGGATGTTGGGCTGGTATTTAACTTTATTCCACATAATTCCACATAAATTTTACTCAGTTATTTTCTTTCTGATAATATTAACTAAACCACCAATAGTCTTAAACTCTGGCGATTCCATATCTGATTCAGTCAATTCAATCTCAAATTCAGCTTCAATATTGAGTACAAACTTAATTATTCCCATTGAATCCACATAACCAGAATCAATGTAATTGAAAGAATCTATCTCACAATTATTGGGTAATTTGCCCTTCTTTTCAATAGTATGAATCACAAATTTTTTAATTTTTTCTGACATTTATAAATAATCCTGTCGCTTTATATTGCCGCAAACACTCCGCTATATCGGTATAGAGATTGGCAAATGCCTCCAAAAAACCGGCTGGATGTCCCGATTTGAACCTATTATATCTCAGTTCATGAGCAATGTCAACATAGGAAGAAGCACGATCCAGTATTTCACGTCTTCCATCTGAATAAGACAAAAGTAACTCTTCCGGATTAGCTTGATACCATTCGGCTGACGCTTTTGTACCATATAGGCGTAATTTTAAACCATTTCGATGCCCAAGTGCCGATTTGCTAAACCAAAATTGACCTTGAACATTGTTATTGTAACGAGCCAGGCATACGACATTGTCGATAACGTCAAACCACCCATGACTGGCTTGATGACCAATGACTTCAATGGGTTTTTTATCAATCAAATAGTCAATTAATTGATGCAAATGCACGGCAAGATCGAGATAAATTGTGGGTATTTCTTTTGTGTCTGAAAGTCGCCATGATTGTGGTAGCAACTTATTACTGTTGGCATCGGTCCGGATAAATCCTTCTTGTGGCATTTCTGCTTGAAAGTGTCGAATTTCACCTAATATGCCGCTACGAATTTTTTGTCGTAGTTCACGAACCATTGGATATCCTGAATAATTATAGGTTACTACTAAGAAACCTTGATTCGCTTTTTGTATATCAAGAATTTCTTTGGCTTCTACACTGTTTAAAGCTAATGCTTTTTCACAAATGACCGGCATACCTTCACTTAAACAAGCTACAACCATTTCATAATGGGAGGGTGTTGGAGTCAGGATTAGAATGGCATCCAGTCGGTGTTTTTCATTTGCTAACATTTTTTGCCAGGTATTGTACACCCTATCTGGATTAACACCATAAAATTGACCTGTTTCTTGATTAATGTGAACATCTATACTGAAACACCCGGCATCAACTGACCAACGGTTATCTATCCTGCATGATATAAAATGGGTGTAACCGATAGCCGATTCAATTGCTCCCCCAATAAAACCAATAGAAAGCGGTTTAAAATTTAAGCTATTCATATCTTTAAGTATATTTTGATAAAAGTATATGCTTCATAATCTTACCTAGATTATTTTTTGGCAATTCTTTAACCATAAAAAATTTTCTAGGTTGTTGATAATCTGCTAAACGTTCTGCACAATGAAAACGGACTGTTCTTAACTTAAAGTGTTCGGGTTCTTTGGGAACCAGGGCAACGGCAATTATTTCTCCCAATTTTTCATCGGGAAAGGGAAAAGCAGCACTTTCCTTCACAGCAGTACATTCTGAAATGACTGACTCAATATCTATTGGATAGACATTAATGCCACCGGTAATAATGATTTCTTTCTTTCTACCCAAAAAATATAGAAAGCCATCTTTATCAAGTTTACCCATATCTCCAGTACGAAAGTATTCACCAAACATGGCATCCTTTGTTAATTCAGGGTGTCCATAGTATCCACTAAAAATCATGGGGGTTTTACAGATAATTTCTCCCGCTTCATTTGGGGCAGCAATGGTACCATTTTCCCTTAATATTTTAATTTTAACTTTTGGCACAGCCTTACCAACAGATTGTAATTTTAACTTGGCATCTTCAGCACTTAAATTAGTTGCAATTGCAATTTCCGAGGTTCCGTAACATTCATGAAATTCACAATTAAGTTTTGAAATCAAATTTTCTTTAATTTTTGTATCTAATAAAGCGGAAGAAGATACGACACATCGTAAACTCTTGACTTTTTGTGAATGAGTTTCATCATCTAACAGGTGGGCTATCTGACTTAACTGTGAAGAAACCGCTATTGTAAAAGAAATTAATTTTTCTTCGACTGTGCGTATCCACTCTGAAGGTGAAAACCTTGGCATTAATATTGATGTGCCTCCAGTCAGCAAGGCAATCAGTACTAGCCTTTCGGCAAGTGAGTGATAAAGCGGTGTTGCAACAAGCGTTCTATCCGTATGTGTTATCTTATACATTTCCACTGCGGCACTCACTCGACTCAATTTAGTGTCTTGTGTAAGAATAATTGGCTTTGGCTCACCGGTTGAACCTGATGTCATGGTTAAAATAAATGGCTCATCGTCTGAGGCAATCCATAATCCATTAATATCTGAATCAGACTTGACGGAATTTAAGAATTGATAGGATAAAAACCAAATAACTGAATTCATTCTGAAAATTTGGTCATTCTGACAATTCTGATTCAGACAAAATGACTGTAATAGATCTGCTGTTGCCACAATATGTTTTATATTTGTCGTTTGACACGCTCGACGTATTGCATCAGGTGGCAAAGAAAGATTGAGTGGAACAAGTACTGCTCCAATATTTGCTGCCACCAACATAAGTGCCACATATTCAATGCAGTTGGGAAGTAATATAGCTATATGATCACCATGCTGAACACCTTTTTTCTGCAAAGCGGAAGACCATTGATTTACCAAAGTGGCAAGGTGTTCATAGCTTATTGAGTTTTCATCACAATAAATCGCGGGTTTGTTAGGCACATTGCGAGCCTGTTTGAAAAATGTACGACTGATAACACTCATCTTTTACCTAGCTCATGGCGGAACTGAATTTAAGAAATGCTTTGCTTTTCATTTTTAATTGTTGCCCTACTTCTGACAAATATACCTTGCCCTCTTGAGTATCTTTACTTATAAATGTATTAGCCGCAATGAAAGTTTGTTTAGCAATATGAACACCGTGCCCTACCGACGCATTAACCCCAAAAAAGCAACTTGGACCGACATGGCACCCTCCAGCAATTGCTACACCAGAGTTAATCCAGTTTGAGTGCTCAATTTGACAATCATGACCAATATTTGTATTGCTTGATATGAAAGTACCGTGTCCAATGCGACTGCCAGGATGTATTGAAACATAGTCAAGAATGATGCAATTTTCATCAATAAAAACATCTTCATGTATTAATACTGACTCATGAATATAACTTGTAAATTGATATCCTTTACTTTTGGCTTCTTGATATTTTTTTTCACGCAATTCATTCATATCTATAAAACCGACTGCAATAATCATTTTGTATATTTCAGGACTAAACTGATATTCCACTTTACTAAATGGCACTAATGGCAATCCACAAAAGTCATTTTGCTTAATACATGAGTCGTCCACAGTGAATCCACAAACATCCATGCTTCGCTTAGCGTAAGAATAAACCACTTTTGCCATTGCGCCATTACCATATATTATAATTTTCATTGTAAAAAAACAAGCTGTTTTTTATTTTTCGTTAGAAATTAAAGTTAGGGTTGCATAATAGCAACCACACGTCAAGCATTATAAAACAGAAAATACTTATGTCAACCATTTTTTTGCCTAAAAAATATAACGTAGTGATTTTACTAATAATTTTCTTAAAAAGTTTTTCACCCAAATAATACATTCGTAGGGTGGGTAGAATGAAATGAAACCCATCATCCATCTAATAAGGTGGGTTTAGCTTCGCAGACCAGTCCAGCATTTTATTTTTTTCAATTTTTAAGTGGATCAAGCACCGATAAATCTTCAATCCATTCAAAGTCTTTAACATTAGAAGTTACTAATGTCAAGC
>NBMI01000350.1 GCA_002085445.1 Candidatus Parabeggiatoa sp. nov. 2
GAGTCTTCAGTGCCCTTTAGGGCACTTCAGCTATTAGACGACGGCTTTACCAAAGGCGGGGGGATTATTTGTTTCTAATTCCTTAACTTAATGGCATTGGGGCAACGCCCCTAGGTCTTGACAAATTATAATGCCTTGATTTCCGTGATTTTAGGTCATCCGTTTTGCTCAAACTGAGCCTGATTGGTTAAGCATTCATGCCGTAATGGATGCTATTTTAACAACTTGAGACGAAAATTGAATTTTTCCGTTAAAATAAATAGTTTATTATTGAATTTTAACCCAGAAACTTGAGTGATAATGATCACAAAACCGAGGTTTTTTATGACGAAAAATCGTCTCTCATTGAGTTCTCTTCATATGGGAAAAACGATAAAACTTTCTTGGGTGGTGAGTTTGGTTCTTTTAGCTTGGCTTTCAATGCTGCCAGCCCAAGGCGCGTGGGATTGGGAGTATGTTCTACCGATTAACGCGGCAAATTACCCCCGTGCGCCAGTGGGCGCGAGCAAATTTTCCATCAACACCGCTTATGAGATATCACAGCCGGTGCAGCTAGGGCAAACAATGCGTATTAAAGTCCTGATTCCACCGGGGGCTTCAAGGGACTTTTGTGCCCATAATCCGACTAACGTCAACTCTTCTCCTTGTGGAGGAGGCACCAAAGTCTATCCCAAAGATTTACATACTGTCACGGCAAGGTTACTTGATATCCTATATCCTACCTCCGATTCCAATTCTCTTGGGATCGTTACTCAAGCACGCTATACCTATTTTGTCTTGTACCAGCAACCGCAAGCACTTCACAAATTTGCCTTTACCAGCAACTTGGGTATTTCTTTTGGTATATCAAATGTCGGAGTATACAATCAGTGGGTTGATAGTGGACGGCGTGAAGTTGGAGGGCCTATCATTGATCCCAATCCGACGCCTACCGATCCGACGCCTACCGATCCGACGCCTACCGAGCCGCCGGGTATCTTGGGAAAGGCTATTACTATTAATCCGACACCAATTAACGGCACAGTGACAGCGAACACTGAACCGGATGGCATTAATTGCGGTGACGAAGGCACCGACTGCAACGCAACCTACACGACGAATAGCAAAGTGACACTGACGGCAATACCTAAGGAAGGCTTTGCCCTTACTCGCTGGGAGGGCAATTGCAGCAGTGGCACAAGCAATTCATATCCCATGACTATGGATGTCGATAAGACTTGCAGTGCCCTCTTTAACCGGCAGACGACAACGACTTTTCCAGAAATTGAAGTCTTTGATGGGACAACTTCCATCGGAGATGGAGCTACCACACCAATTGAAATCGGCACGCACGTTGGCCAGCCCATCACTAAAACCTTTACAGTGAAGAATACGGGCACTTATGTTCTTAAACTGACTAATATAACTCCGCCATCAGGTTTCAGCTTGGTAGCCGGCAATTTGCCTGGCAGCATTCAACCCAATAGTAGCGCCAATTTCACCGTTCAACTGGAAGCCGCGACGGAAGGTTCTTACAGTGGCACACTTGAAATTACTAACAACGATACTGATGAAAACCCGTTTAACTTTGACATCAGTGGACGTGTTATTTCTAAACGAGACCTTAATGACGGAAGTTTAAAAGATAACATCTCATTTGGGAATCCCGATGAATTTGCCGGTGACGCTCAAATCATGGTGACTGTTGATGTAGAGGATTCCTCCGATTCTGCTGAACCGCTCACCCGAAATGATGATAGGGTAATAGAACAAGGTAGTTTTGTAGACATTAATGCCACCATTACCCCCGAACCTTCTCATCAGATGCTGGAAATCGTGGTGGTAGCCGCATTGGATTTGGAAGAAGAGATGAATTGGGACAAACTTTCAAACTGGGGTTGGTATCAAAAAATCAGTGATGCGGAGTGGAAAACTTGGCCACTTAATCTGTCAAAACTTTACATTGAGCCTTACGGGACTACTCGCTCAGGAGAAAAAAGTTATTCCATTAATGTTTTTACGGGTGAACTGCCTTTGGAGTCGGTAAAACGGCTACATTTATTTGTGGGTTACGGATTATGGGTGCCCAATGGGGGATACTCCTATTTGGTGAGTCAGCCCGTTACATTGGAAATGACTCCTGTTCAGGTGGTTCCAGAAGACTTGATCCATCGACGTGTCCCTCAATGATCAGGAGTCCAAACTTTAGTTTGCAGCGGCCGCTGGAGTCCAAAGCTTCAGCTTTGGCGGCCGCCGTTGGAGTCCAAGCTTTAGCTTGGTAGGAGTCCAAGCTTTAGCTTGGCAGGACTCCAAACTTGAGTTTTAGAAGCTGTTCAAATGTTTAGGAGTGCTATGTTCAATTTTATAAAAATTTGTTACTTTTTTTAATTTTATAGTTGATTTTTGCATCATTTCATTAAAATAGGGTAAAAAATAAACAAATAAATTGGCGCCTATTTAACACCCTAAGCTGGGAGTGTGTAAAATTTCCGTTTGCAGTCTCTCTCATCCTCACCCTCTCCTCAATGCGTTAAGAAAAAAGGTAGGCTCGAAAAAGGCGATAAATCGCCTACTACAAACATTAAGAGCGTGTTTGAAAAGTCCAAGAGTCAATCACTTATAAAATAGTTTATTGCTTATAAAACAATGAGTTAAGTAGAGTTTTAAAACACGTTCTAAGAAAAAAGTAGGCCAGAAAAAGGCGATAAATCGCCTACTACAAACATAAAGGCGTACTACAAACAAAAATACGATAAATCGCCTACTCAAACGCCTACTAAAAACGTGAATAGTAGGCACGAAAAATGCTATAAATAGCCTACTACAAACGTTAATAAAAAAGTAGGCCCGAAAAAGGCGATAAATCGCCTACTACAAACAACAAACAAGAGGGTTTTTTTATGAGTTATCTTTCAAAAAAACAAACAAGAAAACTTTCCATGCGATCCGGACTGAGCTTGGTGAGTTTGGTTCTTTTAGCTTGGCTTTCAATTCCGCCAGCCCAAGGCGCGTGGGATTGGGGCTATGCTCTACCGATTAACGCTACAAATTACCCCCGTGCGCCAGATGGCGCGAGCAAATATTCCGTCAACACCGCTTATGAGGTTACACAGCCGGTGCAGCAAGGGCAAACACTGCGCTTCAAAGTCCTTATTCCACCGGGGGTCTCAAGCGCCAAAATTTCGGCACAATCCAATTCATGGCAATGTGCCCCTGATATTACTGATGCTGCGGGTAATATCATCGTACCCAAATCAGAGCGTTGTCCCATCATGGATGGGTTTGACCATGATCAGGGAGAATTTTGTTCCCATAATCCGACTGCCGTCAACCCTTCTCCTTGTGGAGGAGGCACATACATCTATCCCCAAGATTTACATACCGTCACGGCAAGGTTACTTGATATCCTATATCCTACCGAATCCGATTCCCCGAACGTCGTGACTCAATCACGCTATGCCTATTTTGTCTTGTACCAACAACCGCAAGCGCTTGACAAATTTGCCTTTACCAGCAACTTGGGTATTTCTTTTGGCATATCAAATGTCGGACTATACAATCAGTGGATTGATAGAGGAAGTCCGGTTCCGTCTAATGACAATATTCTCACTATCGCAGCGGCAACAAATAACGGTACGGTTACCAGTAATCCGAGTGGCATTAGCTGCGGTCACGGCGGCACGCTGTGTAGCGCAAGCTACACGACGGGTAGCAGAGTGACACTGACGGCCACGGCCGCAGACGGTTTTGCCTTTGCCAGTTGGGGAGGCCATTGCGCGGGGGCCACCAATCCGGTCACCCTGTACCGGCGCTGATGCGCTTAGACTGACCAACATGACGTTGTCCAGCGGTTTCAGTTTGGTAGCCGGCAATTTGCCCAACAGCATTCAAGTCAATCGTAGCGCCGATTTCACCATTCAACTGGATGCCACCACGGAAGGTTCCTACAGTAGCACACTTAATATTCTCAACAATGATCCTGATGAAGACTCGTTTAACGTTGTCATCGCTGGAACTGTCACTTCCAATCAAGACCTCAATACAGGTAGCTTAATTGGTAACCTCACATTAGGGAGTCACAATCTCTATGCCGGTAACGCTAAAATCAATGTTTTTGTTGGTGTAGAGGATTCATTCGATTTTTTTGAACCGCTAACCTTAGATGATTGGCCTTGGGTGATAGAACAAGGTAGTTTGGTGGACATTAATGCGATCATTACCCCCGAACCCAATCATGAGCCGGTGGATATTGTGGTGGTAGCCGCATTGGATGTTGGTCGCCCACTCTCAATCAACCTTACCTCGAACCTTACGGGGTTCATTCAGGAAAAGAGACTTATTCCGTTAATGTTTTTACGGGTCAACTACCGGTTGAAATTCCGGGTTTTGGCCAGGTAAAACGGGTACATTTCTTTGTGGGTTACGGATTATTAGTGGTGACCAATCCTTCTAATCCTTCTGAAGGGGAATACTCCTATTTGGTGAGTCAGCCCGTTACTTTGGAAATGTCGTCAGTTCAGTTAACTTCTGATGAATTTTAGTGGGTTTGTAACCATTTATACGTTGCGCGGCTAAAAACTGAATCAAAACACACTCCTAAATTCCCTATCAATACGGGACTTGGCCTCGGTTTGACTCACATCGAGAGAGGGGCTGGGAGTGTGTCAAAATCCTAAACGTTTGCAGTGTCTCTCACCTTCACCCTCTCCTCTCCCCAATGCGTTAATAAAAAAGGTAGGCACGAAAAATGCTATAAATAGCCTACTACAAACGTTAATTAATAAAAAGTAGGCCCGAAAAAGGCGATAAATCGCCTACTACAAACGTTAAGAAAAAAAGTAGGCCCGAAAAAGGCGATAAATCGCCTACTACAAACGTTAAGAGCCTACTACAAACAAGAGGGTTTTTTTATGAGTTATCTTTCAATGAAACAAACACTTGCTATGCGATCCAGACTGGGCTTGGTCATTTTGGCTTGGCTTTCGATGCCAGCCCAAGGCGCGTGGGATTTGGACTACACTCTACCGATTAACGCTGAAAATTACCCCCGTGCACCAGTGGGCGCGATCAAATATTCCATCAACACCGCCTACGAGGTTACACAGCCGGTGCTGCAAGGGCAAACACTGCGCTTCAAAGTCCTTATTCCACCAGGTACATCGATTGCCAAAATTTCGGCACAATCCAATTCATGGCAATGTGCCCCTGATATTACTGATGCGGGTGGTAATATCATTGTGTCTCAATCAGAACGTTGTCCCGTCATGGATGGGTTTGACCATGATCCTGGGGACTTTTGTGCCCATAATCCGACTGCAGTAAACCCTTCTCCTTGTGGAGACGGTGCATACCTCTATCCCCAAGATTTACATACCGTCACGGCAAGGTTACTTGATATCCTCTATCCTACCGAGCCTGGTTCTCCAGAGACAGTGACTCAACCACGCTATGCCTACTTTGTCTTGTACCAACAACCGCAAGCACTTGGTGCATTCGCCTTTACCAGCAACTTGGGTATTTCGTTTGGCATATCAGATGTTGGATTATACAATCAGTGGTTTGATACTGTAATTGATGGCAATACTGAGATTCTCACTATCACACTGGTAACAAATAACGGCACGGTTACCAGTAATCCAAGTGGCATTAACTGCGGTCACGGCGGCACGCTGTGTAGCGAAAACTATACGGCGGGTAGCGTACTGACACTGACGGGCACGGCGGCCGAGGCGGCCGCAGACGGTTTTGCCGTTGTCAGTTGGGGAGGCGATTGCGCTGGCGCAAACAATCAGATTACCCTGACTATGGATACCGATAAGATTTGCACGGCCACCTTTGGGGCGCAAACCTCTCCAAAGATTCTCACTATCACACAGGTAACAAATAACGGCACGGTTACCAGTAATCCGAGTGGCATCAGCTGCGGTAATGGCGGCACGCTGTGTAGCGCAAGCCACACGACGGGTAGCAGAGTGACACTGACGGCCACGGCCGCAGACGGTTTTGCCTTTGCCAGTTGGGGAGGCCATTGCGCGGGGGCCACCAATCCGGTCACCCTGTCGGCACGCACGTTGGCCGGTCCATGACTAAAACCTTTACCGTGAAGAATACCGGCAAAAGTATTCTTACACTTACTGAGATAACTCCGCCCTCAGGTTTCAGCTTGGTAGGCAATTTGCCTAGCATTCAACCCAATAGCAGTGCCGATATCACCGTTCAACTGGATGATGTCACGACAGAAGGCGCCTACAGTGGCACACTTAATATTATCAACAACGATACTGATGAAAACAAGTTTAACTTTGTCATCAGTGGGCGTGTTATTTCTGAGCGAAATCTCAATGACGGAAGTTTGTCTGGTAACTTGGTAGTTGGAAATCAAGCTCTGTTTGCCGGTGACGCTGAAATCATTGTGACTGTTAGTGTAGAGAATTCCGCCGATTTTTTTGAACCGCTCACCAGAGATGACGAGAAGATAATAGAACAAGGTCGTTCTGTGGACATTAATGCCACCATTACCCCCGAATCGGATCAGGATCATCAGGTTGTGAATATCGTGGCGGTAGCGATGTTGTACAACCAAGATTCAAACGTTATTTTGTATCAAAAAACGCTCTCACAAAATGTGTTCAATGAGACGGGCTGGGTAGTGCTTCAGGATTTGGATTTATCTCAGCCTTACGTTATACCTTACGGGATTCATTCTGGAGAAGAGAGTTATTCCATTAATGTTTTTAAGGGTCAACTGCCCGATGAAATTGAGGGTTTTGGCACCCTAAAACGGGTAGATTTGTACGTGGGTTACGGATTCTCGCCTAATCCTTCTGAAGGGGAATACTCCTATTTGGTGAGTCTGCCCGTTACTTTGGAAATTTCTGATATTCAGTTGGTTCCAGATGACTTGATCCGTCGATAGGAGTCCAAACTTTAGTTTGGCAATCGTCCAAACTTTAGTTTGGCAGTCGTCCAAACTTAAGTTTGCCGGAGTCCAAACTTTTGCTGGAGTCCAAACTTGAGTTTGGCAATCGTCCAAACTTGAGTTTGGCAGAGAGCTTTGTAGCGGATAATTGATTTAAGTCATTGATTGTTGAAAATTTATTTAAGTCATTGATGGTCATTTCGAGTCCCGACGACTTGCTGTTTTCAAAGATTTCTCCTTATGTAGAACCGAAGATCAACAAAGTTAAATGACAAAAAGCAGGAGTTTGGCAGGAGTTTGGCAGAGAGTACAAACTTTAGTTTGGCAGAGAGTACAAACTTTAGATATACTGCACACCGTCATAAACGAAGTTCGTTTGTGACAGCAGTATTGAGTATATATATAATTATTGCAAAAGGTTTTTTATGCATTATCTTTCAAGAAAACGAACGGGAAAACTTTTTATGCGATCAGGACAGAGTTTGGTAAGTTTGGTTCTTTTAGCTTGGCTTTCGATGCCAGCCCAAGCGTGGGATTGGAACTATGCTCTACCGATTACCGCTAAAAATTACCCCCGTGCGCCGAATGGCGCGAGCAAATACTCCATCAACACCGCCTACGAGGTGGCACCGCCGGTGCAGTTGGGGCAAACACTGCGCATCAGAGTCCTTATTCCACCGGGTACTGAGAGCGCCAAAATTTCGGCACAATCCAATTCGTGGCAATGTGCCCCCGATATCACTGATGGGCGTGGTAATATCATTGTGTCTCAATCAGAGCGTTGTCCCATCATGGATGGGTTTGACCATGATCAGGGGGAATTATGTGCCTATAATCCGACTAGCTTCAACCCTTCTCCTTGTGGAGGAGGGACATACATCTATCCGCGAGATTTACATACCGTTACGGCAAGGTTACTGGATATCCTATATCCTACCGAATCCGATTCTCCTGACGTCATTGAGGTTGGGAAACAACGCTATGCCTATTTTGTCTTGTACCAGCAACCGCAAGCACTTGACAAATTTACCTTTACCAGCAACTTGGGTATTTCGTTTGGCATATCAGATGTCGATTCCTACAATAAGTGGGTTGATGCTGGACGTCCTCTTCCTATTCCTAGCAAGACTCTCATTATTACGCCTACGCCGAGTGGCGGTACAGTGACCAGTCAGGCAGGGGGCATTAACTGCGGTAGCGGTGGGAGTGCTTGCTCAGAAAGGTATGATACTGATATGGGTAACTCAGCAGTATTGACGGCTACCGCCAAGGAAGGTTTTACCTTTGTTGGTTGGGGAGGTAGTTGCAGTGGGACGACCAACCCTTTAACTCTGTCCATGGACGCCGGTAAGACTTGCTCGGCAACCTTTAAGCGCACTTACACGCTCTCCATGACGGCACCGACTAACGGTACTATTACAAGTGACAAGGGTGGCATAAACTGCGGCACCAATTGTTCTACAATCTATACGGAAGGTGCCGAAGTGATTCTGACTGCCAACCCTTCAAAGGATTTTTACTTTGACACCTGGGGTGGTAATTGCAGTGGCACAGCCAATCCTTTAACTCTGACCATGGGGGGCGATAAGAGTTGCCTTGCAACCTTTAAGCGCACTTACACGCTCACAGTAAAGGCTGAGGGTAAGGGCACTGTTCTCAGCTTTAACGCCGTAGGCGGCCCCGATAGTCCAATAGGTGGCTTTGATAGTCGCATTATTTGTGGTACTCATGTCACAAATGAGACACTGCGCGTAGAAAACTGCGAAGCGAAGTATCCGCAAGATACTTCAGTGATTTTGGTTGCTACCCAAGGTACGGGTGCGGCTTTTACCGGCTGGGCTGGTGATTGTGGCGGCACAACCAATCATGTTTTCTTGACGATGAACGGTGATAAGAGTTGCACGGCAACCTTTGGGGTATCGACTGGTGGGGTATCGACGGTTACCGATCCCAAATTTGATCTCAATCTGGGTAGTTTATCTGGTAACCTTCCGTTTATGAAATCCGATCAGTTTGCCGGTGACACTCAAATCAGGGTTTTTGTTAGCGTAGAGAATTCAACCGATTTTTTTGAACCGCTCACCTTAGATGATGAGAAGGTAATAGAACAAGGCAGTTCTGTGGACATTAATGCGATCATTATCCCCGAACCTTATCATCAGATTGTGGATATCGTCGCGGTAGCGGCATTGGATGGGGAAGAAGAGATGAGATGGGACAAGGCATTTTCAAACTGGATTTGGTATCAAAAAACGCCCTCGCAAAGTGTGTTCAGTGATGCCGGGTGGAAACGTTGGTCACCTGATCTTTCAAAACCTTACATTGAGGCTTACGGGACTCGCAGCGGACAAGCGCGTTATTCTATTAATGTGTTTACTGGTCAACTACCCGATAAAATTGAGGGTATTGGCCCCGTAAAACGGGTACATTTATTTGTGGGTTACGGATTATGGGTGCCTTCTCAAAGCGGATTCTCATATTTAGTAAGTCAGCCCGTTACATTGGAAATTTCTCCGCTTCAGTTGACTCCTGGTGTTCAATGATCCGTTGTCAGTGGAGTCCAAACTTTAGTTTGGCAATGCCCTTAAATCCGTCCAAAGGAAGGCAGTACCAAAGACGGTTTGGCAGTGCCAAGTTAAAACAGGCCTACTCCTGTTACCCGTCAATAGAACATTGACAGATTACTAGTGCTGGATCGCTCCAATAT
>NBMI01000102.1 GCA_002085445.1 Candidatus Parabeggiatoa sp. nov. 2
AAAGGGCATAATAAAATCGGCACGCGTTTGGGCTTCGTTATAGTCGCTTTGTTTATAACTCTCTCGTTGATCAGAAAAGCGTTCGACGAGTTTTTTAATGGCATTAGACATAAATATTTTACCTTTATACAGAACAGACTTGAAACCCGTAAAAATGAAATAAGGCATTGAATTAGCAACACGATTTGGGGGCCAGGTTATGAAATTGAATCAATTGAATTTGGACTCCTGCCAAAAGTTTGAAGTCCTACCAAACCAAAGTTGGCCGACTTATGATCATTGAACACTAAAGATATCCCAAGATCAATTCGTTTATCCGCGTAATTCGTTGTACTATTGAGGGCCATAAAATACTTTGGACGCTCTCAAATTAAGTCGCCCTTTCAGGGCTCCCAGGGCGTTGCCCCAATGCCATTAAGTTAAGGAATTAGAAACAAATAATCCCCCCCCCCGCCTTTGGTAAAGCCGTCGTCTAATAGCTGAAGTGCCCTAAAGGGCACTGAAGACTCAATGCCATATCGTTTACTTAGAAAAAATCCTGAATTTACCAGTCCCCTTTAGGGGACTTTAGCTTTGAGACAACGGCTTTACCAAAGGCTCTTTGTCGTTTATTTGTTAACTTAATGGCATTGGGGCGTTGCCCTGGGCTGCATTAACTTTTTGTTCAATGCTTTCTTTGCCTGCACAAAACCAGCAATTTATCTTTAGCTCGTGACTCGATTTTAGTCATATCTAACTCGCCATAATTTCCCTTATGACGATGTTGAGTCACTTTTTGAAAATAGTCTTGTGCTTTTTCAGAGCGTCGTTCTTCAAAATACAGCGCTCCTAACCAATATTGAGCCACGATATCTTGTTGTTCGGCCTTTTCAAACCAAAACAAGGCCTCAGATTTATCTTCAGTGACACCATTACCGGTTTTATAGAGGTAAGCTAAAACGGTTTGCGCGACGGATAGCCCTTGCTCGGCTTTGTCACGCAATGAGGCGATGGCTTTTTCGTCGTCGATGTCAGATAACTCTAATTCGTCATAGTCCTTGTTTTCGATAATTGAGTTGACGGCTAATTGACAAAGCCAGCGTATGGATTCATCAGTGTCTTTTTCCGCTTGAACACCTAAATAAAGTAGTGCCTTGCTATATCCTTGTTTTGCGGCCTGTTGATACCAACCAGTTGCGCTATTTTTGCACTCACAAACGACATGTTCTTTGTATCTTTTTGGGCCGTGATACTTGATATAGTGTGCTTGTGTTTTGTCAAGTTGCTGGTTTATAAATTTGTTATCGTTTTCGTCTTCGTAAACATGTCCAGAGAAAAATTTGTTTACCTCAAGCTCACGATACCAAGAAATCACTTGTTCATAATCTTGGGCAATGTCGGCTTTGTCATAGATTTTGCCCAGTTCAAGTTGCGCTTCGGCATCTCCTTTTCCGGCGACTTTTGTATACCAATAAACCGCTTTGGCATCATCTTGGGAAATGCCTTCACCAGTTTGGTATGCATAAGCTAAGTTAAATTGTGCATCAATATCTCCATTGTAATAAGAATCTCCTTCTCTATAAAGATCGCTGCCTTCTGCCGCTTGTTGATACCAATAAACGGCTTGCTCATCATCTTTGGGAACACCTTGCCCATCATAATAGGCACAACCTAAGCAAAATTGCGCTCTTTTATGTCCTTGCTCGGCCGCTTTACGATACCAATAAACGGCTTGCTCGTCATCTTGGGTGATGCCTTCTCCAGAGTCATAGGCATAACCTAAGTTAAATTGTGCATTGACATACATTTCTTTGAGTGCTTGATGATACCGAGTCAGACGTTTATCATAATTTTCTTGGGTTTCATCTTTGTTTAACTCAAATTGCGCGTTGTCAATTTCAAGTTCCGTCAGTTCTCGCTCGGCAACTTGCCGATACCAGTAAACGGCCTTTTCATTATCTTGAGTAATACCTTTACCTTTTTCATAAGCAAGTGCTAACTCAAATTGTGCCTTAATATGTCCTTGTTCAGCCGCTTTTTGAAGCCAATAAACGGTTTGTTCGTCATTATATGACTCATATCGACCAAAACGGTATTGTGCTTCAGCATCGCCTTGCTCTGCTCCTTGTCGCCATTCCTCAACGCGTTGCATTTGTTTTTTCAGGCCTTCTAAAGCAAATTGGGCACTAACGCTACCCTGATCTACCGCTTTTTTGTACCAAAAAAGGGCTTGTTCATAATCTTTGGCAACACCTTTTTCGCCCCTTTCATAGATTTGACCTAATTCATCCCGCGCCTCGTTTTGTGCGCTTTTATTTATTATTAGAGATACACTGATTGGAGTCAGTTCTGTTACAACGTATTCTTGTTCAGCGGCCTGACGCAACCAATAAATCGCTTGTTTATAATCTTGTGCAATACCTTTTTGACCCCGTTGATAGGCACGCGCTAAATCCAGTTGTGCCTCCGCATAGCCCTGTTCGGCCAATTGGCGCAACCACTCAACGGCTTTCTCATCATCACTATTTATACCAATATACAGGTATTGTGCCTGAATGTGCCCTTGTTCGGCCGCTTTACCAAGCCAATAATTGGTTTCTTCTTCATTCCAACCAGCTACGCCATCAACGTCATAATAAGCTTTCCCCAGCTTAAACTGCGCCTCAACATCTCCTTGTTGGGCGACTAACCACAATTCTTTGACATCGGCTGACATTTGTTCCAGTTGCCAGTTGAGTTGTTCTTTATCTATATTAGCCATTTTTGAGATTATGGAGTCCAAAGCTTTAGCTTTGTAGGTGTTTTGTTATTTTGAGGGCCATAAAAGACTTTGGATGCTCTCAAATTAAGTTTGTTTGTAGTAGGCGATTTATCGCCTCAAAATTTAGGGTTATTTGGACTATCTTGTTTGATGGCCATAAAAGACTTTGGATGCTCTCAAATTAAGTTTGTTTGTAGTAGGCGATTTATCGCCTCAAAATTTAGGGTTATTTGGACTATCTTGTTTGGGGGCCATAAAATACTTTAGATGTTCTCAAATTAAGTTATGGCCCCCTGTTGCGCTTTATTAGTGATACTTTTTGTAGGTGTTTTGTTGTATACTTTATGGCATTGAGGCGTAGCTTGTACCCCAATGCCATTAAATTAAGGGCAACCACAAGGGATTGCCCCTACAAACCGTCATGTAATGTAGGGGCAAATCCTTTATGGTTGCCCTCACCGAAAAGCTTAACTTAATGGCATTGAGCTTGTACCCGCGCTCGTGTACTCCGACTTTTTAAATTGAACTTTTAAGTTTTTATTAAGCGAATGGTAAGATATAACTATCTCATAGCTCAATTATCGAACCGGCGTTTTTTGAAAAAAGTACAGCGAATTGCGCGGATAAACGAATTGTTAATCACGAATTATTCGATTATTTCGTTTATTCGGTGTGATCGTCTTAATATTTAATAGTGTAACAGAAAGAGTACAACGAATTGATGAAATAAACAAACGTCATAAGTTTGTCGGTAGCGCGAGAGTGAACCCAACCGACGAACTGGTTTTTCTATGGTTTGTAATGGAATCGACAAGCAATAATTTTGACCGTATCACCTATCACTTCATAGACAAACCGATGTTCATCCGTTATACGTCTTGACCAACAACCTTCTAAGTGATATTTTAACGGTTCTGGCTTACCTATTCCATCAAAAGGCTCTCTTTTGAGGGCACTGATAAGTTGATTAATTTTCTTTAAAACCCTTTTATCCGTTTGTTGCCAGTACAGATAATCTTCCCACGATTCGTCAGTAAAATTCATTCTTCAATCAACTCCCGCTCAAAAACCTCACCAGCACGCGCTTTTTTCAACGAGTTCAAAAGCCTTTCGGCATTGTAAGGATTTGATAACAAATAGTTGGTTTCTACCCAAGAATTGTAATCATCAAGCGATAAAATCACGACATTGTGATGATTTTCTCGATTAACAATATAAGGCTCATGGTTTTGGAAAACTTGTTCACAAATGGACTGAAAGTTTTGTTGAGCCGCTGTTGCTGAAATGACTTGCATAGTTATTCTGTCCTGAAAAAACCTGCTTTAATATTGAGTGAGCGTAGGATGGGTATTGCTACGCGAAACCCCATTACTTGTGTGTTTCGTGGAATTTTAACTCAAAAGCACCGCATCACACACTCTTAATAAAATAGGGAGGTAAAAATAAATTTTTATTACAACACATATCCTATTTCGTTGACAAGCCTAACATAACTCGCTCCCCCTTTGAGAATAACGGCATCCATTTCCTCAAGCTCCTGGGGCGGTGCCCCAGGCTTTATTAATGTCGCCCCGTTGGGGTTTTCTTGGGGAGTTTTTCTTGGGGCGTTGTTCCTGGGGCTTTATTAATGTCGCCCCTTTGGGGCTTTCTTGGCACCGTCTCAATTTGCGTTTTTGTCATTGTCTTATCATCCAATCAGTGAGAACTAAAGGTGACTGAACCGGATCATCTTGTACAATGTAACGAATCAAGATATTGCTATCAATGCCTAACATAACTCGCTCCCCCTTTGAGAATAACGGCATCCATTTCCTCAAGTGTTACCGGCTTAGTAGGCGGTTTAAGAAATCCTTCCAATTCAGAAATATCACGTCTTATCGGACGAACAATGACTTGACCATTAGGCTCAATCGTAAAAGTAATACGATGTCCAGGGCGTAAATGTAAATAGTCTCGTATGGTTTTTGGTATCAATATCTGCCCATCATTTCTCACGGTTGAAATTTCCACTGAGTTTCTCCTTTTCCTGAGGCGCCTGGGGCGGTGCCCCAGGCTTTATTAATGTCGCCCCTTTGGGGCTCTGGGGCGTTTTTCCTGGGGCTAAGTTCCTGGGGCGGTGCCCCAGGCTTTATTAATGTCGCCCCGTTGGGGCTTTCTTGAAGTTTATTTGCTTGTCTCTTGCGTATTTTGCGTATTTTGCGTTTATTTCAGTTTGTGGGCCATGATTTGATTTGAAATCATTCACGTCGGCAAAAGTTTCGCTTCGCTGTACTTTTGCCGACGTATGTTTTATGGCCCCCAAATTAGGTCGTCTTTATCAGTTATAGGTTCTATTTGTTCCATAAGTACAACGAATTACGCGGATAAACGAATTGTTAATAACAACTGGAGTCCAAAGCTTTAGCTTTGGGCTTTAGCTTTGGACTTTAGCTTTGTGCTTTAGCTTTGGACTTCACAATTGTTATTTAACAGAAAGAGCAGGAAAAGACTTGTCCCAAACTGGCAACGTATTTTTAATATAGGCTTTTCTATCACTCGCCTCCGAAGCCACAGCTTCCAAGCTCTTACTAATCGGCCCCACTGTCAAAACGCTCACTAAAAGTAGCCCAACTAAAGTAAGTGCCGGCGCCAACTCGCGGGAATGCGGTGCGCTGACGGGTTTTTCCCTGGATTGCCCTTGAAACATCAACCGCGCAATTCGCATGAAATAGGCCGTTTTTATCACCGTCGCGATTAAAACCACCGCGATTGCCATTTGATACCAGGCAACGTTTTCCGTGGTACCTAACGCGCCCGTCACTAATAAAAACTTAGCCCAAAAACCCGGCAACGGCGGAATGCCAATCAACGACAGCGCCAGCACTAAAAATAACAAGGCACCCGGCATCGAAACCTGCGCGGCACCCACTAAGCGTTTTAAATGTCCTCCCCACGCCGGCGTCAGCATAAATAAGGCCGGTTTCACTAGCGCATGATGAAGGGCAAGGGCGATGCCAGCAATTACGCCAGCGGAACCCGGTATAGAAAAAGCAATGGCAACTAATCCCAATTGGCCGATTGAAGAATAGGCTAATACTTGCCGTAAATCGGTAGCACGTAGTGCCGCCAATTCGCCAGTGAGGACACCTAAAACGCCCAAGTTAAGTAATAACAAGTACGCGGAAGTGTCATCATAAATCAACACAAGTAGTCGTAACACGACTAGCAGTGCCAATTTAGAGACGATTCCGCCTAATAGTGCGGAAACACGGGCCGGTGCCGTGGCATACACTTCTGGTACCCAGGTATTGACTGGAAAAACTTCAGCCTTCACGCCAAGCCCTATTAATATCAACGCGAAAGCCACTAAACCCGTGGAACCATTTAACATTTGCGGCGCGAGTTCGGCAAGGTGGGCTAAATTAAGTGTGCCCGTGACGGCGTAAATCAACGCAATGCCCAATAAAAGCAGGGATGAGCCGAGCGCACCCAAAATCAAAAACCGTAAACTGGCCCCATAGCCAGCCCCACTCCCTTTGCTGGCCGCTAAACCATAAGAGGCCAGCGCGACGATTTCATAAAACACATAAATATTAAACAGATCGCCTGAGAGTGCCAGCCCACAACCGCCCGCGACAATCAACAACAATAGCGTTTCTTCCTGAACTTTGCCTCGCTCTTTGCCTAGCCATAACACCAGCGTGCCTAGCACAACCGCTATCACAAATAATAAGGCCAATTTATCGACATAAAAAATAATGCCCAACGGCGCGGAAAAGCCGCCCATAGCAATAATCTGCGGCCCGTTGGCGATGCCATGCCAGAGTCCCAAGGCAATGGCAAAGTTAATAAGAAGTATAAAAGGCCCTGTCCAATAGCCAACTATCGTATGTTGACGATACACAATTGGGAGTAAAAATGCGCCTAATAAAGGCAAAGCGACTAACCAAATTCCATTCATGCCGATTTTTCCTCAACCATTTGCCGAGTGCTAGGTACAGGTACCGGTAGAGACACCGGAATGTCATCAATGACATGCGTACCGCTTTCTTCGGCAATCTTCTGTGCCAATTCCTTAGTATCTAACGTGCCATAAGCTTTATAAGTTTTGATCACTAACGCAAGTGCCAAAGCTTGGACACCTACGCCAATCACAATAGCCGTTAATACCAATGCCTGTGGAATAGGATCAACCATCGCGGCGGAAGTTTGAGCCTCCACCAAAATCGGGGCAACCGCATTCGCTCTAAAGCCGACGGTTATCAAAAACAAATTAACCCCGGCTTCTAACAACATTAATCCGAGAATTATCCGAATCAAATGCTGATACATCGTCATGGCGAAGATGCCTAACAATATGAGGCCGATTGCACCACAATAAGATAATAGATATACCAAAGCCGTTTCTTGTACTGTCATCACACTTTCCATTAATCACTCGCTTCAGTTTCATGCAAACGCGCCAACAACCCTGCCAATTCGGCACCGACTTTAAGTCCGACTGCCAAATAGAGCAAAGGCAAGCTGCCGGCTGAAAATAATTGGCCTACTTCACCGGTACCTAACAAAGGAGCCAGAAAATAACCTTTATCGAACAGTGCAATTAGGCCAATGATAATAAAAGCGGCCCCAGCCAAGCCTTCAACCAAACTACTCACTTTATGGTTAAAAGGACTTGCCGGTGACGCCAAAATCGGCACAAAAAAGGCCGCCGCCAAAATGGCACCGCCTTGAAATCCACCACCGGGGGTAAGATGTCCATGCAGGATGATATAAATACCAACAAGAATCAGAAATGGGGATAACAAATCAGCGGCACTACGCAAGATAAATCCGGCATCGGGATCATGCACAGCCTCAGGGCGACGCTGCCCTAAAACCAAGCCGGCGGCCGTTGCCGCCACAAATAAAACCGTTAATTCGCCCAGCGTATCTAAACCGCGATAAGCCAACAACACAGAAGTCACGATATTAGCCGTTCCCACTTCCGTTGCCGCATTATTAAGAATAGCCGTTCCCACAGCGCCCGTGAGAATATTGTCATAAGCCAAAGTTTTTAGCACCGCGCCTAACAATAAGCCAAGGCCTATTATAAAAATCAGGCCACTTATGTCACGTAAATTCATTGTCTAACCTTTTACAGTTATCAGTTATCACTGATCAGTTTGTAGGGAGTCTCACCGTTCATCGTTCATCGTTCATCGTTCATCGTTCATCGTTCATCGTTCGTAGTAGGCGATTTATCGCCTAAAAATACGGGCCCGTTTGCTCGTATAGATTTTCAGAAAAATATTTTGTTTTGCAGTCTGAAAGCGAAAGTCCCCTAAAGGGGACTAAATTAATTATATGAATATCTATAGTATAGGGCCAGGTTGGCGAATTGATTCACTTAATTTGATTGATGGCCCCCTTCCCCAAAAACTTAAGTAGGACAAGTGGAACACACCCACAATTAGCTTCGCAGACCTACGGTTCACAATTAATCTATCCCAAGGCCTAACTTGGGGTGGTGAAAAGGAGGTTCCAACGGGTTCTAAAACTTGATCCAATTTTTATCCCGCTTATTAAAATTATTTTTAAAAACAATCATTTAAATCTCATTAAACTCATTAATCATTAATCATTAATCATTAATTGTTAATAATTTTCACCACCCAAGGCCTCTAACCTTTATCCAGATCAGTTTCAATCTTCCAAAGGCCCACTCTTCGTAAGGTTAAAGCCAAGATAACGCTACTTACGCCCACGCCAACGGCCGCTTCCGCTAGAGCCACATCTGGCGCTTGTAACACGACAAATAATACCGAGAGGGCTAAGGAAACGACAGAAATCGCTGCTACCGCCGCCAAATAATTTTGCAAAAACAACACGGCAAAAGCGGCCCCTAACATCACAACGACACTGATTAAAGTTATCCAAAACAACATTACGTTTCCTCCGGTTTGCTCAAGTACCGCGCTTTTTCCTTTGAGGAAAGAGTGAAAGGTTGCAAACCCGCCAAATACGCGGCACGAGCAATGATAGATGAGCCAACTGGCGATGTGAACAAAATAAATAGCGCAATTACCAACAATTTAGGTAACCATGCCGGATGAATAAATGCCACGCCCGCCAATAACGCTAAAGAACCAAGCGTGACAGCTTTCGTACCGGCCTGAATACGATTATAAACATCCGGCATTCGCACCAATCCCAACGCCCCTAAAAATAAAAAGGCAGCGCCTATCACTATCAAAATATTTCCAAAAATTGCCATAGATTAAATAAGACTCCATATTCATTCCAAAACTTCAACTTTGGACGACGATTCCTTCCAAAACTTCAACAATGATTCCTTCCAAAACTTAAACTTTGGAGGACGATTCCTTCCAAAACTTCACAATGGAGTCCAAAGCTTCAGCTTTGGACGATTCCTTCCAAAACTTAAACTTTAGACGATTCCGTCCAAAACTTCAACAATGGAGTCCAAAGCTTCAGCTTTGGACGATTCGATTCCACTATTTGGCCGAATGTGAGCCTTCAATAGTACGCGCAATTGCCACAACGGCGACAAAAGCTAACGCACCATACACTAACGCGATATCCAAATAGATAGGATTATCTAACTTACTGGCAAGCCACACTAAACTCGCCGTTGTTACAACGGCCAACGTATCCGCTGCCACAACGCGATCTGGGACAGTTGGGCCCATCAACAAGCGCCACATTCCCAACAATACCGCGCCGCCTATAAAAATAAAGGCCAACATTTCTAAATAAAAGACTAAAATACTCATTCAATAAATTCCTGCAAATGACGTTCAAAAGACTCAGCAATCGCAACGGTGGCATGTTCTAAGTCCACCCCTGGCGTACTATCGATCCAATGCACTTGTAAATGATCTCCGACGACATCCACCGTCAAAGTGCCCGGCGTTAGCGTGATACTATTAGCGAGTATCAATTTGCCCAAAGGCGATTTCAATTGTGTTTGCACTTCAACCAAAGCCGGGTTAATAGGCAAACGCGGCGAGAGTACCCGACGTGCCATGTCAATATTAGCACGTAACAACGCCACTACAAATACTTGTAGATAACGCAATACATGCAAAGGCATCGCCCACTTAAATTTCAGATTATCTATAAAAGCCAAATGATTGCTCGACAAAAACGCGGTAAACGCGGCAACCACGATACCGACAACGATTTCACTCCAACTAAGGGTGCCCACTAAGAGCAGCCACACTATAAAAAGGACGAGGGTTGCTACCACGAAACGACGTTGTCGGGGTTCATTTTTGATATCTATTTTGCGGTACTGTTCCTTCAATCCGTGAAAAAAGCGCCGAAAGCGTGGCATGATACGCTTTTTGTACGGCTTTACCACTAAGTTTTGTACTTGATTAGCTAACTGCTTGAGTTTCTTAGGGTCTTTTTCAGGACTGGGGGTTTCTGGAGAAGAATTGTCTGTTGTCATTATCTATCCGCTAGAATGATGAAAGTGTCTATGTTAGCAGTTTTTTACATTCCATCTCAACCTATTTAATGCGATAGCCTTATCACCTATCATTTTTTAAAATAAGTACAACAACACAAGCGTGGATAAACGAATTTTCTCAATCGTGTCGTTGAGTGAATCTGTTGTATTATCGATGAGTTGTACACGGTTGAATAATTTGATTCTACCTTGAAACTTAAATAAACTGAAGAATAAATTCGTTTATCCGCGTAATTCGTTGTACTTAATTTGGTTTGTAGTCGTCGCTTTAGCGACTCACAAGCCGTTCGTTATCTCACTACGCTCGTGACGCCGTGTTTCTTCGCTGTGCGATATCACTTTTTATACGGAACGTACTTACGTGAGTTCGACGTTAATTTTCAATAAGTTATCGAAATTTTAGAGTAATCAATTGTTTGACAATAATTAATTGATAAAACAAACTAAACCCTTAATATTAATAGGTCAATAACCGCAAATTGTGGGCCATAACGTGAAATGAGTCAGTCAATATTTTTTTAACGGATTGATCTAAAAATCATTATAAATAACGCTTTGATAGAATTAATAATTCTATAACTCACTTAAATTTAAAGTCGAACTCACGTTACTTACTCGATGATCACGTTTTTAGTCTGACAATGCACAAGGATTGTATATAATAAGGGATTATCGAAACGAGCATCAAATCACGTCAGTCAACTTGTTTAAAATACAGCAATGATAACGGAATAGCTAATTAATGGCGATTTTATTTCAGGCTTTAAGTTTCAATTTTATCGAATTCGTTCATTGCGATTCCGGAACGCAAAGAAATCCTTTTTTATATACAATCCTTGTAGTTATTGGTTGGGCAAACCTCGGAAGTTTCAACTATAAACGGTTCAACGCAACCGCAACTTTTGCCCCCAGTTGAGCATTATTTTTAATCAAGGCGACATTGGCTTTCAAACTTTTGCCCCCGGTAAGTTGCTGAATTTTATCGAGCAAAAAAGGCGTTACCGCTTTTCCCGTTATAAAAAGACGCTCAGCCTCTTGCAACGCCGCATCAATCGCCAATTGCATTTCTTGCGGCGGCATCGAATATTCTTCAGGAATCGGATTTCCAATCACAATACCACCGTTGAGTCCAAGTTTCCACTTTGTATTAATAATCGCGGCGATTTCCTCGGCAGTTTCGACGCGATCATTCACCGGCACCCCACTTGTTCTCGAATAAAACGCTGGAAATTCATCGGTTTGGTAGCCCAATACCGGCACCCCAAGCGTCTCAAGATATTCCATCGTCAACTTCAGATCGAGGATAGCCTTCGCGCCGGCTGACACGACGGCAACATTCGTTCTCGCCAATTCCTGTAGATCGGCAGAAATATCGAACGTTTTTTCCGCGTTCCGATGTACGCCACCAATTCCGCCGGTAACAAATATTTTCATCGTCGCGGCGACAGTTGTGGACGCATGGCGTTTTTTCGTTAAAATGACGGGAATATCTCGCCGGCTGGCTTTAGTAATCGTACTCTCGGTTGCCATGAACTCTAACTGTTGATCCGTCAATCCAACCGTAATTTTCCCGTCGATGATCGCAATTGTTGCCGGAACTGCCCCACTCTGTAAAACAATTGCTTCAACTTCTTTGGCAGTATAAAGATTGTCTGGATACGGCATTCCATGCGAAATAATTGTTGATTCCAGCGCCACAACCGGCTCTTTTGCATTTAAGGCCTGTTTGACTTTATCTGATAACACAAGATAGTTGTTCATTTATCAAAAGTTTGGACTCCGAGTTTGATTCCGACTGCCAAACTAAAGTTTGGACTCCGAGTTTGGATTCCGACTGCCAAACTAAAGTTTGGACTCCGAGTTTGACTCCAACTGCCAAACTAAAGTTTGGACTCCGGCGACTGCAAATTAACGGCATACCAATCAATATTGCGAGTAATATACATCACACTGGCTAATATCAAAAACAATCCCACCGCGCCAAATAACAAAGCATAGTCTTGTAAATGCAACAACACATATAAATAACCATACAAACCACTGAGTGCCAATGCCATGATACCCGCCCGCCCAATGCTATGGAGTGCTTTGTTCGCATAAGCCATGATTAAAACAATGGTACTGACACAGGCGATAAGATAGGCGATACTAAAGCCCAAATGTTCTGAAATAGACAACAACAACACATAAAACAAGCACAACGCAAAGCCCACCATGAGATATTGCAGCGGGTGTATGCGGAGAGGATTTAGCACTTCAAACAAGAAAAAAATCGTAAAAGTCAGCAAGATAAACAAAATACCGTACTTAACGGAACGTTCCGACTTATGATAAAAATCCACCAGCAACAATAGCTTGACACCAAACTCCGTGCTATAAAAATCAATCTCAGGCCGATTTTGTGTCGTCCAATACTGTGGATAACTGCGCCCTAAATGCGACACTTGCCACTTGGCGTGAAAACCAGTATCGCTAATATCATGATGGATTGGCAAAAAAGCCCCATCAAAACTCGGATCAGGCCAACTGGCGCTTAAATTAACGGTGGTTTTTTTACCCACCGGGACAAATTCCAATTGCTCATTGCCATTGAGGCTGACATCAAAGCTAAAAGTATGGGGCGTATTGACAGCGCTGGCAAGCTGAGGAAGACGGACATGTAAACCCTTCTGAAAAAATCCATTATTGCCAGCCCCCGACAAAAATTCCATTTTGTCCTTATCCCAATTTAAAAACAGCGCATTACGAATGCCGCGTGTATCAGAAATGCCCATAGAAAAAGTCGCCTCTTCCCAGAGAATATGCTCTGGCGAAATTTTCCAGCGGCCCAAATCGGGGTGAGGAAAAGTGCCAGTGACACTGAGATTGACGCGATACACAACCACATCAAAAATGCCCCGCGAGCGAATTTCAGGTATGATGTCGCCATCAACCTTAAACTCAGCCGGTAAAAACTGCGCCTTATTCAGTTGCGAATGCGTTTTGCCATCGCTGTCTTTCCAAAAGCTGCGATAAGGAATAGTGAGTATGGGGCCGATGAGCGTTTGCGAATGTCCCCACAGCTCGCTGACTTCTTGAATGACTGACTCGTGGCGGCCTTGACGTTCATAAACCAAGTTCTCAACCATCGTAAGTGGTATCAGCAAAATCAATATTAACAAGCCGACAAACAAGAGTTTGACAAACATCGAATGTCTCAGCGATGGACGAGTGTTGGATATCGTCATAAAAGTTAACCTTTTTTATCAAGTGTTAGAGAGTTTTTCAGATAGTGTATAAATATACTGCAAACGGTTAGGATTTGAAACGCCCTTTGAGGGATGGTATCTGTACGCTCGTTTTTAAATGCCCAAAGCTAAAGCTTTGGACTCCATCTGTTATTGGTGAAGATGACGGTACCATAAGGAGCATGAACATTAACTCCTTTGCCAGTGGCGGAAGTATTGCCCGTGATAGCGTTATTGGTGAAAGTGACGGTGCCATAAGGCGCATGAACATAAACTCCTCCACAGAAAAAGGAAGTATTGCCACTGATAATGTTATTGGTGAAAGTGACTACACCATAATAAGGAGTTTCAATATAGGCGCCACCGCCGTCGGAGGAAGCTGTGTTGTTTGTGATAGTGTTATTGGTGAAGGTGACAACGCCAGACTTCACATAGACTCCTCCACCATCATTGATCGTCGTGTTACGCTCAATAATGCTATTGCTCACTGTTACCGCTCCTCCGGAGGTTCGCATATAGAAGCCACCGTGGGCATTTGAAGCTTTCCCATTTTGGACAGTAATTCCATCCACAGACCAATAAACAACTTGTTCAACGGTTAAAACCAAAGTGGCTCCCATCCCATTGCCATCCAGAACGGTATTGGAAGGCTCTATTACTCTTGAGGAACAATTCTTCCCATATCCACCTTTTATTATAAGGTTAGAGTTCTCGCTGCCAGAATAAACAAAGTTACCCACATAAGTACCTTGGACAATCCGAATTTCGTCGTTTTCTCCATTGTTGGCTGCCCGGGCTAAGGCGGTTTCTAATTCAGTAGCCGTATTGACACAAAAAGTGTTTGCAAAACTGCTCAGAGTAAAGCCAAGCATTAAGCTTAACACCAAAGAAAATGTTAAAAACATTCTCGGTACCTTGGACTTCAAATCAGTCATTGTTTACCTCCGCCAATCGGTGGTTTTAGTGAAAAGGCGGTTTTTCGGTGGCTTGGACGGTTGCCGCCGATGTTTTACTCTCCCAACGCGCCCACTTGAAGTGGGTAGTCGGTTCATTTATTTCAGTTATCTGAGTACAGGACATTTTTTCGACTGTCACTTAAATAAATTTTAAAAATAAATTGTCCGGTACAAAGTACAATTATATACATAATGTTATATATTTTACACCCACCTCAAATAAAGGTAACACTCTGAATAAAAAAAATTTCTGTGTAAGTCCCTAAAGGAGAAAGATACAAGGTGGGGTGTTAAATCTGTCGTCAAACCTTTTTTCACCCTTTGTAGATGTCAGATCGATGATCTGAGAAATATTGTGACGTTTTAAGATTTCTCAGAAAAAAAAATTGACAAAGAACCTAAAAATCGGGTGAAAAAAGACCGAGCAAAATCAACTCAAATTTAACACCCCAGATACAAGGGGTGTGATCGCTCTGAGGAAATTATTTTTTAATCGCTCTTAAATTAAAAGTGATGGGAATACCAAAAATAGAAGCCCCCGAACTACAAAGCATGGCGAAGTACCCTGTGCCAAGCTGAACAAAGCCTAAGCTTTGCGGCAATCGTTTTTTAATAACACCCCATAATACCAATTCTTAAATGAAAAACGTTTTATACGCCCCTCTCACCCCGGCCCTCTCCCCTCTCGGGGCGCTTACTTTTACCCACAAGTGTCCAAAATTAATCATTAATCATTAATCATTACATAAGCTATTTATTATTTATTATTCTATTAAAACAATCACTTAACTAAAAAGTGAGTCATTCATTAACCACTCACTGACTTATTTTCAATAACATACCGACTTGTGGGTAAAGATTAGCTCGGCGCGAGGGATATCAACTGAAAAACAATTGGCGAATTGGTATAAATCCCCCTACCCCCCGCGCTGGGCTTACTATTACCCACAAATTTTCTAATTAATGATTAATAACTGAACCGCGGGCGATCAAATTGAAATTTCCTCTCCCGCCAGCTTCTGAGGGTGAGGGTGATATGCACTGCTCCGACTAAAATCCGAGCCTTGTGCGCGTCCCTCAATTCATAATTAATTAGTAATTCTTAATGATAACAATCACTTAAGTGCTTAAGACTTCTTCATTAACCCCTTATCAAACCCAAATAAAAATTATTCATTTTCTTTTCCCTTGAGCACATTTTGGTCAGAGTGAGTTTTCAAAGAAACTTGCCGATAAATACCCGTTTATGAAGGGAACGATGGTACTTATCAGTTTTCAGTGAATAGTTTTTAGTGCTATAAAAATTAAAGAAGGAAAGGGGTAAAATATAAAAGGCTGCTCACCTTGCCCTAAGACTTTTAACTCACCTTTCCCGTTGGAGCGATCCCCTTTAAACTAATACTAGCTATGTGCATACTTTATGCATTGTGATAATAATGTAGCTCAAGCCGTACTCGAAAAGTCGGGAAATTGACTATCAAACCAAACGGCACAAAACAATAATGGCACTTGCTTAAGGGCGATCCCCAACTCCCCTCAGGCATCCCCTGCTAATTGTGAATTGTGAATTGTGTGAATTGTGATTTGTGATTTGTGATTTGTGATTTGTGACGTAAACGAATTGTGAATGAAAAGCTACTCAATAAGTTATTGTGAATGAAAAGCTACTCAATAAGTTATTGTGAATGAAAAGCTACTCAATAAGTTATTGTTTTTTAAATCATTAAAACCGGCGGAATAAAAATGGGATCAAGTTTTAGAACCTGTTGGAACCTCCTTTTCACCACCCCAGTGTAAAGCTATACTTAGCACGGTTAGAAACTTATCTCGCTTCGCTGTGCGATCTCATTTTCTGTTTTTAGCCGCGCAAAGTCTATCATGCGTGCCATTAGCACAAGACAATACCTCTTATACTGAGCAATATTTAACGAAAAGTTAGGCTATAAAGGATACTGTGCATGAGTCATAAAGCCTTGAGTATAAAAACTATTTTATTATTTTTTGTCGTAGTTATTGTGCTGACATTGATATTTGCCATCACGATGTTTATCAAAAAACATAGTCGGTTACAAAACCAATTGACTTATTATCAATTGCAACAAACTGTCGCCCAGTTTGCCCTACAATTGGACAAGGAAATTGAATTGGCTAAACAAAATGTCCAACGTCTCAAAAGTTATGTGTCGATTTTGGACACTGGGGAGGGAGTAACGAGTGACAATCTGATGGATTTTATGGCTGAAAATCTTCAGTTTGAAAACAATCATTACAGTAGTTTTATTGTCCTAAAACCGAACAAAGATCAGCAATCCGATAAGAGCCAAGGTAAATTGTTGTTGGTCTATAAAAACATGGCCTGGCGCGGTAAGAAAGAATATAATAAACCATCATATATGCTACGGAAATCTTGGAATGACCCAAGTGATGGCAATGACCCTATAAAATACTGGTATGACCAGAACAAGCGCGATGCCGAGATGCAAATCACACCGATTTACTTTGATGCTCAGCACACCAACATGTCCCTGTTCAGTCTCAGCCAAGGACTCTATCAAAAACAAACATTTCAAGGTGTCGTTGGCATCAGCATACTGGCAGACACGTTTTTTGGACAGCTTGAAAATAAAAAATTCGGCTTAACAGGTGGCATTATTATTGTGTCAGAAAAAGGGATGCTGTTGAGCAAAATAGGGATTGAAGGTAGCCCTCAACTTGAGTTTCTGAATGTGACTGAACGTCAATCCTTCAATTTATACAGTAACAGCATCAAACAACCGTTTTGGAAAGACATCCTCAACCAAGATGTTCCATACCGAGAAGTGAGAAATAGCGATGGACAATTATATACCTTGTCTTCCCAAAAATTACGGACGTTGCCATGGACATTGGTGAGTTATCAAAAAACCGCCGAATTAAAACAGGATAAGCCGTTTGGCATATCCGACTTTCTTGTCTTGGCGGCCCTCGTGTTATTGTTGTTGGGGCTTATGACACTGGTATTGTTTAAAACCCTGATTTCGCCTTTGTCGAATTTAGTCCTCATGATTGAAAAACTCGCCAGATACCCGGGCGAGACATTAAAGATGGCCCCAGAAAGCGTCGTTGAACTACGCACACTCGCTAACGTTTTCAGGCTTATGGCAGCTAAAGTGATTAAACTCAATAGCGAGCGAGTTGAATGTCTTAAGCATTTACAAGCATCACGTTTAGCGTCAGCCAAGCGAGCGCGGCAACTTGAAAAATGCCAAGGCGACTTAGCGAAAGTCAAGGTTGAGAAACAAAATTCCCGCACTGAGACACAAAAAGCGCGTTTGCAAATTCAAAAGGCACGAGTAGAAATCCAAAAACACAAATTGGAAGCCAAACGTGCCAAGACGCATAGCCAAGCGGCTAATCAAGCCAAGGCGCAATTTTTGGCGAATATGAGCCGTGAACTTCGCACACCGATGAATGCGGTCATTGGTTATACGGAAATGTTGCTGGAAGATGCGAAAGAGCGAGGTCATGAATATTTTATGACGGATTTACAAAAAATTCATGGGGCCGGTTACCATTTATTGGATTTAATCAATAACTTGTTCGACATGTCCAGAATTCAATCTAGCCAAATGGATTTATATATAGATACGTTTGACATAGCCCCGATGATCCAAGATGTTGTAACGACGATTACGCCGCTGTTGGAAAAACGCGCCAATATTTTGAAAGTGAATTGTGATTCGGCACTGGGTACTATGTCTCAAGATTTGAGCAAAGTGCGGCAAAATTTATTGAATCTGCTCAGTAATGCCAACAAATTCTCCAAGCAGACGACGATTTTATTGACGGTGCTTCGGGAGACGGTAGATGGCATTGACTGGATTCTATTTCGCATTACTGACCAAGGTATTGGCATGACTGACGATCAAATCCCCAAATTATTTCAGGCATTCGTGCCGGTTGAGGCGTTGCCCATGCGCAAATATGGTAGTAGCGGTTTAGGGTTAGCGGTTACCAAACAGTTTTGTGAAATTATGGGCGGTGAGATTTTCGTTAAAAGTAAAATTGGGCAAGGAAGCACTTTTACTATGCGTTTGCCGGCCCGAGTCAATCCAACCAACGTGAATGAGTAATGGCTCGTTTTCTGTAGCGTCTTTAGACGCTTTCGCTCGTAAGTACCGAACCATAAATTTTAGGATATTTTGCCAAAACGAGAGGGCTTTCCCCTTGGGATTGCCCCTACGTGTCATTAAAAGAGGTCTCAATAGGGCCATGAATTGAAATTCGTTGAGCCATTCTGCAATATGGCCCACAATTGACGGCCATCAGTAAGGTGGGTTTCGCGTAGCGAAGGGTGGCTACGCGGTAGGCGATGAATCGCCTACTACAAACTCCGGTTGATGACGCTTAGCAACATGCGCCGTCTATCCTCAAGTACGAGACGACTCGCCATGATTTGTACGTCGAAAAGTTGACCATTGCGGTGTTGCTCTTCTCGCCGTTTGAGGAGCGTCGGCTTCTCTTGCGTCATAAGAAGACTGTAATATTCGCGCACCGCATTATCATGGACAGCCTGTGGCAGCACCTTCGTAAACGGTTGCCCTACTAATTCTTCTGGACGATATCCATACAAATCCCCGTAGGCCGGATTCACGCTCAAAAAACGTCCACGATCATCTGTCAAGCAAATTCCTAACTTGGCTACCTCAAACACAGAAGCGAAAAATGTCTCAAAATCAGGAAAGCTCTGCTGTTCCTTACTCTCCGGCAATAAGGACTGAATGTTTTTAGACTTGGTAATGTCAATCGCAAACACAATAACCCCAGTGAGATTACCTTGGGCATCCCGGTAAGGAATTTTATCGAATTGCAACCAGCGAATAGATTCTTCTGAATCCGTTAAGCTTGAACTGGTCATTCCATTCCCTCCCGTCTGTTTAAGGCTATGCACAATCCCTGTCTGAGGGTGACCTATTTGGATTATTTCCTTACAATCGGTATATTCTTTGAGTTCCTTATCACGGTTTCTAAAGGTTTCTTCGGCTCTCTTGTTGCGGCGTAATAGACGATTTTCCTTGTCACGATACCAAATCATCGCCGGTATGGTATTGAAAATCATTTGGTGTTCCTGCCATTGCTTACGCAGCGTTTCCCACATCCGCTGACGCTCACTGATGTCATGCATTAAGCCAAAACTAAATAATAGGTTACCTTTAGCATCGCGCACGGCATCAACTCGTTGCCAGATAGGAAACTTTGAACCCTCCTTGTAAAAAACCTCCAATTCTCCTTCCCAACTGCTTCCACTCGCCAATGCTGGCTTCACTTCTTGTTGCAAAATTTTCAGGGAATTGGGCGGATAGTGTTCTGTCAAACTTAATTGTTTCGCTTCCTTGAGAGTGCGCCCAAATAACTTTTCGTATGCTGGGTTAATGTAAATCAATTGCCCTTGTGCATTATTGACTGCAATCGCTTCTTCCGACGATTCGATGATAGATTTAAACAGGCGCAAATGCCCCTGAGCTTTTTTACGTTCAGTCACATCAATGCCCACCCCAAAAAAATAGTCCAAGGTGCCATCCGCTTTTACCACTGCACGGCTATGCCACTCTACCAGCAACGAGTTACCCGATTGACTTAATATATGGCACTCCATCAACGAAGGCTGCATAGATTTAATCAGATTCTCAATCTCCGCAGACACTAACGGGCGCTGTTGTTCCGGCACAAAAGTCGTTAAAAAATCAGAATTAACGACTTCCTCAAACGAAGACTCCGTCGCTTGTAGCATAGCTTGATTCATCATACGGATTTTTCCGTCGGGATTAATCGCAACAAAAAACGCCGGCGAGGTTTGAACTAAATTAGTCACAAAATCCCTTTCCTGACGCAACGCTTCTTCATGCGCCTTACGCTCCGTCATATCACGCACCGTCGCACATACCAAAGAACGTCCTTGAAATAAATAAGTATTACCGGTAGAAATTTCTACTGGAAACACCGTGCCGTCCTTTTTCTTGTGCCAACGTAACGGAATCACCCGTTTTTGACTACCAAAAGCCCCTCTTTGGCGCCCCGGCTCCACCGACACTTCCTGGGTTTTCATTTCTAGCCATTCAGCCTTGCTGTACCCATATAAATCAACGGCTGCCTGATTGACATCAAAAATTTGTTGAGTATTCGTATCAAAAACGACCGTCGGATTAGAAGTCGCCTCAAATAATTGCCGATACTTCGACTCGTTCTCCCACAACGCTGTCTCAATTTGTTGAAGAGCCGAAATGTCACGCACCGCCACCATTAATACTTGCCTAGCCTTAAACAAAAAAGGACTGGTTGTCACTTCTACTGGAAAAACCGTCCCATCTTGTTTTTTATGGTATTGCATTGATGTTGATTTCACACCTTTCTTAATCAATTTTTCCGTCTTATCGGGTTGCGCTGACAATTCTACCTTTTTAAGTTTCAACAGTTGACTGCGACTATAACCATACAAAGGTGCCGCCGCCTTGTTTACTTCAATAATTTCCAACGTCTTCGTATCCACCACAAAAACAGCATCCGATTCAATTTCCATTAATTGTTGATATTTTTTCTCCGTTTCGTTCAACTCATCCTCAATACGGCGCGGTTCAGTAATATCGACATGCGTTCCCACCATACGATGCGGCTTACCTGACGGATCCCGCACCATCACTCCGCGACTTAAAATCCACCGATAACTCCCATCCTTATGTTGCAAACGATGCGTGTTTTCACACACTTGTGTTAAACCATCTAAATGATTTTGAATATCGGCCATTACCCGATTATAGTCAGCCGGGTAGATGCGTTGATGCCATGATTCCACATGTCGCAACAATTCATGTTCTTCAAAGCCTAGCATCTTTTCCCATTGTAGTGAAAAGTGCATCTCATTGGTTGCTAAATCCCAATCCCATAAATCGTAATTACTGTCCGGCATCACCATGCCTTGGAACTCAGTCGAAGTTTCTTTACGCAAAGCATGCTCCGTTTCCTTATATTGGGTGATGTCCGAAAAGGAAATGACTACCGCGTAAGGTGTCGTCACATCATCGCGCCACAATGGATAGGAATTAATACGAACCCAAATCACTGAGTCATATGGTTTGACTATTCCCATGACAACTTCTGCGTAGGCCTGTCCAGTCCGCAAGGTACAAATAGCCGGATGCGTTTCTGTTGGAAACGGAGAACCATCTTCATGGGTAAGCCGCCAATCGGGATCAATTAAAGTCCATCCCATCATTTGGTCAACTGACAAATCTAAAATCCGCTCCGCACTTGGATTACATGCGCCAATCGTCCCATTCGCATATTGCAAAACCACGCCTTCCTGTAGCACACTAATCATTTCATCCGCTACCATCGGCTGTTCACGGCTTGTTACATCCATCCCTACCGCATAATAAGCGTATTCAGCCGACGCGGCTCCATTAATTTCCCATAATACGGTACGATAAAAACCGTCTTTATGGCGAAACCGAGTGGAAAATGATACACAAGGCAAGCCTTCACCTAACTGCTCAAAATAGTACTGAGTAGAGGGTTGATCGTCGGGATGAACAAAATCTAAAAAACTTTTAGCCAGCAGTTGGCTTGTAGATAATCCAAGGGTATTTTCCCAAGCGTTGTTCACTTCTTTAAACTGACGCTCAGAGTCCAAAATGCCGAACATCGCTGAAGAACGCCAAAAAAAACGGGAATGATGGGAATTGTTAGCAGACATATTTATTTCCTAATGATTGGCTAATGGCTAATGGGTAATGGTAATGGGTAATTGGTAATTGTCCGTTATTCATTACAGCTTTCCAAAGAAAAAATCCAACAAACATTGACACAATTTGCGCTTTTGTCATTCCGAATCCTGACAAGCGTGAGGTTCATAGATTTCTCCTAACGTCGAAATGACAAGTCTGTAAGATTTCTCCTACTAACGTTAAGGAAAAGGCCCGTTTGTAGTAGGCGATTTATCGCCTCACGCGCAGTCGTCCAAACTAACGTTTGGCGGCCGCCGCGGGTTTGGCAGAGTCGTGATACGCGGGCCCCTGTTATTGACCTATTTTTTTGCGGTTTTTGGACTATCGATTTTGAGGGCCATAAAATACTCTATGTTTTAAAATTAAGTTATGGCCCTCTGTCGCGCTTACAGTTTGAGACTTTTTGTAGGTGTTTTGTTGCTTAACTTAATGATGCGAATAATTAAGGGTTGAATTGAATCTGATGAAATCAATGACTTATAAAAACGTCTGGAATGAAAGTGATTTTATAAGTTTCATTTTTCATTTAATCGCGAGATATTCGCATTTAATGGCAGTGTCACGGCTCCCCGGATATGCCCTTTTTGGAAAGAAGGCGGGGGTGAACGGAAAACCGATTGAAAACGATCACGCCATGGCGTGTTATCAATTCAAGCTCAAAACCAAAGTGTAGTACAATACCAATTCTCTGTGATCGTTCACAGTTTTCAGACTTTTGCCCCCTCTAGCGATGTGAATAAAATCGCGGAAGTCTCCTTGATAGAGGGATGCAAGGCTGTGTTAAATCGTTGAGAGCTTCGCTCGATAAGTTTCTGTTTTTAGCCGCGCAAAGTATCAGTTTAAAAAAAATGGGTTATGTTTTGAGCTTTGATGCGCGATATTTTTATGTCGTTTGAGCTCTGACAATGGAGCCATGAAAACAAGATTTCGTATCTGCAGAAATGACAAAAGCGCAGTAAAGTATACTAGTATACTAATTACTAATTACCAATTACTAATTACCACAAGAGTGATTATCTTATGGCCGCTAATACTAGCACGACACGTACCAAAAAAAACGTCAACAAAACTGATACGGCGAAGCCTGCCGAAGTCAGTGAGCCTATCGATCACAAAGAAATCGATATTACCCGCCCAGAATTGTACATCAATCGTGAATTAAGCCTACTGGCGTTTCATAAAAGGGTTTTGGCACAAGCTAAAGACCAAAAGATGCCTTTGTTGGAGCGTTTACGGTTTTTATGTATTGCTAGCACTAACCTTGACGAATTTTTTGAGTTACGGGTTGCCGGTTTAAAACAACAAGTCGCCGTCGGTTCTGTGCAAGCTGGGCCTGATAATCTGTCTCCACAAGAAACGCTTAATCGTATCAGTGTGGCGGCCCATGAGTTTGTTGAGGAGCAATACCGTTTACTCAATGAGCATCTTTTACCGGCCTTGGAACAAGAAGGCATTTATTTTCTCAAGCGGGATTGTTGGAATAAAGCCCAAAGCAAATGGGTGCGAGACAACTATGATAATGAACTGTGGCCCATTTTAAGCCCCATTGGCTTGGATCCCGCGCATCCCTTTCCACGCATTCTCAATAAGAGCTTGAATTTTATCGTTTCTCTCAAAGGTAAAGATGCGTTTGGGCGCGATAGTGGGATGGCGGTAGTACAAGCACCACGCTCATTGCCGCGTTTCATTCAGGTGCCACCTGAATTATCCGAACACCCCTACGATTTTGTTTTTCTGTCTTCTGTCATCCATGCGCATGTTGAATATTTATTTCCGGGTATGACCGTTACCGGGTGTTATCAATTTCGAGTCACTCGTAATAGCGAATTGTTTGTTGATGAAGAAGAAATAGATGATTTGCTACGCGCCTTAGAAGGCGAATTGCCGGGCCGTCGCTATGGCGATACTGTGCGTTTGGAAGTGGCCGACAATTGCCCAGAAAAAATGATTAACTTTTTGTTAAAGCATTTTAAGCTCAATCAACAAGATGTATATCAAGCCAATGGGCCGGTCAATCTCAATCGTTTGTTATCCTTGGCCGATTTAGTCAACCGCCCAGATTTGAAATATCCTAGCTTTAAGCCCGGCATTCCCAGCAGTTTGGGGCGCAATTTATTTAGCACTATTCGTGAAGGCGACATACTGTTACATCATCCATTCCAATCGTTCACGCCCGTTATTGACTTTGTACGTCAAGCGGCAACCGATCCACAAGTTTTGGCGATTAAACAAACGTTGTATCGCTCCGGGCCTGATTCGGTGTTAGTCGATGCCTTGGTAGATGCTGCCCGTTCTAGTAAAGAAGTGACGGTGGTGGTTGAACTGCGTGCCCGTTTTGACGAGGAAGCCAATATTCGTTTAGCCAACCGCCTGCAAGAGGCCGGTGCCCATGTCGTCTATGGCGTGGTGGGTTATAAAACCCATGCCAAAATGATTTTGGTGGTGCGTCGTGAAGGCAAGAAATTGAAGCGTTATGTGCATTTAGGCACCGGTAATTACCATGACCGTACTGCGCGTGTCTATACTGATTATGGCTTGTTGACTTGCGATGAAGACATCGGTGAAGACGTGCATAAAATGTTTATGCAACTCACCACCCTTGGACGGGGCGCGAAGTTGAAAAAATTGCTACAGTCGCCGTTTAGTTTGCACGCCGGCTTAATAAAACGCATTGAGCGTGAGGCCTCGGCCGCTCGTAAAGGAAAACCAGCGCACATCATGGCTAAAATCAATGCGTTGGTTGAATCTGAAACGATCCAAGCTTTGTACCGAGCTTCAGCAGCCGGTGTCAAAATCGAATTGATTGTGCGCGGGATATGTTGCTTAAAACCGGGGCTCCCGGAGATTTCTGAGAATATTCATGTGCGTTCTATTATTGGGCGTTTTCTTGAACACACCCGCTGTTTTTATTTTTTAAATGGAGGCAAACCGGAAGTTTTTTGCGCCAGTGCCGATTGGATGGTTCGCAATCTGCATAAGCGGATAGAAGAATGTTTTCCTCTTGAAACCCCAGAACTCAAACAGCGCGTGATTGAGCAAGGTTTGAAATTGTATTTAGAGGACAATAGTCAAGCGTGGGTACTTGATAGCGAGGGCAATTATACTCGCCTTAGCCCAGAAGATGACACACAGGTGGTTTCTGCCCAGCAAACCTTGTTGCAGATGTTGGCCGAAAAAGCATGAGAAAAGCTTGGACGTTGGAGTCCAAGATTTATCTTGGACATCTTTTAGGAATAAACGAGTTTTTTCTATTCGTTTATTCCCAAAATCCGTTGTACTTATTTTAAACTCAAATCTTAAACTAAAAAAATCCGTTTATTGCCCAAATCCGTTGTACTTATTTTAAACTGGGTTTCTCGCTTTAATATTCTACAACGAATGATGGATGCCTATATGAATTAAGACTACATCCTCTTTTAGATAACTGTGATGATTAAAACACTAGAAGCGACTTTTGATGGTAACGCGCTACTTCCTGATGAACTTCTGGCTTTACCACCTAATAGTCGTGTACAGATAACGATTGAAACTGTCACTGTTCCTCACCTCAATCCTTCGGAAACGACCAAAAAGATTCGCGTCGAAAGTACCACTTTAGAATCTGAAAAAAATACTGAATCGGAAATCAATCAGGCGCTGTATGTCCAATCTTTGTTTTTTGCAGAATTGGCACGGCAAGAAACGGAAATCGGTAATGCAACCTTTGGGATATTATTGGCTTTGGAGGCTTTGCCTAAGTCAATGTCCCAACCTAACCGCCCTTATGTTGTTGAAGCCGAAGCGCAACTCTACCAAGCGATTTATAATCTACGTGAACAGGCGGTGCTGACTGGGCATGAAAATAGTGTTACTCACGCGGCTTTTAGTTCGGATGGACAGCGCGTTGTTACCGCATCGAGTGATGGCACGGCTCGTTTGTGGAATACTAAGACGGGACAAGCACTTGCCGTACTAACGGGGCATGAAAGTCCGGTTACTCATGCCACTTTTAGTCCGGTAGAAGCCTATCTCGTTACCGCTTCTGGTGATGGTACGGCCCGTTTATGGGATGCTAATACTGGTCAATCGCTTGCCGTGCTTTTAGTCCATGAAAGTCCGATCACTTATGCTACTTTTAGTCCAGAAGGCAAACATATTGTTACGGCATCCTCTGATAAAACGGCACGCCTGTGGGAGACTCATACCGCCAAATTATGCGCTACACTCAAAGGCCATAAAAAGGTTGTGGTTAGAGTGGCCTTCAGTCCGGATGGACAGCGCATCCTCACCGTTTCAGCGGATAAGACGGCCGGCCTGTGGGATGTCTCTACGGGTAAACAACTGACGGTGTTATCCGGATATCTGACCGGTTTTATTGGTTCTCTAGTCCACTTGACTGAACGTCTACTTTCTTTCAAGAAGGTTGGTAAAAATCGTTTGACTTTTTTCCTAATGGGGAATAAATATCTAAGCCGTCTGATAGGGCATAAACATGATGTGCTTCATGCCGCTTTCAGTCCTGATGGACAGCGCGTCGTCACAACATCAGATAATAACGTTGCCCGTTTGTGGGATGTCGAAACCGGCAAACAACTCCGGGTGCTGAAAGGACATACAGATGATGTCCTTCAAGCGACTTTTAGTCCTAATGGACAGTATTTAGTTACTGCCTCAGCAGATGAGACGGCCCGTATTTGGAATGTCAATACTGGTCAACAACTTACCCTGTTGACTGGGCATAAAAGTGCAGTTATTAAAGCCGCTTTTAGTGCTGATGAACTGCATCTGTTGACCGTCTCAGATGATGGTACGGCCCGCCTGTGGAATGTCAACACGGCTAAAACAGTTACCATACTGGTAGGCCGCCAAGATGAGGTGAATTACGCTGCTTTCAGTCCGGATGGACAACAAGTGGTGACCGCTTCTAGGAATAACACGGCCGGCCTGTGGAAGGTGAACATTGGCGTACCTATCGCCATACTGGCTGGGCATGAAAATCGTGTTAGGCAAGTTGCCTTTAGTCCAGATGGACAACGTCTCTTGACAGCGGACGATGATAATAGGGCCTGCTTGTGGGATGTCAACACTGTGACGGCCGGCGCTGATACCGTTTACTTGTGGGATGTCAACACGGGCAAACAACTTGTTATGCTAACCGGGCATGGTTGGGGAGTGACTCACACGGCCTTTAGTCCTGACGGACAGCGCCTTGTCACCCTATCAAATGACAAAGTGGCCCGCCTGTGGGAAGTCAGCACGGGCAAACTATTGGCTAGGCTGACTGGACATAGGGAAAAAGTCACTCATGCGGCTTTTTGTCCGGGTGGACAACACCTCGTCACGACTTCATTGGACATGACTGCTCGCCTGTGGGATGTCAACACGGGCAAACTACATGCCGTGTTGGCCCAACCGACTGATATCAGCGACTGTGAAGTTTACCATGCGGCCTTTAGTCCGGATGGACAGCTTGTGGTGACGGCCTGTCGGAATAACCGGGCACATTTGTGGGATGTCAACCTTGGCGCACACATCGCGGTACTAATAGGACATAAACGGCGCGTCACTTATGCGGCCTTCTGTCCGAATGGACAGCGTGTAGTCACCGTCTCTGAAGATAAGACGGCCCGTCTCTGGGAGGCCGATAGCGGTAAACCACTCGCCGTGCTGACGGGACATGAAAATGATGTTTATTATGCCACTTTCACGGATGATGGGCAGCGCGTACTCACTACTTCTGCGGATAAAACGGCCCGTCTGTGGGATGTCAAGACGGGCAAACTACTTGCCGTGTTGAGTGGACATGAAGGAGAAGTTTATTGTGCGGCTTTCAGTCCAGATGGACAAGCCATCGCGACAGCCTCAGCCGATAACACGGCCCGTCTCTGGCGTATTTTTCCCACCACTCAAGCTTTAATTGATTATGCTCGTCAGATTGTTCCGCGCCAACTTACCCCGGCACAACGCAAGCAATTCTTTTTAGAGAGATGAAAAATGAAAAATGCCAATATATGACATAAGTTTATAATTTTAAAATAAATTTAATGAATGGGCCCTTCGTCAACAGGAGTCCAAGATAAATCTTGGACTCCTCGTCTATTGGCAAGGCGAGCCTGGAACGAATCGCTTCTCATCTATCAGGAGTCGTTTGGCAGTCGTCCAAACTAACGTTTGGCAGTCGTCCAATCTACGCAAAAGTTTTTTGAAGCAAAAACTTGGCAGTCGTCAAACTAACGTTTGGCAACGCTCTTAAATCCGTCCAAACGCCAGGAAGGCATGCCCCCAATCTACGCAAAAGTTTTTTTACAATTAACTCAAGTTTGGACCCCTGCCAAGTTTGGACTCCTGCCAAACTAAAGTTTGGTTCCCTGCCAAAGATGACCATGCAAAGCATTCATGGCCGCTCCGGGCGCATTCTTAAAAATGGTCAATAAAACACGTACCGGGCCGGTTAAGTTTCTATGCCCTTGTTCCCATCCTTCTAAAGTGCGTTTACTAACGCACAGTAAATCGGCAAACTCTTGTCGGGAGAGGCCCATTTTTTCACGAATGGCCTTGACATTGGTACCGGTGTGTAGAAATTCACTAGCCGGCGCTAATTCGCCACGCGACATTTTGGCACCTTCTTTAGCACTTTGCATCAATTCTGCAAAAGTTTCATCATTCATTGTCTTGCTCATGGTACTCACTTTCTATCAATTTGTTGAGTTCTGATTTTTGTTGACTGCTCAGGTTTTCTTGCTCGTTTTCTAAAACGGCAAAGAGCAAGTATATTTCGTCATCTTGGCTGTTGGGGTTATGCCAGTAGTAGATAATTCTGGCACCACCGCTTTTCCCTTTGTTACCTACGGCCCATCGTATTTTCCTAACGCCACCGGTATTTTTTATAACAACACCAAGATTAGGACTATCAGTCAAAGCTTGACGCATTTGGGCATATTCATCTTTCGATAGTAACTGGCTAATTCTTTTATCGAAAATGCTTGTGGTTTTAAAATTCATGGTTTGTTCCTTGAGATTGACGGCGCATTATTATATACGTCATTGACGTATTTTCAAGCGATTAAATCCTTAAAATCGTACGCACGATAGCTTTACACTGGGGTGGTGAAAATGATTAGCTCTCTATGCCCCACCGATTTTGGATGAAAGAATTTTGGATGAAATGAGTAAATAATAGGTAATTCAATTACTTACCTAATAAGTGTCTATCCGGAAAGAATTTAGTTTACCACCCTGTCATTTCTTTGATCGGAGAAATATTTTGGTTATCAAGCTGATATATGCTTTACACAGATAAATCCTAGTTCCTTTATGAACTCGTCAAGAGAGATAGAACCTTTTTCTTTTAGGGCCTCGTCGGCGTTGGCATTGTCAATACAGTCTTCCAATTGTTCTATTACGTCAACGGCTTGTATTGGAACGCCCGCAAAAAAAATTTTGTCTTGGTACGTTAACGTGATAGGTGCTTTTTGGGCCGCGGCGCGATCAAGTAAGTCAGCTAAGTTTGGTAGAGTGTCAGTCTTTTCACGCGCTGGGGCCTGTTCAGTGCGACTTGAGGCATTATAGGTACTGTCAATGCAATCGGACAGTTGTTTTATGACATCAACATCCGCTATCGGAACGATGGCTAAAAACACGTTTTCTTCGTATGTTAATGTTAGACGCTTTTTGTCAGTCGCTTGACTTTCAAGTATTTCTTCTAAGCTGAGTGGTGCGCCAATGGTTTTAGCGGTATGAGTCGTGCGTTCAATAGTTTCTTTAACCGCGAGGACTATCGCTTCGGATTGGCTAGAGAGTCTTCGCAGAAGCATCAACCGATGTAGGTTGGTTTCAAAATCGGGGGGTGTCGTCATGTTAAGTTGGAACATAGTGTATTTTCTCAAAAAAGGTTAACTGAGGGAGTTGCAAAACGCAGCCGCAAGCGAATAGCTAAAACGGAGTTCATGCCCTTCTTGTCGTCATTCGACCAGTCTCGTAGGGTGGGTTAGCAATGCCGCACTGAATCAAACATTATCCCGAATCCGACTGCTTAGCAGTCCCACCATTCATATCCCTGAAAATAGGCAACACGCTTAAACCCTAAATAAGATTAAAATTGAGTGGTGCGCCAATGGTTTTAGCGGTATGAATCGTGCGTTCAATAGTTTCTTTAACTGCGAGGACTATCGCCTCGGATTGGCTAGAGAGTCCTCGCTGAAGCATCAACCGATGTAGGTTGGCTTCAAAATCGGGGGGAGGTGTCATGTTAAGTTGGAACATGGTGTATTTCCTCAAAAAAGGTTAACTGAGGGAGTTGCAAAAACGGAGTTCATGCCCTTCATATCGTCATTCGACAGTTTGAATGCAATTAGCCGTGGCGGCGAATGGGTTCTACGCGAGCCAGAAAGTCTGGCATAGAGATTTTTTGGTTATCAAAGTGATAGACTATTTATTCTCGCGTCGAAATGACACTTAAGACTGATGGCCGTCAATTGTGGGCCATATCGCATAATGGCTCAAGGAATATCAACTCATGGCCCTTAAGAAACCGTTTCTTCCTTGTAGTTGACGGAGTTTGTAGTAGCGAGTAATGCCACGTAGCCAGCCTTCGCTACGCGAACCGAAGATCAACGTAGTTAAACCCACCTACAGATATGAAGCGCGACAGAGGGCCATAACTTAATTTGAAAGTCTCCAAAGTATTTTATGGCCCTCAAAATCGATAGTCTAAATAACCCTAACATTTTTATGTAAATAAGCCGCGTATCACTACTCTGCCAAACGCTAGTTTGGACGACTGTTTGGACTCCTGCCATCCTTACGTTTTACGACTGCCAAACGTTAGTTTGGACGACTGCCAAACTCAAGTTTGAATGTCATTGGCAGTGCGGCGGCGAATAGGCTCTATGTGGGCCATAAAACGACAAGGATTGGGTATAAGCAGGGATGACTTGTTTGATGAAATCCGTTTTTATAAACAATCCTTGTCGTTATTGCTCCTAACGATTTCTAGGTTGTCGTATTAACGTGAGCTCGACTTTTCAATAACTTATAATATTAAACCCTTAGCATTAATACGTGAATAACCCTTATTTGTGGGCCATCAACTGGAATGAACCAGTACAGTTTAGGTGTTTGGTTTTAAACTGATTGATAATTAAGTCATTATCACTCAATAATTGATATAACTAATACATTGATATTTAAAGTCGAACTCACGTTATTATGTCTATTGGACACGTTGATTGCTAACTAGCGGTTGGAAACGAGAAAAACATCGAGTCCAATTGCAAACGCCATCTGGCCCAAATAATCTTCTGCGCGGTAACGAGAAAACTAACTTGGTTATACGGCCACTTGAAATGTTCGGCCAATTTCTTGAAACCCATAAGTTTCTTGAGCTTCATAAGGCGCGGCCATTTTTTCAAGTTGCGCTTCGATTTTCTCAAATTGCCTTACCGTCTCTGGCGTGTACAATCTTTCTCCACAGTGGAGACAAACGGCCGCATTAACGATCAAAAAAGCGGTATTGTTACCGCCCGACAGAACTTCTTTTATTGGCTTTTCAATGAGTTCGGAACTGCCACAGGTTGGGCATTTTTCGACATACTTCATGATTTTCTCCTTTCTTTCCAATTAATCCAACGAGTTGGATCGGGACGATAAACCGTAATCAAAATTGCAATCTGGTTAACAGAATCATAAGCCCAGACGCTATGAACTGGTTCACCCAAGGACGTGTTACCATATATTAAGCAACTTGGATATGGCTTATCATAAGAATAATCGGCAATGATTTCACCGTTGTAGGTTGAAAATAAAATGTCATCCAAAGTCAAGGAATCATTCTTTGCTTCTTGTTTGGCATGACGTGTCACATTGATGCGATTTGATTGGATCGCTTCAGTAATTTCGTCAATTGTCATGGGTTGCTCTGCATAGTCATTGAGATAATTGAGAGTCTTGTTGGATAGGAAAAACATAGTTAAACCCATCATTTTAAAGAATTTTGTTGGTGGGTTTAACACAGTTTCCCAACGGGAAAGCTCTCGCTCTACCCAGCCTACGAACTACAAGGATTGGGTATAAGCAAGGATTTTTTCGTTGCCTTTACGAAGTTCCGAGTGAATCGTTATTCATGCCCTTCTTGTCGTCATTCGGCACTGTCGGTTTGAACGCGATTGGTAGTGCGGCGGCTAATGGGTTCTATGTGGGCCATAAAACAACAACAAGGATTGGGTATAAGCAGGGATTTTGTCGTTGCTTTTGCGAAGTCGTTCCGAGTGAAGCGAAGTCAAACGGTTTGTCGTTCATGTCTTTCTTGTCGTCATTCGGCACTGCCGGTTTGAACGCGATTGGCAGTGCGGCGGCAAATGGGTTCTTTGTGAACCATAAAACGACAAGGATTGGGTATAAGCAGGGATGACTTGTTTGATGAAATCCTTTTTTATAAACAATCCTTGTCGTTATTGTTCCTAACGATTTCTAGGTTGTCGTATTATGTTATTTCTTACTTGACGCTTCTTTGCAATGAAGAAAAGAAACTACTCACTTATGCTTGCTCATCGTTTTGGGAAGGGCGAGCTAATCCTAAATAGGCGTATAAGTCGGGTTATTTTGGCCCAACATATTCAATTTCAATCGCTTTTTCGTCATCAAAAATATGCCACACCAGCCGATGGTTCGCGCCAAGCCACATCCGATAGTAATTAGGATGTCCAGTTAGTTCTTTGCTTTTTTGGGGACGGGGGTTATCGCTCAACAAAGCGATTTGTTGTTTGGCTATTGTTTTGATATGGGCGGGCAAGCATCGAATTTGATGGCGAATGGTTTTGTCAAAAATGATTTGATACGACATTATAGCTCCTCCACCGCCTTCATAAATTCTGCACCTGATTGGTATCGCTCCAGTGCCTCGTCTGGATGTTGCGCTTTATACGCTTGATGGGCTTGCACGGCGTTCCACAAGGCCTCATCTTCTTCGGCTTCATCCTGAGTGTTGAGAGACTTGTATTCCAAAAAGTGAATGAATTGTAAAACGTCTGGCAAGTATTTAGGGGAGAGATGTTGTAAGGCCTCAACAATGGTGTCGGTTGTTATTGTGGGAAATGTTGGGGTGATTTCTCGTGAAGTGATTGTTGTCATAATTGGTTCTCCTGTTATTGAAGTTAAGTTAAAATTTAACAGTATTGTCGTTGTCAGTCAAACGGTTCATCGTTCATGCCTTAGCACCTATCAGGAAAGTAAAAATCGTCATTTTTCAACACAGAGTCACTTCAGTATCACAGAGTAGCACAGAGCTTCGGTGAAATCTCTGTGAAACTCCGTGTAGAACAAGGATTGGGTATAAGCAGGGATTTCTTCGTTGCCTTTACGAAGTTTGTTCGAATCATTCAGGAAACGATAAAAGAGGTGGATACGTGCCGCAATATCGGCTCCCTACGTTCGCTCTCGCCAGTTAGTGAGTCATCGGTTGAATGTTTGCTGTTACCCAATCTACAAATGCGGCAAAACTCATTTCTTCTGTCAAAGATAACTTGCTTTTATCTTCTTGGTGTAGGTGGGGTATCTGTTCTCCCGCATGTTCTTTACCAATTTTACCAGACTTGAGTCGAATCGCACGAGCGTCTGGGCTGTTATCAAACCCCGCTTCTACCCAGTCTCCGCGTAAGACATAATAGCGATATTTTCGTAGGCCATCGCTAAATAATTCCGTCACAAATACCCGACAAGAACCGTATTTCGCATTAAAACGCAAAATAGCGCGTTTAGGTGTGATATCTGTTACATAATCAACTTGCTCAAAAGTTGTTTGTGCCAGCGCAATTAGGTCAGCAAAATGGTCTGTAATTTGTGTGTCCAATCGTCAATCCCCTTGTAGCAAAATTCCCAATCCGCTAAATCAATTTCCCACATTTTATTCACGTTACTCTCAACCTCAGTGATGAAGTGTTCATCTTCAGAGATGCGTTGGGTAAATGTTGGATAATCCATACCGTATTTGGTTTGATAGTTGGCCTCTTTTTGACGGAGTTCGGCCACTTTGGCGGTAATCTGTTCAATGAGATAGCGTTGTAACGCCAAATCAATGGATTTCTGTGGGCTTCCAAACGCGGCCAACATTTCGGCATGTTCATTTTTGATTGAAACTGTCAACATCATTTTGCCTTTTGTTGAATGTCGGGTGTGTGGTTCGATAATCATGGTCTGTAATATATATAGTTGATATGGTTTTATATAATATAGTACTTTTCACCGAAAAAGGCAATAATCGTGTCATTGTGTTCTTTCGGCACCAAACCTTTGATGAAAGCATCTATTGCAAAACTGTTCGTCGTTCACGCCTTTCATGTAGTCATTCGGCACTGTCGGTTTGAATGCGATTAGCCGTGCGGCGGCGAATAGGCTCTATGTGGGCCATAAAACGACAAGGATTGGGTATAAGCAGGGATGACTTGTTTGATGAAATCCTTTTTTATAAATTTTAACTGACAATTTATCTTCTCTAATTGTCATAAATACATAATCCCGTAAAGGACTATTCTTAGGAGCGTCTTTAGATCGCCCAGACAGATTTAAATTCAACCAATCAGTTTCTTGCTTGTCTGCAATTTCCAGATAAAAATCTGATAAAGGCTTATCTAATGCCGTATTAAAAAGGGCGGACAATGCGATAACTATTTCACCATACTGTTGGGGTAATAAGTCAGCTACTAGCTGATCACGCAACCAGTTAGGCATATAGCCATACCGAAACCAAGGCAAACGCGCCAGTTTGGCAAGGCGTTCTTCAGTCACCAATTTCAGTTGATAACCTAAATAAAGCGTTAATTGCCATCGTAATTCCGGATAAACAGCACAGGCTTTAAACCAATCATAGGCCTTTTCTCCGAGAAAATCTCGTACTTGCTTTAGCAATTCTGTTAGCACGGGGGGCCTCAGGCGTATGACGTTCTAGCCAGCGACGCGGACGTTCATTAAGATAGTCAGGAAATGCGCGGGCAACTGAATCGAAGGGCTTGGGATAAGGTTGCCAAATGCCGGTATTAATTTGTTCAGCAAGGGCCTTTAAACCCGCTTCATTCGCTGGCATGATAAGAAAATCGGCCCCGTCCAATATTTGTTCTCGATAGCCCCATTGTGCAGGCTCTTCTAGGGTAAACAATGTCCGGGGTGTCCATACCGAAAATTGCTCAATCCAATTAACGATTTCGCCAGTAATGGGATTGATAAATCCATTACCATCGGAAAATATCATCAACTGATGTTCAGGATAACGTTCAGCCAATTCTGTTAGCGTTAGTGGTGCAAGCTGGGCTTGTTCGGGATAGCAGCGGCGCGGATCACCATCAAAGTAATAACGGGTGACAAAAACCTCTTCCGCAATGATTTGATTAATCAGGGAATTCATTAACTCCGCTTGATGATCTTTAAAAGTCGTTCTATCTATCAACACCAAATATTCTGGACGGATCGGTATTGTGCCCGTGATGGGCGTAAACCAACCGGCCGTTTCGATGGTTTTTTTGAGGGTAGCCGTTATGTCCAAATCAGTGGTAGGGATGGGCTTATGTTTGCGTAACTGTTGTGCAATACGCGACAAGCCCACCGATTGAAAAAGTTTATCGTCTATCCCTTCTACGAATAGTTTTTTTATGTCAGACGGTGTATCTGTCGATTTTCTTGTTAAGAAACGTGGCAATTTTCGCCATAACCACACTAATAAAACCATAAAAAGTAGCAAAGTGGGCCATAGGTACCACTTTGAAAGCAAAATGTTCCATGAAAAATCGCCTTTGGTGTCAATCGGTACCGTCGTTGGTACGGTTTCATTGTCTAGTGTCGTTTCTGGCAATGTAGTTACTGGTTGCGCGGTTTCGTATAGTGGTATAGTAACTTCTACCGGGATTGAAGCAGTTTCATCTTTAAATAAATTGGTTATCTCTGTCCAATAAATATAAATACTAATACTTGAAATCAATACGATAGCCAACGCAGCAATGGCCCATTTCCAGAGTTTAATGCCTGTTCTTATATCTACAGGCGGTGGAGTTGAAGCCGGTGTTTCAAATTGACTAATCCAGTTATCAAAATGCTCCTTAAAACTTGCCTGTTCTTTGGGCGAGTGACACAGTATCGGTGCTAACAATGTCCGCAGCCGGCCCAGTTTAGGCGGCAGTTGGCCTCGCGCCGCTAACGCCAGTATCAAGTCTTGCGCGGCAATGTATTGTGTCGCGCCAATGTGATAGCCGGCAGCGCGTAACTCTTCTATGAAGTTGACGAGTTCTTTGGTTAGGATGTCTGTTAGGTTCATGGTATTAAAGGTTTTTATGGGCCAATGTCTGAATCATAATTAACAGAATTTCAGTAGTTGAGAATGGCCCCTTCAAGGCGATCACTCACCTACGACGAACCGGCCCACTAAAGGCGAGCAATCGCCTACGACGAACCGGCCTACTAAAGACGATCAATTATTTTTAGCATCATTCTCAACTACTGAATTTAAGAATTTTATTCAATGAAAATTGTTAGCCTCAACATGATTTATGGATTTATGGATTTATTCTGAAAATTCTTTCATTCAGAAAATTCTGATTCAGACAAGGAGTGCTCTCAATTTTAGGGATGCTGGAGTCCAAAGCGTAGGCTGAGCCGTCACCCTACCAAACGACCAAACTATCCTTGTTTCAATAGCGCCTTTAAACGGGCAATTTTATCTTCGGCCGCTTTGGCGCGTTGCTCAGCGGCAACGGCCCTTTGTTTAGCAACCGTGTACAACCAATTTATTTCTAATACCTAATACAACAGATTGACTCAACGACACCAAAAAAAATTCGTTTATCCGCGTAATTCGCTGTACTTACTTATGAGACGATTCGTTTATCGGCCCGTAATTCGTTGTACTATGAGACGTTACGCTATTTTTAACAAATTGTTACTTATGAGACGATTCGTTTATCCGCGTAATTCGCTGTACTTACTTATGAGACGATTCGTTAATCGGCCCGTCATTCGTTGTACTATGAGACGTTACGCTATTTTTAACAAATTGATAGCTGGTAAAATATCCAAACTCTTACCACTTTTCAGTTTTCTATAACTCATTGAATATAGAGTACAACGGATGACGGGGATAAACGAATTGATTCAGAGGTTTATTTAGGTTTTAAGGTACAACCCTTCATTCAACCGTACACAACCAATTTATTTCTAATACAACAGATTGACTCAACGACACCAATTCGTTTATCCGCGTAATTCGCTGTACTTACTTATGAGACGATTCGTTTATCGGCCCGTAATTCGTTGTACTATGAGACGTTACGCTATTTTTAACAAATTGAACAGATTGACTCAACGACACCAAAAAAAAATCGTTTATCCGCGTAATTCGTTGTACTTACTTATGAGACGATTCGTTTATCCGCGTAATTCGTTGTACTTACTTATGAGACGATTCGTTAATCCACGTCATTCGTTGTTGTTCTTATCCAGCCCTAAAATCTGCCGCGCCTTTTTTTGATCATCAGCCATTTTGACTAAACTACTCAAGGTACGCGACACACTCTCAGGATGGGTGGCGATAGGGTTGTCCACGCCTTTATCGCTTTCGCGCAACGCGATTAACCAATTGAGTAATTCGGCTGTTGAAGGCTTTTTACGCAAGCCACCGTCTCGCAATTTAAAAAAGATGTTCAATGCCGCCGACAAAAACGCACTGCTTGGCTCGGCAAATGTTCCTAAACGGGCCTCTACAATATTCTCCAAACGCTTTTGGTTTGGAAACGGAATATCATAATAAATACAACGACGTAGAAATGCTTCCGGTAATAGCTTTTCTGAATTACTGGTGAGTACCAGTATCGGTGTCCTTTCATCAGGCGCTTCGATTTCTACATTGTCCAACTCTGGAATCCGAAAATAGCGATTTTCTATTTCGTTCAAAATATCATTAGGAAAATCACGCGGTGCTTTGTCGATTTCATCAATCAATACCACTGAGCGATGAGGTTGAGTAAACTCAAAACCTGGCCCCAAAATCCTGTTAACCTTTTTATCAAAATCAACCGGCAAAAACGCTTCTTGCACATCTTCCGGGCGATTAGCAAGCATAATCGCTAAGCCAAGCGCATTATAAGTGATATAGTCAACACTTTTTTTATTGCTTTTTTCGCCCAATTGGGCCGCTTGGGCGGCATGAAATCGGCCCAGCGCGTCGTACACATAAAATAAATCACGGGCGGTGGTGGTGGATTTTGTTTCAAACTTCAGCGGTTTTCCTAAGCCTAGTTGATAGGCAAGACTGTACGCCAATTGGGTTTTACCGGTGCCCGGCTCGCCGGTTAATAACAACGGTTGCCCCAGTAATAGCGCGACATTGACAGCATCGATTAAGCCATCATCGGGCAGATAGTTTTCCGGGCGCGTTTGCTCGCGCTGGCGCAAAGGCGGTAATTGAACCGGTTCGCTGGGTGGCTTTGGTGGTTCTTTGTTGTAAAATAAGTTCATGACTTAAATTCCTTCAATCGTCCGGAGTCCAAGATTTATCTTGGACGTCTGTTTATTCACTATTGGCTTTTTTGAAATTATTTTTCTGAACCAACACTCCCCACCCTAGTAGCACGGCAACAGGAGTCCAAACTTTAGTTTGGCAACAGGAGTCCAAACTTTAGTTTGGCTGCACGGCGGCCAAGTTTAACCTAATTCGTTTAGGAGCAATATTAGCTGTACTAGTACTCTGTCAATCTATTGACGGGTTTTATTAGTCGTCGGCCAATTTTAACTTGGCATTGCCAAGCTAAAGTTTGGACGACTGCCAAACTCAAGTTTGGACTTCTTACGATTGCCAAACTCAAGTTTGGACTCCTGATAACTGATAACTGATAACTGTTCAGTGATCAGTGATGACTGCCAATCGGTAAAGATATCGGCAGCCCATTGACAGTTAACTTGCTGTCTTTCAATTCAGCGTTGAACTTGTAGTTGCCATCACCTGCATCAACCAGCCATGCTTTGATGAAATTGACTTGAAGGCCCGTGACGTCTTGTTCCTGCAATTCTTTGCCAATGGTGAAGTTAATCTTTGCCTGTAACGCCTTGATTAAAGCGGGCTTTGCCAACTCAGTTACTTTTTTGCTGTCGAGGCGAATATTCAAATTGCCTTGCAGATTCCCTTTTGGCGTTGTTACCGTCAACCGATTGAGGGCGATTTCTGGAGATTTTGCCACCAACTTCGGGGCCACTGCCATGAATTGGTCCGACATGATAATAGACAACATTTTGTATTCTTGCTCAGGCAATTGCTCCTCCATTGTTTGCAACGCCAACAAGGCTTCTTCGTCGAAACGGCGAAATGCCAGTTCTCCTACATGGCTTAGCACTAAGGCCTCTTTTGGTTCGGTGCCCGATATAACCAATTTGTCAATTTTCATCGGTGAGGTGTAGTTGAGAACACCGTTTTGTAGTTCACTGACCATTTTTCCGGCCCAACCATCAAGGCTGATTTTGAGTCCGACTTCACTCCAATCAACATGGCCGACTTTGAAGTCCATGTTGTTGTAAAATTCAAAACCTTTGGGAGTTTTCTCCAGGTTGGCATTGATAGTCACGGCCTGCCAATTAAACTGGAAATCGTTCTCACGTATTTGACACGATGGGAAGTTCCAGTTCATTTGAGTGAGCATCAAATCCGCGTCGAATGTGCCGCTGAGGGTCGTTTCTTTTCCGAATGAAACCGCAAACTCATCTTGCTGTACGGAACCCGCGAAGTTTAACGCCATGGTCAGATTTTCAAATTGATCAGTAAAGCTAAACTGACCATCCAAGCCTTTCCAATCGATAAGGCCTTTACCACATTTCTCCGATACTTCGTGCCGATAGGCAGGAAACACCACCTCGCTTTTGCCAACACCGTCCTTGTTTATGTTGGTTTTGATAGACACGGTCGGTAATTGACCAAAACATTCCTTTGAGAACAAGAACTCAAGCTCTGTGTCAATTTGCATCGGTTTGGTTTGCTTTTCTAAATGCTTAGAAAAGTTCTGTTTGAGGGCCTTCAAAATAGCCTGCAGCGGGTTTTCTATGAACTGAGCCGGCGAGATTTTTATCGTTTCAGTTGGCACCGGCTCGCCGCCATTAAAACGATGTTGTAAAGTGAAACCCAGAGCCTCCCCAGACGAGGCACTCACCGTTCGGTAGGCGCTATCGGCCGTGTCGGATGGGCTGTTTGCCGACGAGGCCTCAGAGGCCAAATTGGCGGTGTCTGCATGTAAGGGCAGTGCTAAACTCATGCCGCTGACGAGAGTAAACTCGTTGCGGTGAGTTGGAGGGCTTTATTCATATCAGAATTTTCCTTATGAAGTTGTTTAACTTGATGAACAAGTTTTTTCGTGCGCCCAAACGCCCAAGGATTGTTATAAAAAAGGATTTCTTAGCAATGATAAGAGAATGAACAAATTCCTTTCCTGCATGAAATCAACTCGAAATAAGAAAGCTATTCAATCAGCAAATGCTTTTGAGAAGAAAAATCGAGAGTGATTTTATGTTCTAAACTAAAATCCCTTCATAAGCATACAATCCTTGTCGTTATTACCAAACGCCCAAGGATTGTTATAAAAAAGGATTTCTTCGCTAATGAAAGAGAATGAACAAATTCGATAAAATTTTAGCTTTCCTTGGAAAAGAAAATCGTTCCGAAGAAAGCTATTCAATCAGCAAATGCTTTTGAGAATAAAAAGTTGACTGACGTGATTTGATGCTCGTTTCTAAAATACCTTCATAAGCATACAATCCTTGTCGTTATTATTGTCATACTAAAAATCGCTTATGCCTAACCGGATTCTGTCCTTGACTCTCCAAGCCGCAAAAGCCTTGGCTTTTGCCAAGGCTGCGATTAAAAAACTGAACAGTTACAACATGTTATGATTGCTATTGCACAAGCGAGATAACAAAAGTTGGGTGTGTCCCACTTGTCCAAGTAGGAAGTTTTTAGGGAAAAGGGCCATCAATCAAATCAATAGAATCAATTCGCCAACCTGGCCCTCAAAAAATGAAGAATGAAGAATGAACAAAGACTTATGAAAACTTTTCATTTTTCAGTTATAAAATGGTAGGTAAGCCATTAACAAAAACTTACCAAATCAATTTGAAAACCTGGCCCTCAAAAGAAACCTTACCTTTAAAGCAGTAAGACAATTCAAATTGAAAGGATAAATGGGACACACCTTAAAGTTTGGACGACTGCCAAACTAAAGTTTGGACGACTGCCAATAGAACTTAGTATAGTAGTGCAGCAACCGGTATCTGCAACCCATTGAGCGTCAACAAGCCGTCTTTCAAGCCAGCGACGAGTTTGTAGTTGCCATCACCGGCATCAATCAGCAGTGCTTTGATGAAATTGACTTCAAGGGCTGCGACGACGAGTTCTAGCAACTCTTTGCCAATGGTGAAGTTAAGCTGTGCCTGTAACGCATTGATTAAAAAGGGGATTTCCATCTGAGTGGCTTTTTTGCTGTCGAGGCGAATATTCAAATTGCCTTGCAAATTCCCTTTTGGCGTTGTCACCGTCAACCGATTGAGGGCCACTTCGGGAGATTTTGCCACGAACTTCGGGGCCACTTCCATTAATTTGAATAACCGCAATTGATGATCGGTTGTTTGCAACGCCAACAAGGCTTCTTCGTCTAAACGGCGAAATGCCAGTTCTCCTACATGGCTTAGCTCTAAGGCCTCTTTTGACTCTTTGTCTGAGATAACCAATTTGTCGATTTGCGTCTGCAAGGTGTAGTTGATAACACCGTTTTGCACCGTTCCGACCGTTGTCAGCGCCAAACCCTCAAGGCGGGTTTTGGAACCGGATTCACTGAAACCAACCTGCCCCACTTTGAGGTTCACGTTGTCAAGTTCAAGGCCTTTGGGAGTTTTGTCCACGTTGAGCTTGAGAGTCAGTTTTCACCCGCTTTAAACGATGGCAAGCTCAAGTTAATTTGAGTGGGCCTCAAATTCGCGTCGAATGCGCCGCTGAAGGTGGTTTTTCCCAACGAAGCGGCGAATTTTCCTTTTTTTTCAACTATGAAACCGGCGATGTTTAAGGCCGCGGTCAGATTTTCAAATTGGTCAGTAAAGCTAAACTGACCGTCCAAGCCTTTCCAATCGATAAGAATTCAAGCTCGGTGTCGATTTGCAGCGGTTTTTTCTGCTTTTCTAAATGCTTAGAAAAGTTCTTTTTGAGGGCCTTCAAGATAACAAGCGGATTGTCCTTGATCTTATTACGCGGGATTTTTATCGTTTCAGTTGGCAACGGCTTGCCGCCATTAAAACGATGTTGTAAGGTGAAACCCAGAGCGTCCCGAGGCGAGGCACTTACCGTTCGGTCGGCACTATCGGCCGTCGTATCGGATGGGCTGTTTGCCTTTGAAGCATCAAAGGCCAATCATATCAGAATTTTCCTATACAATGTTGTTGGTGTTAAAAAACTCAGTTTATCCAAAGACAAGTCCAAAGCTTTGGACTCCAAGATGGTATTTTAAACTATTTTTGACTAAAGGGAAAAAAACATGGCCGATACGAAAATTTTACTGGAAGAATCCGATATTCCCACCCATTGGTATAATGTGATTGCTGACATGCCTAACCCCCCGGCCCCGTATTTGGGGCCAGATGGTAAACCCGTTACGCCGGACAAGATGAGCGCGCTTTTTGCGCCCGGCCTTTTGGAGCAAGAAATGTCTACCCAACGTTGGATTGAAATTCCAGAACAAGTGCGTGAAATCTTGCGTTTGTGGCGGCCTTCGCCCTTATATCGGGCCCACCGTTTAGAGGCCCAGTTGGAGACCCCAGCAAAAATTTATTATAAATATGAAGGCGTTAGCCCGGCAGGTTCGCACAAACCCAATTCGGCGGTGGCACAAGCCTATTACAATAAAATCGCCGGCATCAAACGCGTTACCACTGAAACGGGGGCCGGACAATGGGGATCAGCGATTTCGTTAGTCGGGGGCATGTTTGGCTTAGAAGTGCGCGTTTATATGGTCAAAGTGAGCTATGAACAAAAACCCTTTCGCCGTTCCATGATGGAAACGTGGGGTGCCGAAGTGTTGCCCAGTCCAACGACTTTGACAAAGGCCGGACAGCAAGCCTTAGAAAAGGATCCCAATTGTCCGGGATCGTTAGGCATTGCCATTTCTGAGGCGGTAGAAGAGGCGGCTTCGCGTAAAGATACAAATTATACGCTAGGCTCAGTACTCAATCATGTCTTGCTGCATCAAACCGTTATCGGCCTAGAAACGCGCAAACAATTAGAAAAGGTAGGCGATTATCCAGACGTGATTTTCGCCCCCTGTGGTGGCGGCTCCAATGTGGGCGGCATGATGTTTCCCTTTTTGGCCGACAAAGCGGCCGGCAAAGAAATTCGTTTAGTGCCCGTCGAACCAACGGCCTGCCCAACGCTGACAAGCGGACATTATGCTTATGACTATGGCGATTCGGCCGGGCATACGCCGCTAATGCAAATGTACACATTGGGACATGACTTTGTGCCACCCGGCATTCATGCCGGCGGCTTGCGTTACCACGGCGATTCTGCTTTAGTCTCACAATTGTGCCGTGAAGGCGTGTTGGAAGCGATAGCGGTGCCACAACTGGCAACGTTTGAAGCCGGCGTGATGTTTTCTAAAGCAGAAGGCATTGTGCCCGCCCCAGAATCCAATCATGCGATACAAGCTGCGATTGATGAGGCGTTGCGCTGCAAAGACAGTGGTGAAGCCAAAACGATTTTGTTTACCTTGTCAGGGCATGGACATTTTGATATGGCTTCTTATGATAAATACTTGAGTGGCGAATTGACAGATCAAGAATATCCTCAAGAGGCCTTGCAAGCAGCCTTGCAGAATTTGCCAAAACTGGCATAGAAAGGGGCAAGGAAAAAGGGAACCTAAATCAATAATGCCAATTGGCAAGTGATATACTAAAAGTACAACGGATTTGGAGAATAAACGGATTTTTTAATTTTAAATTTTTTCTAGACAGACTTTTGTCCTGTGCAGAGATAACCAAGGATAAATCCCCGGCTTTGATGAAATCCTTGTAGTTATTTGGACTCATAAAACCATTATTTTTGTATGGCTATTGGCACTGGTTTGAGGGCCATAAAACCATTTTTAATATTCAAACTTTGCCGCGGACAATTTTTTAAGTCATTGATTGTGGAAAATTTCTTGAAGTCATTGAAGGTAAGATTTCTTATCAAAAAGAAATGACAGTAGAAAAAATGTCCTGTACTCAGCTATGGCTTATGAAGTAGTAGGCTTTAGCTGTTTGAGCGATGTTAAGAATTTATTCTGAAGCTTATCGATACCTACGAAAGAAAATACTCGATGATCAAGTTTTTTCGTGCGCCCGAACGCCCAAGGATTGTTATAAAAAAGGATTTCTTCTAATTGCTGATAATGAACAAATTCGATAAAATTTTAGCTTTCCTTGGAAAATAAAATCGTTGGGAAGAAAACTATTCCCAAGGCAGAAGCTTTTGAGAAGAAAAGAGTGATTTTATGCTCGAAAATAAAATCCTTTCATAAGCATACAATCCTTGTAGTTATTATTGTCAGACTAAAAACTTGATCATCGAGAAATAATTATCTGAAAATCTCTAGCAGATTTTCAACTCAAATTGTACTTTAAAATCCGTTTATTCCCTTTCATCCGTTGTACTTTCAGTATAACACCGCCACAAATGACGCTTTTTATCTCGCTTCGATCTTCCGTCAGCCCCAACGGGGCGATATTAATATAGCCAGGGGCAACGCCCCTGGCTTAACGGGGCGATATTAATACAGCCAGGGGCAACGCCCCTGGCTCGCTGGCTTCGTTCTGTTGGCTATAAAATAAATTATTTTTCGCAAAACGCTATAAAAAAATCAGTCCAAAAATGACCAACACCACTCATTATCTCAGCCCATTGCATCCCACCCTTTCAGGCAAAAAACCCAAAAAGCGCCAAGATTGGGGACGTTTATATGGCAGTAGTGCCGGTTTAGTTATCAGCCAAGCCGCACAACAAGCCCCGCTGATTGTGATAACGCCAGACTCCCTCTCAGCGCAACGTTTAGTTGAAGATATTCAATTTTATGCAGAAGCCAATTTGCCTTTGCTAACTTTTCCTGATTGGGAAACTTTGCCTTATGATCTATTTTCTCCACACCAAGATATTGTTTCAGATCGGCTCACGACACTGTATCACTTGCCAGACATTGACTACGGCGTCTTAGTGTTGCCGGTGTCTACTTTAATGTATCGTCTCGCACCAACTGAATACGTCAGAGCCAATAGTTTATTAGTCACCACTGGGCAACGCTTAAACTCTGACAAACTACGCAAAAAATTAGAACGCAGTGGCTATCGTTGCGTTTCGCAAGTCGTAGAACATGGCGAATTTGCGGTGCGTGGGAGTCTGTTAGATTTATTCCCAATGGGCAGCGATATGCCCTATCGTATTGATTTATTTGATGATGAAGTAGACAGCCTCCGTTGCTTTGATCCAGAAACGCAACGTTCCCAAGCGACTGTCAAAGAAATTCGTTTGCTCCCAGCGCGTGAATTTCCGTTAAACGACGAATCCATTGCCCAATTTCGCAGCCAGTGGTGTACCGAATTTAGTGGCGATCCTACCCGTTGCCCGGTTTATCAAGATGTCAGTGCCGGATTAGCCTCCGCCGGGATTGAGTATTATTTGCCACTGTTTTTTGAACAAACTCATACCTTATTTGATTATTTGCCGAACGACAGTGTCGTCATTGCCTTACAAGGAGCGTTAGAGGCAGTCAAACAATTTTGGCGAGAAGCCAGCGAGCGTTATGAGCAATTGCGCCATGAGATAGAACGCCCCATTTTGCCGCCTAAAAAAATATTTTTGCAAGCCAATCAAGTATTTGCAGAATTATACCGCTATTGGCATGTCAGTATTCTTCAAGAGGAAACCAAAAAAATCCGCGGTGTAAACTTTGCTACCCTTCCACCGCCCAGTTTGCCCGTGGATGCCCGTGCCCCGCAACCGCTGGCGGCCTTCAAAAAATTTTTCGATGAATTTCAAGGCCGTGTGCTGATAACGGCCGAAACGACCGGGCGGCGTGAAAGTTTGTTGGAACTGTTGAACAAGCACAAATTGAGACCAGAAATGGTAGACAATTGGCAAACGTTTTTGCACAGTGATGCGGCTTTATGTTTAACGGTTGCGCCGTTGGAACAAGGTTTGGTGTTAGAAGAAATCCCCGTTTGCGCTGTCATCACTGAAACCCAACTCTTTGGTGAACGTGTCGCGCAACGGCGTTTGCGTAAAAAAACCGCGCAGCGCGACAGCGATGCCATGGTACGCGATCTCACTGAATTAACTGTGGGTGCCCCCGTCGTACATGAGGAACATGGTGTCGGGCGTTATCAAGGCTTGGTAACGCTAGAAGTGGGCGGCATAGAGGCCGAATTTCTGCAACTGGAATATGCGAGAGAAGATAAATTGTATGTGCCCGTCTCGTCACTCTATTTGATTAGCCGCTTTACTGGCATGGATCCAGAACAAGCCCCACTGCACCGTTTAGGCAGTAAGCAATGGGCAAAGGCTAAAGGTAAAGCCGCTCAAAAAGCCCGTGATGTGGCCGCCGAATTATTAGAGACTTATGCACGACGAGCCGCACAGCAAGGACATGTTTTCCAGATTGACCAAAATGACTATCAAGCCTTTGCCCAAGCTTTCCCGTTTGAAGAAACCGCAGATCAAATCGAAGCGATTGAGGCAGTGTTAGCCGACATGACTTCATCCCAGCCGATGGATAGGCTCGTTTGTGGTGACGTAGGCTTTGGTAAAACCGAGGTAGCAATGCGAGCAGCCTTTGTGGCAGTGCTAGATGGGCAACAAGTGGCCGTATTAGTGCCCACAACGCTATTGGCACAACAACACTATCAAACTTTCCAAGATCGTTTCGCCGATTGGCCGATATTAATCGAGCAACTGTCACGATTTAGCTCCAAAAAACAACAAACAGAAACCCTCAAAGCAGTGAAGCAGGGCAGAGCCGATCTCGTAATAGGCACACATAAGCTTTTACAAGATAACGTCAAATTCAAAAACTTAGGCTTAGTCATTATTGACGAAGAACACCGTTTTGGGGTGAAACAAAAAGAGCGATTTAAATCGCTACGCGCCCAAGTCGATGTTCTCACCCTCACCGCGACACCTATTCCTCGTTCACTCAATATGGCGTTATCCCATTTGCGCGACTTGTCTATCATTGCCACCCCGCCGTCAGGGCGCTTAGCAGTGAAAACGTTTATCAGAGAATGGCAGGCACCTTCTGTTATCGAAGCCATCTTGCGTGAATTAAAACGTGGTGGACAAGTTTATTTACTGCACAATGAGATTGAGACGATTAACAAAATGGCGCTAGATGTGGAAAATTTAGTGCCCCAAGCGCGGGTGCAGATTGCACATGGGAAAATGCGAGAGCGTGAACTTGAACAAGTGATGCAGGACTTTTATCATCGCCGCTTTAACGTGTTGGTGTGTACCACCATTATTGAAACGGGTATTGATGTGCCCAGTGCTAACACCATTATTATCAACCGTGCCGACAAATTAGGTTTAGCGCAGTTATACCAATTACGTGGACGAGTGGGGCGCTCCCATCATCGCGCTTACGCCTATCTTATTATACCGCCCCGTCGTGTAATGACTAAAGATGCCCAAAAACGTATAGACGCTATTGGTGCCTTGGAAGAATTGGGCATGGGCTTTACCTTGGCTACCCATGATTTAGAAATTCGCGGCACAGGCGAATTATTGGGGCGTGAGCAAAGCGGACACCTGCAAGAAATCGGCTATAACTTATACACCCAATTGCTTGAACGCGCCGTTGCCGCCCTCAAATCGGGACAACAACTAGAATTAGATCGTCCTTTTTCGTCGCAATCGACAGAAATCAATTTACACAGTTCCGCCTTATTACCGAGTGACTATCTGCCTGATGTACATACTCGTTTAATTATGTACAAGCGGATTGCCAATGCTCCCGATATACAAGCGTTGGATGACATACAGGTGGAAATGATAGACCGTTTTGGTTTACTGCCAAACCAAGCTAAGGCCTTGATTCAACTAGCAGAATTCAAACTGAAGGCTGCACCTTTAGGGATACGCAAAATTGAATTTGGGGCACGAGGCGGCTATATCTTATTCGATAAACAACCAGTGATAGAACCGCTAAAACTCGTCAAACTCATCCAAACCCAACCGTCTCACTATAAATTGGACAAACTGGAGAAATTGCACATACTATTGGAATTGCCGACGTTTTCAGAACGTTGCCAAGCTTTGGAGACGTTGTTGGAACAGTTAAGGTAAAGGCACCACGTTGTTTGAATGTGAAACGCAGTAACGAGCGGAGCGAGATAATAGCTACAGGTGCAACCTGTGGGTTTTGTGGCAAAGGCACCAACCCCAAAGGGGTTTTCAGGCTAAAGTTTCGCTCCGCGAAACTTTAGCCTGAAAATAACAAAGGCACCAACCCCAAAGGGGTTTTCAGGCTAAAGTTTCGCTCCGCGAAACTTTAGCCTGAAAATGTGAATAGCCACAGGTGCAACCTGTGGGTTTTGTGGCAAAGGCACCAACCCCAAAGGGGTTTTCAGGCTAAAGTTTTTCTCCGAAAAACTTTAGCCTGAAAAGGTGTAACCTGTGGTAAAGGCACCACGTTGTTTGAATGTGAAAATTATATCATTCAAACCAATTATCAATCAAAGCCTAATTGATATTGACTAGAAAGAGATATTTATGGATGAACACTCGCTCGTCTTATGACTTTGACATTTTTCCTGATTATCAAACAAACATTTTAGCAACCTCATTCAACTTGACAGGAATTTTTTATGCGTATCAAAAGTCGTTGGAATAAACGTGCCCAAGAACAATCTATCGAAGATATCGCCGGTGCCTTGGGTTTTATTAGCTGGAAAATAGCCACTAACGGCGTACTTGAATTGGAAAACAAAGGCTATCAGACTGATAGCAATGCCCATCGCCTTCAAATTATCCGGGAATTTTTAGCCTTTTTGCTCCAAGTTGCTGATAGATTAGCTTACGAACAATTGGACGAAGAAGAGCGACAACGTTTTATTATCGCCTTGGCACTGCATATAGCAGATACCTTCGCCGATAATCAACGCGATGTGTTGGGAGAAGGTGAACACCACAAAGCGTTTATTGACTTGCTCAACCAACGTGCCGAGGATTATGCCGAATTAGGTTTCCGCGACGGCGAGGCTGGATTTGATTTTCGGCGTTACTTTGGAGAACAAGTGGCCGCCGTCATGACAGAAAAACACTTTGTTAGTCAACAAGTTATGGATATAGAAGGGCCAGAAGCGATTAAAACGCTTAAAAAAGGAATGCAGGACTTGTTTAAGTGAGCTTAAGCCAGGGATGGTGAAAATAAATAATTAATGATTGAAATTGGTAACTGATGGCAACGCAAGTAGTACAACGGATGACGGGCCGATAAACGGATAAAGCATAATGGTGTAACGCGTGTTAAGACGCGGTATACGGTTGTGTATTAACGCGTTAATGACGTTGAGACTCAAACCGGTTAAACGATTTGTTTGATAAATTGTAGTGGACAAGACGTGTTCGTTTTGTCCACTAACCACAAACCAACCTTACGAAGAGGCGGTTTATGAACAATAATATTGTAGCTCATTTCAATCCTAATGGGATACCCGATTATCTCAAACAGCGCCCCCAATGGGTCGTTTGGGGAAAGCGGACAAGACAATATCAAGATGCGTTGTAGCACGTTTCGACGCTACCTTTGCAGAAATTTCACCAAGTGGTAATGGACTTCACATCTACTGCTTAGGCCTCGCTTTGCATTGTGGCAAAGGTGAGCATGCGAAGTGGATTGAGTTATACGGTAAAGATATTACTGGGCGCCGTTCCAATCGCTACTTTTGTGTCACCGGTAATCAATTCGGAAAGACACTGGAGATAACTGATTGTCAAGCCTCTCTTTCTTGGTTGCATAAGACTTTTAAAGTACCTGCGACTCCTGCCATAACTTCTTCAGTCCCCTCCACCAGAATTTCCAACGACAGTTCGTCTCGCCTAGAGAAATACGTTTTTAAGGCTTTTGATGAGGAAGTCTTAAAAGTGCAGCATGCGAGTGAAGGCTCGCGAAATGATCAACTTTTTAAGTCCGCCTCGGCTTTGAACGAACTTTGTAATAGTTCTTGGGCGGCCGCTTTTATTACGAAGGGGGAAATTGAGGCCGCATTGCTGAATGCGACTATTTTACCACGTCGTGAAGCACAACGTACTATTGCAAGTGCTTTTAAAGGAACCGGCACACGGGCAGAACCCGAAAAGGTTCTCAAACACATTGCTACACCGGCAAAAGGTATTGTGGGTGCTGCGGCTTCAAGTGTTGTATCGCATGACGACGAATTCCCTAAACACGCGTTTCCTTTCACTGACTTAGGAAATGCTGAACGATTCGTACATTTGTACGGTGATCACGTTCGTTATTGCCACCAGAATAAGTCATGGTACATTTGGGATGGGCGTCGATGGGAACGTGATCGAAAAATGCGAGCAATGGAACTTGTGCATAAGACTGTCCGTAGTATTTTGAATGATGCCGCTGATACTCGGCTTTCTAAAGAGGAGGCCAAATTGGCTGCCAAGCATGCCTTCAACAGTGAAAATACGACTCGTATGAAGGCGATTCTTGAGCAAGCTCGTCCGATGGTTAGTCTTGTTCAAGACGAATTAGATGCCCACCCGATGCTGTTAAATGTCGAAAATGGCATTGTGGATTTGAAAACAGGACAGTTATTGCCACACAACCCTGTTTCTCAAATTGCCAATACGGCATTTGATCCAACCGCTTCTTGCTCGCGTTGGCTAGCGTTTGTCAATTGGTGCTTCAAAGGTGAACAGAACCTGATTGACTTTGTCCAAAAAGGAATTGGCTACTCAATTGCGGGCGAAATACGTGAACAAAACTTCTTTGTTCTGTATGGTGATTCGGATAATGGCAAGTCCACTTTTATAAACGTCATTCGGCTTCTGTTAGGGTACGAAGCCCCACATACGCTTGTCATAAAACAACGTCATGAGGGGCACCCAACCGAGTTGGCCGCTCTGAAAGGACGGCGAATTGTGGCTGTTAGTGAGACCAATAAAAATGCGCCACTCAACATTCGTCGGATGAAAGATTTGACAAACAGAACGATGACGGCCCGTTTTATGGGTGGGAATTTCTTTGAGTTTTCCCAAAGTCACACAATCTGGATTGATACAAACCACCGGCCAGTTATTAATGATCCGAATGATGCCGGTATTTGGAAACGTGTTAAGCCGGTGCCGTTTTTGAATCAAATCGCCAAAAAAGACCGGGATATTGATATCGAGGAGAAATTATTGGCAGAAGCCCCCGGTATTTTAAGTTGGCTCGTTGATGGATGTGTGGCATATCAACGAGAAGGACTTGCAGAACCGCCCATTGTTGTTAACGCCAAACGGGATTACAAAGGCGAGCATGA
>NBMI01000351.1 GCA_002085445.1 Candidatus Parabeggiatoa sp. nov. 2
GAAGAAATAACGATTTGACTCTGATCGTATTTGTGGACGACATTTTCAAATAGAATTAAACAGTTGTCGTCAAATTTCATTAATTCTTCATCTAAATCTATTTCTGCGCCTAGCGCGTCTTCTTTGACTAAGACACCGTCTATATCTAAAAAAATGTACATGGTTTTAATTTAGAAATCCTAGAAATCAGATTTCTTGGAGAAATAGGATTTCTTTCGGCTTTATAAATCAGATTTCTTGGAGAAAAAAAACAAGTGATTTTTTTCTCGTTCCCAAACTCTGTTTGGGAATGCCTTCCTATCATCTATACGCAAAGGGGATAATAAATGAACCTGAACCGAGAAACTCAGCCACAAACTCAATCATTATCCGTCTACAGAGTCTATCATCCTGAATTTAATAGATTACAATTATATGGGGGAGAATATCCTTATTCAAGTGATGACATAGAAGAATTCATCGGCTTGGGAATAACAACAAGTATTTGTTTAGCTGAAGACATTTTTACCAATTATCCAAATGAGGTTAGAACCACAGATTTAAAATTATTACATTACCCTATTCGTGATTTCTCTGTGCCTAGCAACGCGTTTATGACATCTATCTTAGATAAAATAGATGAATTAATCGCAACGGGTGAAACTATCTATGTTCATTGTCTGGGTGGGCATGGTAGAACAGGCACCGTTATCGGGTGTTGGTTAAAAAGACATGGATTTAGAAACGAACAAGTTTATGCCAAATTAAGCCACTGGAGAAGACAAACCTTATTTGGTAACAGACAGTCGCCAGAAGGGACAGAACAAATCGCCATGATTGATCATTGGCAAAATGGATCATAGAGGTTCGGGATTTTTTTTTATAGACTAATTCAAATAGTTATACTTAGCACCGGCATAATCTGCACTTTTGTCATTTCGAGCAACGGGAGAAATCTTATTGAGCAATCACAGATTTATCGTTCCACTCGAAATGACAGAAAAGTTCAAATTGTAACCGCGTGCAGTATATTTGGTAAGAGCGCGGAACAATGCGGAACAGATCAATTTGTGACGGTGGTAAGTATAAAAAGGAGTACAAGTTTGGACTCTCCAAACTAAAGTCTAGGGGAGTCCAAACTTTAGTTTGGCGGGACTCCGAACTTTTGGACGGATTTAAGGGCGTTGCCAAACGTTAGTTTGGACGACGGTTTTCCTTACGTTTGGAGGGTGCGTCCCACTTGTCCTACTGCTTTTTAAAAAAGGGCCATCAATAAAATTAATCTAATCAATTTAAAAACATGGCCCTCAAAAGACAGCTTAAGATTTGAGTTCCAAAACAACGAGCAATTATTAGTGAGACAAGTGGGACACACCCCGTTTGGACGACTGCCAAACTAAAGTTTGGACTCCTACCAAAGTTTGTTGTACCAGAAGGCTCCGAAACTGAGCGGCTTCGTGACAAAATTCCGTTTCGGTGAGAAAATGTGGTTCAATCATGCTGGCTGTATTATCGATTTCTTCTAATAGCCCATTGATAATAAATTCCAAGTCTTTTTGGCTGTGAGATAGGCCTATTCTCTGTAATTCTCCTTCGATGAAAGTGATTAAGGCTTTTGTAAATCTTATCCTGTCAATGTACATGATGTCCCCAAAGTCGATCATCACAACTCTCATAAAATGATTTAATCGTTTGCTTAAAAAAACGACTTGTCCGTCGTGCAAATCCGCTATGACACTTCCGTTCTCCAATTTATGGACAAATATCTCATCCAAGGTTTGGTTCTTGCTTCAACCAAGCTGGTTGTCACAGATTTCTGTAACAGAGCCGTCTTGTCCACAAGCGTTGATTTCCGAGGAACTCCCGGTATTTTAACTTAGCTTAATATAAAAGGTTTTTTAAGTTAATAGCCGCATTCAAATCTCGATCAAGCGATTGACCACAAGCTTCGCAATGGTAAACACGTTCGGATAACTTGAGTTGCTCTTTCTTATGACCACATTTGGAACAAGCCTTAGAAGAAGGAAACCATCTATCAGCAATCTTAAGATAATTACCTTTGTATTTGGATTTGTACTCAAGTTGTCGCCGAAATTCATAGAATCCTAAATCGGTTATGGCACCAGATAACTTCCGATTCGATAACATTCCTTTAACATTCAAATCTTCAATCACAATGCCAGTGAAATTGTCAGTCAAATAACTGGTCAACTTGTGAAGTGAATCTTGTCTCAGGTTTGTTATTCTCGCGTGTACCTTTGCTATCTTTTGTCTGAGCCGGTGCCGATTCTGTGAGCCTTTTTTTCTACGCGACAAAGAGCGTTGCATTCGTTTCAGTTTTTTAGTAAATCTTTTGAAAGGTTTAGGTGCTTCAAAAGTTTCCCCGTTTGACAACGTGGCTAAAGTCTTCACACCAAGATCAACACCCACACCAGCTTGGTTCTCGCATGACTTGGGTGTTTGATCTAATTCAACGTTCAGACTGACAAACCACTTGTTTGCTTTACTAGAAACGGTGGCACTTATTACCTTTCCTTCAATCCGTAAAGCCTCTCGCATTCTGATCCAGCCGAGTTTTGGAAACTTAACTCGCTGGCCTTCTAATTTAATGCTATCATTGCCAATGTAAAAACGGTCATGATGCCCCCTTTTTTTAAATTGTGGATAACGAGAAGTCCCTTGAAAAAAACGATTAAATGCCGATTGCAGATGGATAAACGGCTGTTGACTCGCGTATTTAGTCACGTCGTACATCCAAGGAAAGTCAATGGGTTTAATCGCATTAAATTGTTTTTTGAGCGCCAAAGCTGAAGGTTTTAAACCAGCTTCGTATTGAGTCTTCCATTCTGCTAATGCCCAATTCCATGTGAAACGAGCAATGCCACAAGCTTGTTTGAAGTATTGTTCTTGTTTAAAAGTTGGGTCTAAACAAATCTTATGGCTGAGTGTCACTGTCATTTTTAATGACCTCTAACGCCTTTTTGGCTTTGTTTTTAGCTTTACTCCGACCATAAAGCCTCGCACATAATGACGTCACGACGGCTATCAGACATATCTTCTACAAGATCATCCTTTAGTTCCTTCTTTACAATAACGATTATGCTTCTACCTTGGGATTGTAGAGCCGATTCCACATATTCGTCTCCTTTCGCGCATTAATCGGTCTTTATGTTCAATAGCGATTTGTTTGACTGAGGAATCACTTAACAATCGTTTGAGTTTAGGGCGATGGCCATTCAAACCAGAACCTATTTCGGTCACGATCTTTGAAACGGTAAATCCCTGTTGAGTCACGGCTGTAACCACTGTTGCCAGTTGTCGGTCAAGCTCCGATTTTTGATCACTTGAAGAAAAACGAGCATAAACAACACAAAGGTTAGTTTTATTTTCTTCCATTTTAACAAAAATCGTTACCAAGCCATTTGCTCTGCCGGCACTAGCAATTTTCCCTCATTAAACCAGCGCCAGGCCGTTTTGTATGAGAGACCTTGTGACTTAGCCCAATCGCTAAGTTTCACAATTTTTTTACATGATTGGGAATATTTGTCAATATTTTTTTGACCTGCTTTCAACCCCACTCGTTTTTCGGGCTGATTCTCATGGGCTTGTTCTGATTTCAGTGACAATAACCAAGTTCGTGCCAGCGTTTTGGCGGATTCCATAATCACGTTTTTTTTAAACCCAATATCATAGTTTTCCCGTTCAAGTATCTCACCTACATCCAAGCCTTCTACAAACTCGCCTACTGAAACTAAATAGATATGGTTTTTTAAGAAGCTTTCCCTGATTGTTCTCATCGCTCTCTTTAATCGTAGCCGTCACCCTTAGGACAATTTTTTCTCCGCCTTCACCCATAAAGGTGGCTTTTGTGACAATAAATTTAGGCGTAATGCACTAGGAACAATTTAATTGGTTTCAGCATTTTTTGATAATTGTTCAGATAGCTCTCAGCCAAATCATCAGTGGTATATTGAGCGATTTTGGCAGACGCAAATTGGAAATCATCCGCTACGCGAATATCTTTCTCTCTCATTTCAGCTTCTTCAAGGAAATGAGGAGACGGTGAGACTTCTTTTTCACGATTGGAATCGCTTTTATTGAAGTCCAACATCGTGTGATATACCCTTTTATTGTATATAGAAAACTGTTTTTTCAGGTCCGCAATTTGCTCTGGTGTTTGGAGATGAAAAATTTCAGACAATGCAATTGCCAGCGCCGGACTTCTACTTTTTCCAGCCCAACAATGAACTAACAGCGTTTGACAATCTTTCCCTTCATTATCAAAATCGGTGATAATTCTTTCTGCTATTTCATCATTAAATAAAGCCAGTTCGTTGCTGTCATCTGTAAACTGAGAGATATCATCAAATACATAAGATCGGATTATTTTAAATTGTTCCGGGTAGTTGAGTTCAGCATAAGGAACTAATGCTGACAAGTCAGGACTATTAAATATCCTAATAAAATAAATGGGTTTGTCTTTTGACTCTGCCTTAAACATTGCCGCCCTTTCATGAGAAAGAATCATTACTTTTTGTATTGGCATGTTATATCGATGAAAAGTGAAAAATGAAAAGATTACATTGGGAGTCATTTTCACGGATTTTAAGTACATTCCGTATAAATGACAACTTGTTTGATAACGTTTGAGCTGAAACGGATACTCTCCCGTGAAGGGATAGTCGGGCGCATTCCAAAAAAACAGGACTTTGTCATTTCTGTTTCGACGCTGGGAGAAATAGACTTGATGATCAAGTTTTTTCGTGCGCCCAAACGCCCAAGGATTGTTATAAAAAAAGGATGGGTTCTTTGCGTTCATTTATCGCAATGAACGAATTCGAGTTACTGTGAAAATACCCATAACATCTAGTACAACGGATACGCGAAATAAACGGATTTTCATATTCGGGGGTGGCGAAATAACTTAGCCATGACGATAAAATTGACGCGAACGTGCCTGAAATCAAATCTCCATTACTCGATGATCAAGTTTTTAGTCTGACAATGCACAAGGATTGTATATAAGAAGGGATTTTAGATTCACTTAATTAAATCGAATTCGTACCGTTTCTATAAATCCGCTTTGAAATCCTTTTTTATATACAATCCTTGTAGTTATTGGCAGAAAATCACTCTCGATTTTTCTTCTCAAAAGCAGTTGTTGATTGAATAGCGTTCCTCGGAACGATTTGATTTCAGCTAGAGAAGCTTAATTAAATCGAATTCGTACCGTTTCGATAAATCCGCTTTGAAATCATTTTTTATAACAATCCTTGGGCGTTTGGGCGCACGAAAAAACTTGATCATCGAGCATTAATTAGCTATTCCCTTCTCATTGCTGTATTTTAAAAAAGTTGACTGACGTGATTTTATGCTCGTTTCTAAAATCCCTTCTTATATACAATCCGGTTCCGTATTTTTATTTATCTATCTTGAATCTATATATAAATTCACTGACAGTAATGGCGTGGATGCCGCGTTTATGACAGGCTAAGACGACATCAGGATCATCATCAAACATAATGTCCACGCCTTGTTTGACACATAT